>NZ_JBGLRB010000012.1:0-148825 GCF_041402305.1 Aeromonas sp. S12(2024)
CCTGATCCCATGCCGAACTCAGAAGTGAAACGCGGTAGCGCCGATGGTAGTGTGGCATTCGCCATGCGAGAGTAGGACACTGCCAGGCACCCAATACAAGAAACCCCGCTCGATGAGCGGGGTTTTTTATTGCCTGCAATTCAGTAAGTCGCCTGATAATTGACCCATCTTATCTCTTCTCCTCTGTTCTTATTGTTACTCGTCGCTGTTTTCTGGTTCCACAAATAGCCTGATGTTCCGCTTGGTACTCTTTCTTCGCTGAACCGCTGTCGCTTTTTCCGGTGGCTCTGGCGTCGTCATATCCTGTGCATCCCATGATCGCCTATACGTCATGATATCTTGCTTGGGATCTCTGCTTCCTGAGTTAGCCGCCCCTTCTGTTTAAGCCGCAACCCCATCGTCCCTGCTTTCTATGACTGTGTTAATCGGCCCTGACTTTATTCCGAAGAGGGGTTATTGGCGGTACCAACATGCAGGAGTTGTGGTCGCTGCGTGTTGTCGTTGTGGTTTGGGGAATAAGAAAGTGGGCTGGGATGTGCGCAGTAACTCAGATCTTCTGAGGTTGATTGGTGATTTTCTGGTGATTATTGAGCCCGCAGGCGGGAAGATTAGGAGGATGTTGAAGAAGACTAATGTGTTGAGAGCTATGAGGAATGACAAATCGCAGGCAAACAAAAAGCCCACGCAACATGATTGCATGGGCTCGGTATGAATGGCGGAGGAGGTGGGATTTGAACCCACGGATGGTCGCCCATCGCCGGTTTTCAAGACCGGTGCATTCAGCCGCTCTGCCACCCCTCCGCAGCAGTGCGGCGAATATTACCATGCTGATCCGGCTTGTAAATCCCTGTCCGGTTTGATTGCTGGTTAATTGCGCGAAATGACATGAAAAAGTGGCAATCAGGGCGCATCAAGCGCTTTTTTGGCCAGATAGCTTGACTTGAAAACAGACTCAACCACTATAGTGGCCTCTATCATATCCTCTGCAAGATAACGTTATGACTATTAAAAATGCCCTGTTTTGCGCGCTGGCTGGTGTGACCCTGCTGGCGACGCCGGTACATGCAAGCGAGCTGACCAAAAGCGATGTCGAGCAAATCGTTCGCGACTATCTGGTCAAGAATCCCGAGATCCTGGTCGAGATGTCCAATGCCCTGCGTGCCAAGCAGGAGAGCCAGCAGGCCGAGAGTGACAAGGCGCTGATCAAGGCTCACTCCAAGCAGCTTTATGCCAATCAGGATCCCGAGATGGGGAATCCGAAGGCGTCGCTGACCATTGTGGAGTTTTTCGATTACAACTGCGGTTACTGCAAACGGGCCCATCCGCTGGTCAAGCAGCTGATGGCGGAAGATAAAGATATCCGTTACATCTACAAGCAGTTCCCCATTCTGAGCGAGTCCTCCTACTTCGCCGCCCGTGCTGCGCTGGCGGTCCAGCTGGGTCAGCCTGACAAGTACCAGGCGTTCCACGAGAAGCTCTATACCCATCAGGGCCCGCTCGCTGATGAAGCACAGGTCAAGCAGTTGGCTGTGGCGGCCGGTGTGGACTGGAGCAAGGTGGAGGCCAAGATCAAGGATGGCAGCATTGACCAGAACCTCGGTACCAACCGTGCGCTGGCTGAAGCGCTAGGTATCTCCGGTACCCCGGCCTTCATCATCGGTGATCAGATCCTGCGCGGTGCCCCGCGTGATCTGGCCAGCCTGAAGGGGTTTATCAAGGACGTGCGCGCCGGTAAGAGCATTCAATAAGCGGTTGTCATGGTCGAGGGCCCAGCGCCTCGGTCAGAAATAGAAAGAGGGTCGGTATCACTACCGGCCCTCTTTTTTATTATGTCCTTTGGCACAAGTGGTCGTCGCGAAAGGACCATAACAACGTGCTCAGGACCCGGCCTGTTGGCCTCAGTAACAAGTATTAGCAGAGTCGTTCGGAGTCTATTGATAAATATTTCACCTTGCAGATGCGTGTCGTGAGCATTGCTTAATTCCGGTCAAGATTTTTTCTGCTGCTTGCCTTAGAATCGCCGCCCGTTGCAGGAGAAACCCCTATGTTAGTTGATATTTTACGGCTGGTTTTTATAGCCGGAGGCCTCGTATTTATTTTCATGCTGGTGCAAGCCTGCTGGCGGAAGAAGCAAAGTGGCTCCTTTGAGGCGACCCCCTTCTGGCCGGTGGCGTTGATCGGTGGGGTTGCCAACTTCCTCGATACCCTGGGGGTGGGCAGCTTTGCGGTAAAGACCGCCTGCTACAAGCAGTTCAAGCTGATCGATGATCGAGTGCTGCCGGGTACCCTCAATGGGCAGTGTGTGCTGCCGACCGTGACTCAGTCGCTGATCTTTGTCGGCGCAGTCGCGGTGGATCCGCTGACGCTGATCAGCATGATGATGGCCGCCGCAGCTGGCGCGGCCTGGGGCGCTCGCCATGTGGCCTCATTTGATCGGCAGACCATCCGGTTGGTGATGGCCATCTCCTTGCTGGTCGTCGCAGGGCTTATCTTTGCCGGTCTGCTGGGTCTTTTCCCTGTAGGCGGCGATGCAATGGGACTCAGCGGCTACAAGTTGGCGATCGCCCTGCTCGGCAACTTCATCTTCGGAGTGCTGATGAATGTCGGTATCGGCCTGTTTGCTCCCTGCATGACGCTGGTTTATCTGCTGGGGATGAATCCGCTGGCGGCGTTTCCCATCATGATGGGCTCCACCGCCGTGCTTAGCGTTTTCTCCGCAGGCACCTTTATCCGCAAAGGGGCGTTTGATGCCAAGGCGGTGCTGGCGGTAGCCATCTTCGGCCCCATCGGTGTGGTGCTGGCCGCCATGCTGGTCAAATCCATGGATATGGAGATGCTGAAGTGGCTGGTTGCCTTTATCGTCATCTATACCTCCTGGACCATGTACGCCTCCTGGCGGGCGGCGCGTCGCTCCCCTGTGCAACTGGCGGTGGAGAGCGCAGGCTAGCCTGTACCAGTGCCGCTTCGGCCTTGGCTCCCAGAAAGACATAGAGGCCAAGTGCCAGCAGCAAACCCACCGCACACCCCATCACTCCGACCGCTGGCCAGAGCAGCTCGTTCTGGCCGAGCGAGCCTTTGAACAGCAGTAACAGCCCCTCGATGGAGACCGCGATCAGAATGGCGGCGATAAAGCGGGTGATGGTGCGGCGAATGGCGCTGTGGCGGAAGATATCCTTATGCAGCAGTACCTCCTCTTCCAGAATGGTCTTGCCCAGATCGAACACTGCCAGTGCCAGCGTCAGAAAGATGATGGCGCTAAAGGCGCCTAGCTGGTTCTGCTGCTCGCCGCACAATAGCTGGTAAAGCTGCTCCAGCCCGTGCCAGATCAGGGTAGCGACGATCAAAAACAGCGCCATGCTGAGCACCACATAGACCGCCTTGAACCAGGGCATGGCGCGGCGGCGCTCCCTGTCTCCCATTAACCAGCCAATCAGCTGATTCAGACAGACGGTGATCTCCCGTCCTTGCCCCTGCACGATAAGGTGCAGTCGGTTATAGGCCGCCGGTGCCGCAGGCTGGATGCTCATCGGCCCCTGATAGTGGTCAATGCTGACGACAAAGGGATACCCCTTGAGCGAGGCAAGGGGGGCGCTGAGCAGCCCCTGCAGTAGCGGGGTCAGCTCTTCCTGATACTCCTGATAGCGCCGCAGCACATCGATGGGGCTCATCTCTGCCATATGGACCTCGGTGACGTGGGCTCTTGTGGTGAATGTGCAAATAGTGGGCCTGCTTTATGACAGGGATGGCGGGGTAAGTTGCACCAGAGAATGACAAATCGGTGGATGACGAGGGGGTAATGCACCAGAAATGGGCGTATTGCCGCCCTGTGTGGTGATGGAGTCTCTGTAATAGAAAAGGGCCCATGACGGGCCCTTTGCGACAACCAGCGGCGATTTAGCCAGCCAGCTTGGCGAAGCTGCGCTCGGCGGCAGCCAAGGTATGTTCGATCTCCTTGTCGCCGTGAGCCAGTGACAGGAAGCCCGCCTCGTAGGCGCTCGGCGCCAGATAGACACCCTCTTCCAGCATTAGATGGTAGAAGCGCTTGAAGCGTTCCATATCGCAGCGAGTAACCTGCTCGTAGCGGGTGATTTCGGGCTCGTCGGTGAAGAAGAAGCCGAACATGCCACCTACATAGTTGATGGCGAGCGGGATGCCGTGCTTGGCTGCGGCCGCTTTCAGTCCCTCGGCAACACGAGCCGTCTTGGCGCTCAGCTGCTCATAGAGACCCGGCTCCAGCAGCAGATCCAGCATGGTCAGACCGGCTGCCATGGCCACCGGGTTGCCGGAGAGAGTACCCGCCTGATAGACAGGGCCGGTCGGTGCTATGTGCTGCATCACCTTCTTCTTGCCGCCGAAGGCGCCAACAGGCATGCCAGCACCGATGATCTTGCCGAGGGTGGTGAGATCCGGGTCGATGTTGTAGTGACCTTGAGCACCGCGCAGGGAGACGCGGAAGCCAGTCATCACCTCGTCCAGGATCAGCAGGGCACCGAACTCGTCACAGATGGCGCGCAGCCCTTCCAGGAAGCCGGGGACCGGCGGGATGCAGTTCATGTTGCCTGCGACCGGCTCGACGATGATACAGGCGATCTCGCTGCCGTACTGAGTGAAGGCTTCACGCACCGACTCCAGATCGTTGAACACGCAGGTCAGGGTGTGTTTGGCGAAGTCGGCCGGAACGCCCGGGCTGTTGGGTTGACCCAGGGTCAGGGCGCCGGAGCCGGCCTTGACCAGCAGGGAGTCGGCGTGGCCGTGGTAGCAGCCCTCGAATTTGACGATCTTGTCGCGGCCAGTGTAGCCGCGGGCCAGACGAATGGCGCTCATGGTGGCTTCGGTGCCGGAGTTCACCATCCGTACCTGCTCCATGGAGGGGACAATCTGGCGCACTTTCTCGGCCATCAACACTTCGATCTCGGTCGGCGCACCGTAGCTCAGCCCTTTCTCAACGGCCTTGATGACGGCAGCCTTGATGGCGGGGTGGTTGTGACCCAGCAGCATGGGGCCCCAGGAGCCGATGTAATCCACGTAGGCCTGACCATCCACATCATAGAGATAGGCGCCATCGGCGTGATCGATGAAGCGGGGCGTGCCGCCGACCCCATTGAAGGCGCGGACCGGTGAGTTGACGCCACCCGGAATGGTCTGGCGGGCCTGTTCAAACAGCTGATCTGATTTTGACATGGATCATCCTTAATGGGATTTTGGTCGTCACACAAGGGATTGCAGCCGATTGAGACTCGGCAGGCTGGAGCATCAGGAGTATGCTTTGCGCTCTCGCCACCCGGACTCTCGGTCTGCTCCCGTGACAAAAATTTAACGGGCCGACTATAGCAGAAAGCCCCAGCCCTGGGCAGCCGAGCAACGCGCCGGGTGATCCTGATCTCAGCTAGCTGACGATATGGTTTTTCCAAGTTGGTGTAACAAGATGGCGCAACAAGCTCTCTCCTCTGAAGCCGATACCTCTTCGCGGGGGCCGCTTTCCCGCATTATCCGGCAAGACAAGATGCCCTTGCTGGTTCTGTTGCTGGCGGCGCTGGTCGGTACCCTGGCCGGACTTGTGTGCGGTCTGTTCGAATCTGGTGTCCACTGGCTGGCAGAACAACGCATCGCCTTGCTGGCCGACCGTCCCTGGTGGCAGCTCGGTCTGCTCGGCTTTGGCTTCAGCGCCTTGTTGGGATTTGTCGGCTACTTCCTGACTCATACTTTTGCCCCGGAAGCGGGTGGTTCCGGCATTCCCGAGATCGAGGGGGCGATGGACGATCTGCGCCCGGTGCGGTGGTGGCGAGTGTTGCCGGTCAAATTCTTCGGCGGCATCTGTACCCTGAGCTCCGGCATGGTGCTGGGGCGGGAGGGACCTTCGGTACAGATCGGCGGCAACCTCGGCAAGATGGTGGCGGATATCTTCCGGTTGCCCAAGGAGCATGGCCATGCCCTGTTGGCCGCCGGTGCGGCGGGCGGTCTGGCGGCAGCCTTCAATGCGCCGCTGGCGGGGATCCTGTTCGTGATGGAGGAGATGCGGCCGCAGTTTCGCTACTCCTTTCTGGCCATCAAGGCGGTGGGGATCTCCGCCATCATGGCGACCTTGATGTTGCAGAACATGAAAGGGCAGGAGGCGGTGATCACTCTGCCCCACTACGATGCGCCAGCCCTCAAGGCGCTCTGGCTGTTCCTTTTTATGGGGGCCACCTTCGGGGTGCTCGGTTTTGTCTTCAACAAGTTGGTGCTGGCCTGTCAGGATGGCTATCTGGCGTTGCACCAGAACAAGCGCCACCGTTTTGTGGCCATCGGCATGCTGGTCGCCGGAACGTTTGGCGTGCTGTCGCTGTTTGCTCCCGCGGTGACGGGGGGCGGCACAGAGCTTATTCCCCATCTGATGGGGGATGAGTATGCGATGGCGACCCTGTTCCTCATCTTTTCGGTGCGGCTGGTCGCGACCCTCATCTGCTTCTGCTCCGGTGCCCCGGGCGGGGTGTTTGCGCCGACCCTGGCGTTGGGCACCCTGTTTGGCGTGGTGTTTGGCCATCTGTTTCATGCGGCGTTTCCGGAGCTTGGCATCGAGCCCGGCGCCTTTGCCATCGCCGGAATGGGGGCGCTGTTTGCTGCCACCGTGCGCGCCCCCATCACCGGTATCGTGCTGGTCACCGAGATGACCGACAACTATCAGCTGATCCTGCCGATGATGATCACCACGGTCGGTGCGACTCTGGTTGCCCAGTGGCTGGGTGGCCGACCCATCTATTCCCAGATCCTGGAGCGAACTTTACGGCTCGCCGCGCGTCAAAAGCGGGGTGATGGCAGCGCCACGGCCAGTTAATTTTTCCCTTTATCGCCTTTGGCCTCGGTCAGGGCGGTATAGTGAAGGGAGAGGCGCTGCCGTAAATGGCGTGATAACGGGATGAGGGGCTATGTCCAATCTATTGAAGTTATTGGTCGTGTTAGCCGTTGGCGGGCTCATCGGTTACTTTGTCGGTAACCGTCAGGAGCTGGCCCAGAGCAGTCTGTTGGTGGTACAGCAGGAGACGCTGGATCGTCAGGGCAAGGCCATCGGCCAGCTCAAGACCGAATTGGGGGTGAAAGATACCCAGTTGGCGACCCAGAAAGCGGCCTTCGAGCAGTTGCAGACCACCCTGAAGAGTCAGGAGGCGCAGGTGCAGGAGCTCAAGCGCCAGCTGGCCTTTTTCGAGCGGATCATGCGCCCCACCGGCGAACAGGTGGGGGTGGTGATCGACAACCTGACCCTGCAGGAGACCAGCATTCCCGGTCGCTACCACTATCGTCTCGCCCTGACCCAGCCCGCCAAGAAGCGGGAGCTGTTCCGTGGTCAGGTGCAGATCCGGGTAGAGGGGAGCCTGGCTGACAAGCCGAAGACGCTGACCGGCCGCGATCTCGGGATGAAGGTGAGCGAGTGGCGCTATGCCCTGCGTTATTTCCAGCTGCTGGAAGGGAATTGGCAGTTGCCGGAAGGCTTTGTGCCGGATCGGATCCGTGTCACCATCAACAAGGACGGCAGGCAACCGGCGCAAGAGCTGCTGGTTGAGTGGGGTGAGGTGATCAAGCCGCTGGTTGCCGCACCGCCAGCTCCGGTTCCCGCTGCCGGTTAAACGTGGTGAATACTTGAACTGAATGGTCGGGTATTGGATAATTTCGCGGTTTCCATGTTTGTGGATCTAATGGTTGTGAGGTCAGTAATGAGTGCAGTAGCAGAAGCCCCGCTGCCCATCCAGATGACGGATGCGGCGGCCAACAAGGTGAAGAACCTGATCACCGAGGAAGAGAATCCCGAGCTGAAGCTGCGGGTATACATCACGGGTGGGGGCTGCTCCGGTTTCCAGTATGGCTTTACCTTTGATGAGAAGATCAACGACGGGGACACCGTAGTCGAGAAGAATGGCGTCACCATGGTGATCGATCCCATGAGTCTGCAATATCTGGTAGGCGGCAGTGTGGATTACACCGAGGGCCTGGAAGGTTCACGCTTTACCGTGACCAACCCTAATGCCACCACGACCTGTGGCTGTGGCTCCAGCTTCTCCATCTGATCGGCGTATCGGTCTGATGAAACGGCTCTCGGCAACGAGGGCTGTTTTTGTTTGTGGTGATCAGTGTGCTCCATCAAACAGCATTTCTCTGAAACAACAAAGGCGCCTTGATGGCGCCTTTGTTGTTTGCAGAATGGCTTAGCGGGAGCTTGCCGCCGCGACCAGCGGGATCCGGTTCACTGCCTTGCCCATGTAGGCGAGGATGATGGTCACAATGATGCAGGTGAAGCTCAGCCACATGTAGGGCAGGTAGTCGAGGGTTGCCACCCCCAGCACCCCGGCCATGAAGATGCCGTTGTCGCTCCAGGGCACCATGCCGCAGGTGAGAGTGCCGCCAAACTCGGCGTTGCGAGAGAGGTTCTTGCGCGCCAGTCCCAGCCGGTCGTAGTTTTTGGCCATGATCTTGGGGGTCAGGATCAGCGACACATACATGGCCGAGCCAAACACGTTGGCCAGAAACGCGGTACCGATGGTGTGGCTGGTCAGGCTGCCGACGCTGTTGATGCGCTTCTCGAAGGCGCTGGCGATCACTTCCAGAATACCGACCTTCTCCAGCAGGCCGCCAAAGCCCAGACCGAAGATGATGACCGCAACCGAACCCAGCATGGACTCCATGCCACCGCGACCGAGAATGTTGTCGATAAAATCGATGCCGGAGGTGATGGCAAACGGACTATAAGCCGAGTGCATCGCCTTGACCGGATCCATGCCCTGGAAGGCGATAGCCCAGATCAGGCCCAGCAGGGCGCCGAAGCTGATCACCGGGAAGGCGGGCTTGCGATTTGCCAACAGGCCCAGCACCAGCACCACCGGCACTATGGCCAGCGGGGTGATGTTGAACTGGTTGTCGAGGGCCTCCATCACCAGATTGACCTGCTCCAGACTGACATTGCCTGAGTATTGCATGCCCACCACGGTGAATAGCACGGCGGTGATGACATAAGAGAGCAGGCTGATAGGCAGCATCCCCTTGATATGCTCCACCACGTCGACGTTGGACATGGTCGAAGCCAGCACTACTGAGTCGGAGAGCGGAGAGAGCTTGTCACCGAAGTAGACGCCGGAGAGCACGGCACCGGCTACCAGCGGCGCAGGCACGCCGAGACTGTGGCCGATCCCCATCATGGCGATACCGGCGGTGGCGGCAGAGCCCCAGGAGGTGCCGGTGGCCAGCGAGGTCAGGGAGCAGATGATCAAGGTTGCCAGCAGGAAGATGGACGGGTGAATCACCTTGAGGCCGAAGTAGATGATGCTGGGGACTATGCCACCGGCAATCCAGGTGCCGACCAGGGCACCGACGGAGACCAGGATCAGGATGGCCCCCATTCCCTTGGCAACGCCGTCAACGGCTGCCTGTTCCAGGGATTTGTAATCGTGGCCGAGTTTGATGCCAAGCCCCATGATGACGAACCAGGCGATGAACAACGCCAGCTGGATCGGCAGATCGAGCACGCTGGTGAACGAGAATGCCAGGGCCAGGAAAATGGCCAGACAGGCAAATACCTGTGCCATGCCCGGTAGTCGGATGTGGTTTTGTTGGTTTTGCATAGATACTTCCTAAACTCTTGCTCGCCAAGGTCACTCCCTCTCGTCCTGTGGATACATCGATCCCGAGGAGGCAACCCAAAAAGAGGCCGCAATCTACCACAAACCCGGCGGGTTAAAGCCCCATCAAATTGGCAAAAATGCACATTTGATTGAAAAAATCACAAATTAGTTGATCTCATAACCCGTTTTTGAGCGGCCTGTTGACACAAAGGGTCACATACGAAGCTTGCCTATGACGCCACTTGCATCCCCAATAGATGCATATGATAATTATTATCAATTGATGGGTGGGGAGAAAATAATGCGCTGGATATTGCGGGGGATGATGTTACTGGCGGCGGTGGCCGTACTCGCATGGGGTCAGGATAAAGAGTACGGCACCTGGAGTGCCGGTTTTCTGTTGGCTGCCTGGGTGATGCTGGAGCCCGGATTGCGCCCCGCCTTGATCTTGCTGCCAGTGGCCGGGTTGACCGGTATCGTTACCCTGCTCTGGCAGCAGCCCTGGTTATGAGCTTTTGACGGGAGCCTGCTTGATCTTCTGCTGTGCCACCTTGAGCGATTCGACCACCAGCTTTTCCATTTCGGTGCGCTTGGCGTCGGTCAGGAAGTAGATCATGTCGACATTGTGGCGAATATAGTGGGCGGGGAGCTGGTTGAGGGTCAGGCAGCAGAGGTCGGCCATCTGATCGCTGTTGAGCTTTTGCTGCAGCCCCTGTTTCTCAATCTCCTTGAGCACCAGATGTTCGTAAAAGTTGTGAATGTCGGTATCCAGTATCATATGCGTTCCTTGGCATGACGATGAGCGGGGAGTCGTCAAAAGCATAGCCATA
Organism: Aeromonas sp. S12(2024); assembly: GCF_041402305.1. Classification (NCBI taxonomy): domain Bacteria; kingdom Pseudomonadati; phylum Pseudomonadota; class Gammaproteobacteria; order Aeromonadales; family Aeromonadaceae; genus Aeromonas; species Aeromonas sp. S12(2024). Next base: position 10,418 of record NZ_JBGLRB010000012.1, read on the forward strand.
ACAAGGAGTAAAAACAAAAGGCCCATCACTTTTGTGATGGGCCTTTTGCGTAATTAATGGTGCGAAGAGAGGGACTCGAACCCTCACATCCGTGGGACACTAACACCTGAAGCTAGCGCGTCTACCAATTCCGCCACCTTCGCACACTGATTTTTCTCCAGCTGGTTTTTAAATGCGGTTGGAGCGCATTGCTCTGTGTTTACATGTCAGAATCATGGTGCGAAGAGAGGGACTCGAACCCTCACACCCGGGGGGCACTAACACCTGAAGCTAGCGCGTCTACCAATTCCGCCACCTTCGCACATTCGGGTTTCCAGTCTGGATTTACATGCTGTCTGGATAAAGCATGGTGCGAAGAGAGGGACTCGAACCCTCACATCCGTGGGACACTAACACCTGAAGCTAGCGCGTCTACCAATTCCGCCACCTTCGCACATTGTGATACCAGTTTTGATTTACATGCTGTCTGGAGAAGCATGGTGCGAAGAGAGGGACTCGAACCCTCACACCCGGGGGGCACTAACACCTGAAGCTAGCGCGTCTACCAATTCCGCCACCTTCGCACATTCGGGTTTTCTAGTTGGATTTACATGCTGCTGAATCAGCATGGCAGTATTGGTGCGAAGAGAGGGACTCGAACCCTCACATCCGTGGGACACTAACACCTGAAGCTAGCGCGTCTACCAATTCCGCCACCTTCGCATCACTGCGGAGGGGGATTCTATAGAGTTTTGGGGGAGCGTCAACAGCCAAAGGGGACTTTTTTCGCTGTTGACGCCCAAAGTTGCGCCAAGGGTACAAAACTTCAGCAATTAGCTGACGTCTGGCATTCAGTAACGGCCCAATGCGTTCTGATACATCCGTTCATACTGGGTGACCGAGTCAGGCCAGTTGAAGCGGGTACTCATGGCATTGCGCTGCACCTTGGCAAAACGCTCTTTGTCCTGCAGGAAATAGAGCAGGCTGCGGCGCATGGTATCGAGCAGGATGGCGGCAGTCGGATCGTTAAAACAGAAGCCGGTGGCATGCTCGGGATCTGCATCCCAATCCACCACGGTATCTTTCAGACCACCCACGGCGCGCACCAGTGGCAGGGTGCCATAGGCGAGACTGTACATCTGGTTGAGGCCGCAAGGCTCGAACAGAGAGGGCATCAGGAAGAAGTCGGCACCGGCTTCGACCAGATGAGCCAGTCGATCGTCATAGGTGTTGATGAAGGCGAGCTTGCCCGGATAATCCCGGGCCATGGTTTGCAGTTGCGTGGCGAGCGCAGGATCGCCCGAGCCGACGATCACCACTTGTACCTGATGGTGGAGGAATTTCTCCAGCGCAGGGAGCAGCAGGGGAACGCCCTTTTGCTCGGTCAGGCGGCAAACCATGCCGTAGATGGGCAAGTCCGCTATGGCCAGCCCCGCTTCCTGCTGCAGGCTCTCTTTGCAGATCTGTTTGCCAGCCATGTTGTCGATGCTGTAGATCGCAGGCAGGAATTCGTCGAACTCCGGATCCCAGTCCTTGTAGTCGCAGCCGTTGAGGATGCCGCAGAGATCCGCCGCCCGTTGCTGGAAGATATGCGCCATGCCGTGGGCGCCGAGGTGAGTCAGCAGCTCCTGGGCATAGTTGGGACTGACCGCGTTGATCTTGTCGGCGTAGAGCACCCCGCATTTGAGCAGATTAACGTGGCCGTAGTCGTAGTTGATGCGGCGTTCGTAGTCGGCGATCTCGGGCATGGCCCAGAACTGCTCGCGGCCAAACACCCCCTGAAACGCCGCGTTGTGAATGCTGATCACGCTGCGGGTCTGCTGGAAGAAGGGGTTGTGGGCGTGACGGGTTTTCAGCAGCAGTGGCAGCAGGCCGGTGTGCCAGTCATTGCAGTGGGCGATATCCGGGGCAAAGCCGAGCTGCTCGCAGGCATGGAGGGCCGCGGCCGAGAAGAAGGCAAAGCGCTCGCCATTATCCGGATAGGCCTGATTGTTCTCGGCGTAGAGCTGGGGACGATCGAAATATTGCGGGCAGTCGAGCAGATAGACGCAGACGCCATCCAGCTCCATCTGGTAGATGCGATAACCGATATCCGGCAGCCCGGGGTGGGTTGGCAACCAGCGTGACGCCACCAGTCTGGCCTCATCCCGTCGCTTTATCGTCTTGTAGAAGGGCAACATGATCCTGACATCATGTCCCTTCTGGGCCAGGTACATCGGCAGGGCTCTGGCGACATCGGCCAGGCCCCCGGTCTTGACCAGCCCCTCAACTTCCGAGGCAACAAACAGGATTTTCAGTGGGTTAATAGCCAACTCTTGCTCCCTTAGGTACCACCACGATACCGCCTTCGGATACGGTAAATCGCTCTCTATCGTGGTCCAGATTTTCACCGATAACGGTGCCGGGCGCAATTTCAACATTTTTATCTATAATCGCGCGCCGGATGGAGCACCCTTCACCAATCTTCACATCCCCCAGCAGCACGGACTCACTGATATGGCTGCACGCGCCGATATTGCAGCGGAAACCGAGGATGGATCGCTGGATCTGGCTGCCCTGAATGAAGCAACCGGCGGAGATCAGGGAGTTGGCGATCTTCACCTTGCACTCGTCGCTGTCGATGAAGGTAGCAGGTGGCAGCGCCGGATAGTGGGTGTGCAGGGGCCACTTGCGGTTATAGAGGGAGAAGGGGGGATTGTCGGCCACCAGGTCCATGTGCGCTTGCCAATAAGAGTCGAGGGTGCCCACATCCCGCCAGTAGACGTGCGGTTTCTCGCCGGGGATGACGTTGGTGCTGTAGTCATAGACATAGACGGGGGCACGTGGGTAGAGGCTCGGGATCACATCCTTGCCAAAGTCGTGGCTGGAGTTCTCCTCGGCGGCATCCCGCTTCAACTCGCGGCAGAGGGCATCGGTCTCGAAGATGTAGTTGCCCATGGAGACCAGCGCCTGGGTCGGATCGCCGGGAATGTGCTTGGGCTGCTTCGGCTTTTCCTGAAAGCCGATCATCCGCCCTTCGGTATCGACCTCGATCACCCCGAAGGCGCTCGCCTCTTCGATGGGCATGCGCAGGGCTGCGACCGTCATGGCGGCGTTCTTCTGCTTGTGGAAGGTGACCATCTGGCTCACATCCATCTTGTAGATGTGGTCGGAGCCGAAGATGCAGACATGATCCGGTTCGGCCCGCTCGATAAAGCCGAGGTTCTGGTAGATGGCATCGGCGGTGCCGTCATACCAGCGTTTGCCCATCCGCATCTGGGCCGGGATGGGATCGATAAAGCGGTCGGTGATGCCGACGATATTCCACCCCTTCTTCATGTGCAGGTAGAGGGACTGTGATTTGAATTGGGTCAGTACATAGATGCGCAGAAAGTCGGCGTTGACGAAGTTGTTGAGGACAAAGTCGATCAGCCGGTAGCTGCCACCAAAGGGGACGGAAGGCTTGCTGCGGGTAGTGGTCAGAGGCTGCAGGCGAGTACCTTCGCCACCAGCCAGGATCATGGTCAATATGCCTGCCATCGTATTTCTCTCCCTGAATTAACAACATGAAAAGGTTTTCAATGTTCGGTATAAAAACACCCCTAAAGGGGTGGTTTTTATCGTGCGCTTAATACCTTATCAGATGCCGGATGGCGCTCTCTAGCTGTTTTATTGTGCTGCTTACACTTATTTACATTTTGCTCAGATAGACCTTGAATTTGGCATCACTGCTGATCACTTCAGTCCGTTTGAAGTGTGTCTCCAGTATAGGCTGGTAGCGCAAGAAGGCGTTGGCAACAATGGTCAGCGAACCATTTGGCAGCAAAAATGCCGGCGCCTTGGCCAGGAACTGCTCGGTTGCCGCATAGAAGGTTTTGAGACCCGCATGGAATGGCGGGTTGGAGACGATGTGCTGGAAACGAGTGGAGACATCCGAATAGACATCGGAAGCGGTGACCTTGCCCTGCAGACCGTTGATCGCCAGGGTGCGGCGGCTCGATTCGAGTGCCAGTGCGCTGATATCCACCATGTTGACCCGCAGATCCGGATTGCGCTTGGCCAGCACAGACCCAATCACCCCGGCGCCACAACCGAAATCGAGCAATTCGCCCGTCATCGGCGGCATGGCGGCCAGCAGCATCTGGGTGCCGAGATCCAGCTCGGCGGCACTGAAGACGCCGGGCAGCGCCAGCACGGTCAGCTCGGTATCACCCGCCTTGCACTGATAGCGGCCAAACCAGCTATCCAGATTGAAAGGTTCAACCGGCTTGCTCAGCTCACCGTGATAGAGGGAGCAGCGGCGCGCTGAATCGCGCTTGATCGGCTTTTCGCCATAGGGGGCCAGCAGCTTGTCGGCGCTATTGATGCCGCCGCGGTTTTCACCGGCGAGGAACAGGTCGGCACCCGCTTCCAGCAAGGGGGTCATCATGGCCAGCAGATATTGTGCCTCGGCCTTGGCCTTGGGCATCAGCAGCAACAGGGCATCGAAGCGCGGGGCTCCACCGAGCTGGTGGTCGAACAGGATAGCCTCGCCGAGGGCGGCCTGCTGGCTGCGGTAGTAGCAGTAATCGGTGGTAAAGACGGTCAGGGTCCGGGCCAGGCTCGCCAGCTGGCGGGGGTAGTCATCCTCCAGCGCGCCGCAGACAAGTAGCCGCTTGCCGACAAAGAGGGCTTGGTTTCGTTCCAGCATCTGGCTGACGGCACTGATTGGGCTGCTCATCGGGTCTCTCCACGCAATTTTGGGCGGCCATTATACATAGCCCCTTTCGCCTTGACATTTATGCCGTGTTCCCGAAATATGCCCAGACACCATTTTTTGACCAGAGATGACGAAATGCGGTTCAACGGGTTGAAACGAAAGCACAAAAAAAGCCTGAAATTCGGGCCTGCCGACGTTCGCGCGTAACCTCTCATCCCTGAGAAGCTTCAAACCCCGGTTGCGCACATCGTACCGGGGTTTTTTATTGCCATATGCGCGTCATTTAGGAGAAGGAGATCCCATGTTTCAAGGTTCAATCGTTGCGTTGATCACCCCGTTTCGACAGGGAAAGCTGGATGAAGAGGCGCTGTTGCGTCTGGTGGAGTGGCATATTGAACAGGGTACTCACGGCATTGTGCCGGTGGGTACCACGGGTGAGAGCCCGACCCTGACCCACGACGAGCACTGTCGGGTGGTGGAGCTGGTGGTCAAACAGGTCGCTGGTCGCATTCCGGTGATTGCCGGGGCCGGTTCCAACAATCCGGTCGAAGCCATCGAGTACACCCTCCATGCCGAGCGTGTGGGGGCTGATGCTACTCTGCATGTGGCCGGTTACTACAACCGCCCCAATCAGGAGGGGCTCTACCACCACTTCAAGGCGGTACACGATGCCACCGCCAAGCCGATCATCGTCTACAACATTCCGCCGCGCGCCATCGTTGACGTGCAACCAGCGACCCTAGCCCGTCTGGCTGAACTGCCGCGCATTGCCGGGGTAAAAGATGCCACCGGCGATCTGGCCCGCCCCTGGACCGAGCGCCAGCTGATCAAAAAGCCCTTCGCCTGGCTCTCCGGTGAGGATGCCACTGCGGTTGCTTACAACATCGGCGGCGGTCAGGGCTGTATCTCTGTGACCGCCAACGTGGCGCCCAAGCTAGTGGCCGAGGTTCAAAATTTGGCGCTGGCTGGCAAGTGGCAAGAAGCGCGTGAGCTGCAAGACAAGCTGATTCCGCTCCATCAGGCGATGTTTGCCGAGCCGAGCCCGGCCGGTGCCAAGTATGCCGCCTCTCTGCTCGGTTTCTGCAGCGAGGAGTGCCGTCTGCCGGTGATGCCGCTGTCAGAAGCGACTCGCGATCGCATTCGCAGCGCCATGCAGCAGCTCAACCTGCTGTAATGCAAAACGGGTGAGCCAAGGCTCACCCGTTTTGTTTTCGGCTTTTGTTTCCGGTCTTTATTTCCGACCTTTAGTACCGGTATGGCCACGCTCAGGCTGCGTGATGCAGCCATGCGGCGATGGCCAGCTGCAACTCGACATACGCCGGATAGGGGAAGAGATCGGCCAGCTCGGCAGGCCACTCGTCATGCTCGCCCGATTGGGCTTGCAGATGTGCGTGCAGGCTGGTCAGGGCGGGTAGCCAGGGCGCTGGTTGTGGCAGCGCGGCCGCAGTGCGGGCGACCAGGTCGATCCCTAGGCACAGGGCCGCGGGTGCCTGCTGTTGAATGCCTTTATCCTGAGGATGCTCCAGCCAGAGTTGCTCGTGATGCTGCCAGTGGCGCAGCCCCTCGCCTATCCCCGTTATGCCATCCATACCTTCATGTTCGACCAGCGCCTGCAGGGCCAGCGGTTTGCCAAGACCAGCCAGTCGATAGCCGCGCTGGGCCTTGGATTGGGCACCGAGACGCAGCCCACCAAGCTTGGCGAGGCGTTGGGCCAGCGCAAACAGCGCCGCGGTAGCGCCGGATTTGAGCTCCAGTTCCAGCTCGTTGATGGTGGTGCTGCCCTGACTGCCGACGATCTCTCCCTGATCCCAGGCCAGCTCAATCTCGGCCCCCTCGAAGACGATCAGCCAGTGGCGGCGCAGGAAGTCGGTGCGAAACTGGGCGACCAGCTGCTGCTGAATCTGGTCACGCTCGGTCAGGGTCGGCCAAATTTCATCGGGAAAGGCCGAGAGGGTCGGCAGATCGCCGCTGACAGGGGCGTTGTACTCGGGTCTGGCGTGCAGGCCGCCCACCACCTGGCCGCGGCATTTGATGGTTTGTTCGGCGAAGGCATCGCAGCGGCGAATGCGTAGCCCCATATCCAGACGACGAAGGTCGAGGGTCGGCGTATCGAAATAGACGTTGCCGAGCTGCTGTTGTGACGATTCTTTAATCTCAAGAGAATTCAGCAGGTTGGATAACTTGGCTTGAATGTCGCGGGCGACAAAAAACTTTATCTCGATCTCAGTTTGCATACTCATTCCGGGCTGGCAGGCAACTTTGGGGGGGCAGGAATCGGGTCGCGGGGATATAATGCCCGCGAGACGACTAGATTAATTCGCGGTTTAATTGAGGGCGCAGTTCGGTTACCATGCGCGCCTCATAAAATCGTATCGAGTGTTTTTTCACCGACACAGGTTTGGCCATGCCAGTAAATACTATTTTGGGGCTTTTTGCCAAGTCCCCCATCAAGCCGCTGCAGAAGCATATCGTCAAGGTTCACCAGTGCTCCCAGCAGTTGGTTCCCTTCTTTGACGCCGTTGCCGAAGACCGTTGGGAAGATGCCGAGAAGATCCGGCAGCAGATCGCCCAACTGGAAAAAGAGGCAGATACCCTCAAGCGTGAAATCCGTCTGAAACTGCCTCGCGGCCTGTTCCTGCCGGTTGCACGTACCGACCTGCTGGAGCTGTTGACCCAGCAAGACAAGATTGCCAACCGTGCCAAGGATATCTCCGGCCGCATGCTTGGTCGTCGCATGGAGTTCCCCGCCGAAATGCGGACGGATTTCATGGCTTACCTCAAACGTTGTATTGATGCGACCGCTCAGGCCGAGAAAGCGATCGGGGAGCTCGACGAGCTGCTCGAGACCGGCTTCAAAGGACGGGAAGTGGAAATGGTTGCCGAGATGATCCATCAGCTGGATCTGATCGAGGACGATACAGACACCATGCAGATCGGACTGCGCCAACAGCTGCAAGCGGTTGAGCACAATTACAATCCGATCGATGTGATGTTCCTTTACAAGATCCTCGAATGGGTAGGTGACCTGGCAGATCAGGCTGAGCGCGTAGGCGCCCGTCTGGAACTGATGCTGGCTCGTTCGTAATCGACTGACTGGGTAAACACTACTAATGGACATTATCGCGAATTACGGCACCACTCTGGTGCTCGTGGCGGCCTTGTTCGGCTTTTTGATGGCTTGGGGCATTGGCGCGAATGACGTGGCCAACGCCATGGGAACATCGGTCGGCACCAAATCCCTGACCATCCGTCAGGCGATCATCATTGCCATGATCTTCGAATTTGCCGGTGCCTATCTGGCCGGTGGCGAAGTGACGGCCACCATCCGTAACGGCATCATCGACAGCAATGCGTTTGTCGATAGCCCGGACCTGCTGGTGCTCGGTATGATCGCCTCCCTGCTGGCGGCAGGCGCCTGGTTGATCCTCGCCTCCTACTTCGGCTGGCCTGTCTCGACCACTCACTCCATCATCGGCGCCATCGTCGGTTTTGCGGTGGTGAGCATTGGCCCGGAAGCGGTGCAGTGGAGCAAGTTTGGCGGCATCGTCGGCTCCTGGGTCATCACCCCGGCCATCTCAGGTGTCATCGCCTACTTCATGTTCATCAGCGTGCAGAAGCTTATCTTCAACACCGATGACCCCCTGAACAACGCCAAGCGCTATGTGCCGTTCTACATGTTCCTGACTGCGCTGGTGATCTGTCTGGTGACCATCAAGAAGGGGCTGACCCACGTCGGTCTGCACCTGAGCGATGGCGAGGGCATTCTGCTTTCCATCGCCATCTCCATCGCAGTGGCGTTTGCCGGCTGGATCTACATTCGCGGCCAGAAGTACAACCCGCAGGATGACAGCAAGATGCACTTCGCCAATGTGGAGAAGGTGTTCGGCATCCTGATGGTGATCACCGCCTGTGCCATGGCCTTTGCCCACGGCTCCAACGATGTGGCCAACGCCATTGGCCCGCTCTCTGCGGTGGCCTCTATCGTGGCTTCCGGTGGCGAGATTTCCAGTCAGGCAGCCATTGCCTGGTGGATCCTGCCGCTGGGCGGTATCGGTATCGTGATCGGTCTGGCGACCATGGGCGAGAAGGTGATGGCGACGGTCGGTACCGGCATCACTCACCTGACCCCGAGCCGTGGTTTTGCTGCCCAGCTGGCGACTGCCGCGACAGTGGTGATTGCCTCCGGTACCGGTCTGCCCATCTCCACCACCCAGACCCTGGTCGGTGCTGTGATGGGTGTCGGTCTGGCGCGCGGTATTGCGGCGCTGAACCTGGGGGTACTGCGCAACATCGTGGTCTCCTGGATCATCACCCTGCCTGCCGGTGCCATTCTGGCTATCGCGATCTTCTACGTGCTGCAGGCTTGCTTCTCCTAATCGAAGCGGCATTCAGCAAAAAGCCCGAGTCATCGACTCGGGCTTTTTTTATTGTGCGCGGGAGCTGAGGCGCAGCTCCCTTTGCATATCAGCCTTAGAGGTTGGCGCAGATCTGCCACAGATCGTACTGGATAGCGGCGGCTGTCACTTCCCGACCCGCCCCCGGCCCCTGAATCACCAGTGGGTTGGTGCGGTAGCTGTCGCTCTCGATGGCGAAGATGTTGTCGCACGGCAAGAGGTTGGCAAACGGGTGATGGGGCTCCAGCGCCTCCAGTCCGACCCGCGCCTTGCCGTCATGCTCAAAGCGGGCGACGTAGCGCAGCACCTTGCCGAGGCGCTTGGCCCCTTCGAAGGCGGTCTGGATCGGGCCATCCAGCTCTTTCAGTCTGTCCATGAACTGATCGGCGGTCACCTTGCGCAGCGTGACGGGCACCAGATTCTCCAGCTCGATATCGGCGGAGTCGAGCTCAAAGCCTGCTTCCCGCGTCAGAATAAGCAGCTTGCGGCGCACATCCTGGCCGGAGAGATCCTCGCGGGGATCCGGCTCGGTCAGGCCGTGCTGCCACGCCTCGTCCACCAGCTCGGAGAAGGGGCGACTGCCGTCATACTGCTGGAACAGCCAGGAGAGGGTGCCGGAGAAGATGCCGGAGACCCCCTGAATGCGGTCGCCGCTCTGGCGCAGCATCTGGATGCTGGACTGGATCGGCAGCCCGGCACCCACGGTGGCGTTGTAGCGCCACTGCACCTGATGGTCGCGGCAGGTCTGCTTGATGCGCTGGTAGAACTCGCTGTCGGCGGCGCCGGCAAACTTGTTGGCGGCGATGATGTGAATGCCTAACTGGGCAAAGTCCGGGTAGTAGCGACTCACCGTCTCGCTGGCGGTCATGTCCAGCGCAATCAGGGTATCGAAACCGTGCTGCTCCAGCTGGGCCAGCAGCTCGGGCCAGATCAGCGGCTTGGGATTGAAGTTGTCCTGCACCTTGAGCGGATCCAGCCCCTCTTCATCCAGCAGGCCCCCTTCCGAGCTGAACACCCCGTAGAGGGTGAGCGCCAGATTGAGTTCATGTTCGAGGCGGGCTTTTTCGCGGGCATAGAGGCTCAGCCAGTGGCCGCCGATATTGCCCTTGCCGAACACCACCAGTCCGACCCGATTCGGGCGGCTGAACAGGGCGCTGTGCATGGCAATGAGCAGGGGTTCCAGTACCACCTGACGCAGCACGGCCACCAGACTCAGGCCATCTTTGGCCACCTGGACGAACTCCAGCGGCTGATCCGCCAGCAGTTGGTAGAAGCGGTGGCACTGCTCGGCATTGTCGGTGACGCCAGCCCCCACCAGCGCAACCAGACTGTACCCCTCTTTCTGGATGAGGCCAGTGAAGCTCCCTTGCAGCTGAAAGTCGCGCAGCAGCTCGAAGGCCCCTTGTGCCACTTCGAGGGTATAGGCGAGGCGCAGCACCCGGCGATCCGGCTGGCGCTGAAGAGTGAGCGGATTGAGACGGTGACGGGCCAGATGGGCCTCGATGGTGGCCACCGTCTGCTCATAGTTGGTTTGTGGCAGGACCTTCAGCTCGATGAGGGCGATCTGATCCACCGAGGAGACTATGCGGGCACCGCCGGAGCGGGGGGCACGGCGCAGGATGTGGGTGCAGCCCTCGTCCGGGTTGTAGCTGCAGCGCAGGGTGAGGCGCTGGCGGCTGTCGGCCACCGGTTGCAGGGTGCGCGAGTGCAATACCGAAGATCCAAGACGGGCCAGCTCGTTGGCTTCCGCGAGGCTCAGGCGCTCCAGTAGGCGTGCCTCCTTCACCCGACGCGGGTCGGCGCTGTAGACCCCGGCCACGTCGCTCCAGATGGTGGTGGATTCGCCGTCCGCCAGCAGCGCCAACAGGCTGGCGCTGTAGTCGGATCCGTTGCGACCGAGCAGCAGGGAGCGCCCCTCCATGTCGGCGGCGATAAAGCCGGTCACCACGATGCGACCGGCATGTTCGGCCAGCCGCGCCTTGAGCAGTTCGCTGGAGAGGGCGGTATCCACCTTGACCAGAGCGCCATCCTCGGCGCGCAGGAAACTGCGGGCGTCGAGCCAGATAGCCTTGTCGCCGCGGCTGGTGAGCAGGGCTGCCAGCAGGCGCGCCGACCACACTTCGCCAAAGGCGAGCAGTCCGTTGCGGGCGAAGCGGTCAAACTGTCCTTCCAGCGTTTTGGCGATCAGCTGCATGTCGTCGGCCAGCTGCTTGCTCAGATCGAGCTGCAGTTCACCCTCCAGCAGGCCGTCGATCAGGCTCTGCTGATAGGCCAGCAGGGCAGAGATGGCTTCACCGGCGGCTTCGTCCCCCGCTTCGGCCAGCTCCACCAGCTGGATCAGCCGGTTGGTGGTCTTGCCGGCGGCAGAGACCACGATCAGTTCATCCCCGCCCACCTGTTGTTCAACGATACTGGCGACCCGGCGATAACAGACCGGATCCGCCAGACTGCTGCCACCAAATTTGTGGACGTGACGTCGCTTCAATCCTGCTTCTGCTGCCACCGCGATCTCTCCTTGTTGCTGCTGTTCCATTACTTCGCTACCTGTTCTGCCTGCTGTGCCTGTTCAAAAGCCTGAGCCAGATCGGCCACCAGGTCTTCACCGTGTTCAATACCGACCGACAACCGCAGCAGCTGGGCGCTGATACCTGCTGCCTGCTGCGCGACCGGGGTCATGGCCCTGTGAGTCATGCTGGCCGGATGGGCCACCAGACTCTCTACCCCGCCGAGGGACTCGGCCACCGAGAAGAGGGTGAGGGCCGCGAGGAAGGCGCGAATGCCTGTCTCGCTGCAATCGAGTTCAAAACTTAGCATGGCGCCGAAGCCGGACTGTTGACGGCGCGCAATATCGTGGCCCGGATGGCTCGGCAGGCTGGGGTGATAGATGCGTTTCACCAGTGGCTGCTGTTGCAGGAAGGCGAGGATGCGATCGGTGTTCTCCTGATGGGTGCGTAATCTGGGGGCCAGAGTGCGCAGACCGCGCAGGGTGAGGTAGGAGTCGAACGCCCCGGAGGTGAGCCCCAGACAGTTGGCCCACCACACCAGCGACTCGGCCAGTGCAGCCTCCTTGGCAATCGCCACTCCGCCCACCACGTCTGAGTGACCGTTGATGTACTTGGTGGTGGAGTGCACCACCACGTCGGCACCAAGTGCTAGGGGTTGTTGCAGCAGGGGGGAGAGGAAGGTGTTGTCCACCACCACCTGCGCACCCACCTCGTGGGCGGCGCTGGCGATGGCGTTGATATCCACCACCCGCAGCAGCGGGTTGGAGGGGGTCTCGACCCATACCAGCGCAGGCTTCAGGGCCAGCGCGGCGGCCAGTGCGGCCTCATCCCCCTGATCGACAAACTGCACCCGGTAGTGGCCCTTGGTCGCCAGATACTCGAACAGGCGCCAGGTGCCGCCGTAACAGTCGTGGGGGGCGAGCAGCAGATCCCCCGCCTTGAGCAGTGCTGTGGTGACCAGATGGACGGCGCCCATGCCGGTGCCGGTAACCACGGCGCCAGCGCCCCCTTCCAACGCCGCCAGCGCGTCCGCCAGATTGGTGCGGGTCGGATTGCCGGAGCGGGCATAATCGTATTGACGGGGCTCGCCAAAGTCGGCAAAGGTGTAGTTGCTGGAGAGGTAGATGGGGGGCACCACGGCACCGTGTTGCTGGTCTGTCTCAATCCCGGTGCGAACCGCCAGGGTGGCCTTGTGGGTCATATCACTCTCCTTGATGTCTCTTCACACGCCGGCATCTTGCTGCCACGCGCCATCCCGCCATTGCGGGCTCATGGACAACCACACTACGCCAGCTTAAAAAAGACGTCAACACTTCCGGACGTCTAAATGGCTTTGCTGTTGGATTGCCATTAATTTCCTTAAGGGTTAAAATCCGCGCTCACGGCTAAATGAGAACAGGTGAGTCATGGGAACAGAGTGGAACGGCGACTACGTCAGCCCCTACGCGGAACACGGTAAGAAGAGCGAACAGGTCAAGAAGATTACCGTCTCGATCCCGCTCAAGGTGTTGAAAGTGTTGACCGATGAGCGCACCCGCCGTCAGGTGAACAACCTGCGTCATGCGACCAACAGCGAGCTGCTCTGTGAAGCCTTCCTGCACGCTTTCACCGGCCAGCCGCTCCCTTGCGACGAAGACTTGCGCAAGGATCAACCGGACAGTGTCCCGGCCGAAGCGCGCGCCATCATGGAAGCGCTGGGCAAAGAGATCGAAGATTTCGACAAGGAATAATCCCCAATGACGCGGCCCTGGCCGCGTCATTGCTATCTGCCATGTCCCGCTTCAGCCTGCGCCACTATCACCACCACGTCTGCAGTCATAGCCACGACTTTGCCCAACTGGTGATCCCCCTCGACGGCCCCCTCGAGATCGAGGTGCAGGGCCGGGGGCACAGGCTTGCCCCCGGTTCTGCCTGCATCATCGCCCCCGGTGAGCGACACGACTACGCCGCCGATCCTGCGCTTTCGTTTCTGGTGCAGGAGAGCGACTGGCTACCCGGGGATCTGGCGGCCTGCCCCTTTATCGAGCTGGATGAGCCCCAGCGCCACTACCTCGCGTTTCTGCACCGCATGGTGGCCGAGGGGCGGCAGGTGGCGGGCATGGAGCAGGTGTGGCTTTCCCTGCTGGCGCAAGGGCAGGGGATGCAGAGCGCAGCCATTCCACGCCTTGCCACCCGCATCCTCAAGGTGCAGCGCCATATCGAGGCCAACCTTGCCGCCCCGCTGACCAATCAGCAACTCGCCGCCATCGCCTGTCTTGGCCAGAGCCAGTTCAAGCTCGCCTTTCGCCAGCAGCTGGGGGTGAGCGTCTCCCACTACATTCGCAGTCGACGCATGGCGCTGGCGCGCACCCTGCTTGCCGGTACGCAACTGCCCGTTGGCGAGATTGCCAGCCGCTGCGGTTACCAGAATCAGGGGGCCTTCGGCGAGCGCTTCCTGGCCGAGACCGGGCTCACTCCGTCCCTCTGGCGCCAGCAAAACGGCCACCTGCCGCAACGAAACGGCTGATCGCCGAAGACAGGTTTCTCTCTTTGGGCCATGCTGCGGGTCATGCAAGGTGCACGATAAACAGGAGCCAAGATGGAGACGATTAGCTGGCAGGATTTCGAGATGGTGGAGCTCCGGGTGGGCACTCTGGTGCGGGTCGAGCCGTTCCCCGAGGCGCGTAAACCGGCCTACAAGGTGTGGGCGGATTTTGGCCCTGAACTGGGGGTTCGCAAGAGCAGTGCCCAGATCACCGCTCTCTACCAGCCAGAGCAGCTGGTGGGCCGCCAGATCATCGCCGTAGTCAACTTCCCGACCAAACAGATAGGGCCGTTTCAGTCTGAATTTCTGCTAACCGGATTCTACCGGCCGGATGGCGCCGTGGTGATGGCTATCCCTGAGCGGGCGGTGGAGAACGGCGCCAAGCTGGGCTGAGTTCACACCCGAACAGAGACAAGAGAGGCGACCCCAAGGTCGCCTCTCTTTTTGTTATCTGCTGCGAGTCGTTACTTCAACAGGCTGAAGATCAGCGCCGATACCGCCAGCGAACCGGTCAGCAGGATAAAGCCGTTGGTCCAGCCGTGACGGAAGCGGGCCAGCGCCTCCACCTTGTAGATTGCAATCACCGGCATGATGAACAGGATCATGGCGATGACCGGGCCGGAGAGGGTTTCCATCAGCCCCAGAATGCCCGGGTTGATGACTGCAGCACCCCAGATAGAGAAGAACATCAGGGCGATGCCCAGTTTGTCCGCCTTGGCAAGCGGCAGGCCGGTGGGCTTGGCGATCAGGCTTTTCAGGCTTTCGCGGGCACCGAGGAAGTGGCCGAGGAAGGAGGAGCTGATAGCGATAAAGGCGATGAGCGGCCCCAGAGTCACGATCACCGGGTTGTCGGTGATGTTGGCGAGATAGGAGAGTACCGAGACGTTCTGGGCCTTGGCTTCGGCCAGTTGGGCTGGCGAGAGGCTCAGCACACAGGAGAAGACGAAGAACAGCACGAAGCCCACCAGCATTACTGTGGTGTTGCGCAGGATCAGGCCGCTCTTGGCTTCCGCCTGCTCGCCATATTCACGGCGCTGCACGTTGGCAAAACCGGAGATGGCAGCGGCGTGGCTGAAGGCGAACACGGTGACCGGCAGCGCCAGCCAGACGGTGTTGAGGAAGCTGACCCCCTCAAACGCGGTCACTTCCGGCCATTGCCACTGGGGAATGAGGTAGCAGGAGAGGGCCGCCAGAATGGCCGCCAGCGGATAGACCATAAAGGCGAAGGCGCGCAGCATCGCTTTCTCCCCCGCCAGCATCACGGCGATCATGGCAAACACCAGCACGCCGGAGAGCATCACCCGATCCGGGGTCGCCATGCCGAGCTGGTTGACCATGAAGCTCTCTACCGTATTGGTCAGCCCGACCCCGTAGATGAGCAGGATCGGGAAGATGGAGAGGAAGTAGAGCGCCGAGATGAGGCGGCCGGCCATCTTGCCGAAGTGCTCCTCCGCCACTTCGGTGAAGTCGGCGTGGGGGCGTGACGAGGAGAGCACGAAGCGCGCCAGTCCGCGGTGGGCCAGGAAGGTCATGGGGCCTGCCAGTACCGCGACGATGACGAGAGGCCAGATGCCGCCCAGACCCAGATTGATAGGCAGGAACAGGATACCGGCGCCAACGGCGGTGCCAAACAGGCTGATGACCCAGTGGGTGTCGTGACGGCGCCAGCGTGTGATGCTGGCAGTGGTGGAGCAGGAACCGGATAGCTCCTTGGTAGCCTCTACAGATAAACTCATTACTAATTCACTTTTTGTTAGTGTTTTAATCTGAGTTCATTGTGGTTTATCGGGATTTAATTCTCAAAAAGCGAGACTGAAACATATCACTGCCATTGCGGGGTTTAGCCAGCGAGATTGGGAATGGAATCTGGATCGCAGAATGAAACAAAACTGATATTGGTGATTTTTGTGAAATATAAAACCAAAATTTGATCCGCTGTCATTTTTTTATTTTGGCTAATCAGGTGTTTTCAGAATTACGTGAAAAATCGCACCATATCTCGCCGACCGATTGTGATGTTTCACTATCATTTTGTCGCTTTGCCAGCGTATCACGCTGTTCAAGAGCGCCTTGACCAGCGGATCACACCGGCCATCACCCGGGGTAACTTCCCTGAAAAAGCAGGCGGCCATCGGGCCGCCTGCATGTCTGGAGTGATGATATCGCTATCCGCCTAGTGGGCCAGAATGTTGCCCCAGGCGAGATCCGGATCCCCCATCACGATAAAGTCCGGGTTCTCCAGCGACTCGGTCTCGTTGTAGCTGAGTGGCTGCAACGCCAGGCTGAGGATGCGGCCACCGGCTGCCTCGACGATGCACTGGGCGGCGGCGGTGTCCCACTCGCCGGTGGGGCCGAGCCGCACGTAGCAATCGGCCGCCCCTTCCGCCACCAGACAGGATTTGAGGGAGCTGGAGCCGAGCGGGATCAGCTCGTAGTTGATGGCCGGGTTGAGGCGGCGGGTGAGATTTTCCAGCTTCTGGCGGCGGCTGATGGCCACCACCAGCGAGTCAGGCTGGTCATGCTCGCGGTGCATGGCGCTGATGGGCAGCACCTCGCCATTCACCTCCTTGAAGGCGCCGTAGCCGCGCACCGCCCAGTAGAGCACGTTGGACTCGGGAGCATAGATGACCCCGAGCACCGGCACATTGTCCCGCACCAGGGCGATCAGGGTGGCGAAATCGCCGCTACCCGCGATAAATTCGCCGGTGCCATCGAGGGGATCCACCAGCCAGTACTGCCGCCAGTTGGATCGTTGGCTGAAGGGGATGTCGGCCGCCTCTTCGGTCAGCACCGGCACATGGGGGGTGAGCGCCGAGAGCGCCTGTTTGAGGTAGGCATCGGCAGCAAGATCGGCACTGGTGACCGGGGTCGCATCCTCCTTCAGCTGACGCTCGAACTGACCGCCGTGATAGATGTCGTGAAGGATCCTTCCGGCTTCGCGGGCAATCTCCTTGACCCCCGGCACCCAGGCCAACAACTCCTGCATCTCGTTATCCTCTGTCTGTTAACTGCCCGTCTGCGGGCTACTCTGCCTGCTCCGCCAGCCACTTCTGGGCCAAGAGCAGGGCACTGATGCTGCGCGACTCGGTGAAGTCGGGTCGCGCCAGCAATTCGTCGATCCGGTTCAGCGGCCAGGGGATCACCTCGAGCGGTTCGGGTTCATCGCCGATCCGCAGCTCGGGGAAGAGATCCCGCGCCAGCAAAATATCCATCCGGCTGGAGAAGTAACCGGGCGCCAGCGACACCTGCTTGAGCAGGGTGAGGCTGTTGGCGCCAAAGCCCGCTTCCTCCATCAGCTCCCGGTTGCCCGCCTCGAAGGCGTTCTCGCCCGGGTCGATCAGCCCTTTAGGGAAGCCCAGCTCGTAGGAGTGAGTGCCAGCGGCATATTCGCGCACCAGCAGCAGGGTGTGGGCATCGAAAAGTGGCACCACCATGACGGCGCCACGATTGCCGCCGCGCATCCGCTCGTAGACCCGCTCTTCGCCGTTGGAGAATTTGAGGTGTAGCGATTCCACCTTGAACAGTCGGCTCTCGGCCACGATATCGGCCTTGAGGATCTCCGGTTTGCTCTTGGGGTTATCCAGTTGGTCGGCTGAGATGTGCTCGGGTTTGCTCTTGTGGGGGTCGCTCATCGGACGCTGGCTGCTCGTTAAAAAATCGTGCTTCAAGAGTAAACGACTCTCACACCGAACACCACGGGCCAGGGATGGCAAAGGGGGAGGAAAAATCCGTTATACTGCCGCCCCGTTTTCCGAGATCCGCGATCAAGAGGCCCGATGCCACACTCCCGCTCCACCACCTTGCCCTGGCACCAGATAGATACCGTCTTGCTCGATATGGATGGCACCCTGATCGATCTGCATTTTGACAACCACCTCTGGCAGCAACTGGTGCCTGAGCGTTACGCCGAGCAGCTCGGTCTGCCGCTGGATGAAGCCAAAGCGCAGATCGATGTCCACTATCACGCCGTCAACGGCACCCTCAACTGGTACTGCGTGGATTACTGGAGCGAGACCCTGGGGCTCGATATTCGTGCCCTCAAGCAGGAGCTGCTGGCGAAGATCCAGTGGCGTCCCCATGCCATCCCTTTTCTGGCCGAGCTGCGCGCCGCGGGCAAGCAGCTGGTGCTTTTCACCAACGCCCACCCCGCCAGTCTATCGGTGAAGGATGCGCAACTCGGTCTTGCCGACCATCTGGATCTGATGGTGAGTACCCACGAGCTGGGCTGGTCGAAGGAGAGCCAGCACTGCTGGCAGGCGCTGGCCGAGCGGCTGGCGTTCGATCCAGCCCGCACCCTGTTTGTGGATGACAGCGAGCGGATCCTGCGGGCCGCCGCCGACTATGGCATCGGCTATCAGCTGGCGATCCAGAATCCGGATAGCTGCAAGCCGGAGCAGAGCATCACCGCTTTTCCGGCGATCCGCGACTATGCGGAGTTGCTGCCGCTGGCAATCTGAGTCTGCTGAAACGAGAGAGGGTTGCATCGTGCAGCCCTCTCAGTATCTGAAACCTGGCGGTGAAAAAATCACAGCTCCCGAAACGGGCGCCGCTTCTCCTCTTCGATGACGATCGCCTCCAGATTGGCGACCCGCTCCTGCAGCTCCCGAATGACCAGATCCTGCTTTCCGAGGCGGTCGGTGATGCGGGCATCCCCCATCTGATAGCGGGCCCGCTTGCCGAGATATCCGAACAATACGCTGATAAATACGATCAGGACTATGCCTGTCCACATGGTCATGTCACGACTCCTTGTCGTCTATAAACGGCGAAAACGCTGATGAGGTCTGCTCTGTTTTCTCATAGCCGCCAATTGGCCGCAATGTGGCCCTTTTCGCCTTTGTGATGCAGTTGGCTATTGCTGCCAGAGCGGGCGGTCAAGCCACAGTTTTGTTACTCGGGCGGCTATTGCTGCCAGAGGGGGCGGCCAAGCCAGAGTCCCCACAGGGTGAGGTGTAGCAGCACGATAAACCAGAAGACCAGCCGGTAGCTGCGCTTCTGGGTCTTGTGGCGCAGCCACTGGCGGGCAACCAGCGCCCCCGGCCAACCACCGCACAGCTCCAGCAGATGCAAACGGGATTCGGGAATGCGCCACTCACCCCGTACCGCCTGCCGCTTGTCCCAGGCGTAGGCGGCCACCGTGAGCAGGCTCATGGTGAGCAACACGGCCAGCGGCCACCACTGCTGCTCGCCGAGGCCGAGCCAGAGGGCGGCGCCCAGTGGCAGCAGTGCCAGCGCCATCATTGGGCCAGCTCCCAGCAGCGCTCCTCATCCTGCTTGAGGGTGCGGATCACCCTGGCCGGATTGCCCACCGCCACCGAGTCGGCCGGGATGTCGCGGGTGACCACGGCGCCGGCGCCAATGATGGAGCGCGGCCCTATGGTTACGCCGGGGCAGATGATGGCGCCGCCGCCGATCCAGCAGTCATCGCCGATCCGCACCGGCTTGTTGTAGGCAGTCCAGCTGCGTCGCTCCAGATAGTTCATGGTGTGGGTGGCGGTGTAGATCTGCACGTTGGGGGCCAGCAGCACATGGCTGCCGATATGCACTTCACCCAGATCGAGAATGGTGACGTTGAAGTTGAAGAAGGTCTTCTCGCCGATGTGGATGTTGCGGCCAAACTCGCAAGTGAACGGCGTGCTGATCCAGCAGGAGTCGGGGCAGTGGCCGAACAGCTCGCGGCAGATCTGCTGGCGCAAAGGGCCATCGCCCGCCGGTGAACCATTGAGCCGGGCCAGCAGCGCCTGACCGCGGATCCGGTCGTTGGCTATCTCCTCGCTCTGGCTATCCAGTGCCCCGCCTGCCAGTACCTTGTCCCAGTCGCTCGCCATTGCTACCTCCTCATGCTGCAAGAGCAGGCAGTATACGTGACTGTCAGGGGCGCCGTCAGTCTGTCACTTGTTGCAGGTGATCCCGGTCATCCTGCAGGCCAGACGAGGGGCAGGATCAGCAGGGCCGAGACGAAGTAGGGGAGCAGCACCCGCAGCCCGAGACTGCGGCCGCCAATGCCGAGGGCCAGCAACCCCTTCACCAGCGAGTTGACCAGTCCGGCGAGCAGGATGCCGCGAGCCGCCACCTCCAGCGCCAGCTCCTTGTGGGAAAGCTGGGAGAGCGACAGCGTGATGGCGTCCACATCGGTGATCCCCGAGGCCAGCGACAGCAGATAGACCCCGGAGTTGCCCACCTTGTCTTGCAGCAGAGTTGCCATAAAGCCGATCAGCGCCAACAGCAGGCCGAACTTGATGGCGGTGGCCAGATCGAGCGGGTTGCTGGTTTCCGGCTGTACCGGGCCGTCAGTCAGCTCCTCGCGCTGGCGCCAGAACCAGAAGGCAAAGCCGTAGACAGTGGTGGCCAGCAGCAACAGGGGGGCGACGAGGCGCATCGCCAGTTCGCTGTGAATGAGCAGCACCAGCACCAGCAGCCGCAACCACATGGTGGCCCCCGCCAGCAGGATGCCGGTGGCCAGCAGCCGTTCCAGCCCCCCCTGCTCCTTGTTGAGACGGGCGAACTGCAGGGTAAGGGCGGTGGAGGAGGCCAATCCCGCCAGTATGCTGGTGAGCACCAGTCCGGCGCGGGTGCCGAGCAGCCGCACCGCGAAGTGGCCACAAAACGAGATGCCGGCGATCACCACCACCATCAGCCAGATCTTGAAGGGGTTGAAGGCATCGAGAGGGCCCATCTCCTCGTTGGGCAGTACCGGCAGCAGTACCAGCGAGATGAGCAAAAAGCGCAGGGTGGCGTGGAATTCGGTTTCGCTCAGAAACAGCATCCCCTGCTGGATCTTGCCCTTGAGCCCCATCAGCAGGGCGGCAAGCACGGCGCAGGCTACCGCCTCGCTCGGGCTCAGCAGCACCGACATCAGCCCCAGCAAATAGGTGAGCAGCATGGCCACCGAACTGGTGAGGCCGAACTCCCCTTGCCTGCGTTGGGCCAGCCAGACCGAGAGGCCGCAGCCGATCACCACCGCCAGCAGGCCGAGCAGTGGCAGCCAGGGGCCCAGAGTCGGCAGCAGCAAACCGCAGACCCCGCCAAGCAGGCCGATAAGGCCGTAGGTACGCATCCCGGCGATGCGCTGGTTATCCCCCAGCTGGCGCACCTGCCAGCCCCGCTCCAGTCCGATAATCAGGCCGATGGCCAGCGAGACCAGGGCTCCGTTGACCGGTTCTGCATTGATCCACATGGCGGCTTCCTTTCGCATCGTTGCAGCCTGATCCCATGATGGCACAGCGAGCAAGGGGGCAGAGGGGCATGGCTCACAGAGTCTGCGTCCGGCTCCCGATGCGAGTGGCCGATATGAGCAATAGAGAGATGGATCGCGAGCACTGCGCAAGAGTCGTACAGGCTATCGGGGAGGTGTCATGGGCTGCTAGCCCGTCATCGACGTCCAGATTTGAACGGGGATAGAAGACAAGAAGGGGAGCCAATGGCTCCCCGTTTTATTGATGGCGTCATGACCCGCTGCGGATCACTTCAGCTCAATCCAGGCTTCTTGCCAGTGGGATCCGACACCCGGCTCGAACTGGGTGGCGGTGGTGGCCCACTGCACGCAGTAGCCGCTGTAGGGGAAGGGCTTGCACTGATAGACCTTGCCATTTTTCGGCTGCTGCACCTTGGTACCGGCGGTGTAGGACTTGATGTTGTTCGGGAAGACGAAGTCATATTCGCCGCTGCTCTGCTCCTTGAACATCAGATCCATGGTCTGCTGGATGGTCTCGCCGCCCGCTTTCGGAGTGGCCTTGATCACCAGCTGGTGGTGACCTGCCTTGAGTCCTTCCAGCGCCATGGTGAAGGTGTGGCTGCTGTCTTTGATATCTGCACTGCTTTCACCCTTGGCGACGCCGCCGTGGTCATAGAGGGTGCTGGTGACGGCCAGATCGCCTTGTGCGGTGACGGTGAAATCGAGGGTTGCCTTGCCGTTGTCCAGCACATAGTCGCTGGCCAGACCGCTGACGCTGATGCTGTCCACCACCGGCGGTTGCTGCTGTTGCAGGTCAATCTCGACTCGCTTCAACTCGCTGTTTCGCTTCAGATAAATGGGGTTCATACCGTAGACCGGATTGAACTGGCCATCGGCTCCTTGCTGACCGGCGCGGATCAGGCTCTGTTCGGCGTTGATCTTGCTGGCGAGGGCATGGGCCCAGTTATTCTTCTGGCCCTGTTCGGTAGTGGTGATGGTCAGCACGGTTTGCAGATCGGGGCGCTCGCCATTGGCATCGAATACCCGGGTCATCGCCTTGTCGCCTGCCGCGAGGTCGATGGAGGGGTAGATGGTGCCTGCCTGACTCCACTCCAGCGGTGGCTGGCTGCCATCTTTGAACTTGGCATCGATGATGTTGTAGAAGCTGTTGCTGGTGTCGCCAACTTCCCACACGCCGAGGATCACTTGATAACCGGTGCGCTCCGGCAGGATACAGTTGTGGGTCACCTGCTTGGGCGGCTGTACCATGTTGCCATCGATGACGCAGAAGGGATTAAGGTCAAACGAGGCGCGGGTGAGCGGCTGGTTGGGGTTCCAGTCCTGCTTGGTGAGGTAGTAGCGCCAGTTGCGGGTGACGTGGTTGGCGGTGAATGTCCAGCTGATGGCGAAGGGGCCGGGCTGTACTTCACGTTTGGTCCAGCGGTCGCTGGTCTGGATGTTCAGCTCGCTCCAGCGCGGGCTGCCCGCCGATGCGATTTGACCATCCTGCGGGCCGCTCTGCGGGAAGCCGGAAGGGCCCTCCACGCTCTGGGGTTCCCACTGCACACCGCCACACTGGCTGTTGCCGCCGGTTTTGCACAGATAGTTGCGGCTCTCTGGCTGGCTGATGTAGCCATGAGCCAGGGCGCTGCCGCTGGCCAGCAGAGCCAGCACCGCTGCGATGTGATTGAGTTGGATTTTTGCTGCCATACATTCCTCTGTTCGACAGATGTGGGCAGTCAGTTGGCCTGGGGATTCCCCGATACACACTTGCGTGTGGCAACCCCGCTATCCTGGACAAAACGTCTGTAGACCGGAGGCTTTGCGTCCCGACCTTTCGGTCAGTTTGCCAAATGACTAGATGATTAGTGATGGGCCAAATGTTCGGCCATCAACATTGTGCACCGCATTGATTAATTATTTGAAGTTAAATGTTTAAACGCATCATCCAATGGCGCGCAAATCATTCTAACTGGCTGTTTTTAAATTGTTCTCTTATTTGTGAATGGCACCGATTAACGTTGAATATGTCGATAAGATGCATGCTAATTGCGTGTTGTTGGCGTAAAAAAACCTGCCAGCTGAGCTGGCAGGTCGGGTGACAAGGCGACACGTATTGACGCTATCAATGGCGGGCGTGCTGCTCGCCGGAGGGGGGAGACAGGGGCGCCATCATCGGCGCCGCGGCGGACTCCTTGCCCAGTTTGAACACCGCAAGCCGCTCATCCAGGCTGCGGGAGAGACCGGCCAGCAGCTCGCTCTCCTGCGCCAGTTGCGAGGCGGACTGGGACATCTCCAGCGCCGAGTCGTTGATGCCGCTGACGTTGCGGTTCATATCCTCGGCCACCATGCTCTGCTGCTCGGCGGCCGTCGCGATCTGGGTCGCCATGTCGCTTACATGCTGGATGTGGTTGACGATCAGGGTGAGATCCTGCCCCGCCTGCTGGGACTGGTTGACGCTGCTCTCTGCCAGTTTGCGGCTGGTATCCATGGCGTTGGCGGCGGTGACGGCCCGTTGCTGCAGCTGGGCAATGGTGCTCTGGATCTCCTCGGTGGATTGGCGAGTCCGGCTGGCCAGTTGGCGCACCTCGTCGGCCACCACGGCAAAACCGCGGCCCTGCTCACCGGCACGGGCTGCTTCGATGGCGGCGTTGAGGGCCAGCAGGTTGGTCTGCTCCGAAATGGCGCTGATGACGGCGGTCACTTCGCTGATCTGCATCACTCCCTCTTTGAGCTGGTTGACCTGCTGGGTGGCCTGCTCCACCTCGGTGGCCAGCGCCTTGATGCCGTGCACGCTGGCATGAACGTCACGGTTGCCGAGGCCCGCTTCACCGGTCGCTTCCTGGGTATCCCGCGCGGTATTTTCGGCGTGCCCGGCCACATCGGAGATGGTGGCGCTCATCTCGTTCATGGCGGTAGCGAGCTGGGCCAGCTGATCCCGCTGGCTGGTGACCGCCTGATTGGTCTGCTCGGCAGAGGCGGCGATGCGCAGGGCGGCATCCGCCACGTTGCGGGCCCCCTGGCTGGCCTCCAGCAGGGCGTGACGGATGGCATCGAGACTCTGGTTGGTGCAGCGGGCGACCACTCCCAGCTCATCCTTGCCCTGTACCGGGATGCTCACCACCAGATCCCCCTTGGCGACCCGTTGCATGGCGTGGTTGATCTGGCTGAGGGGGGAGACGATGGAGTGGGTGATGCGCCAGCCCAGCAGCCCCATCAGCAGGATCACGATGGCGGTGGCGGTCCCCATCTTCATGTACTGGGCCCAGATGGTCTGCTGAATATCCTGCAGCAGCATGCCGGAACCGAGGATCCAGCCCCAGGGCTGATAGCCGGATACCATGGAGAGCTTGTCGGCGGTTTCGCCCGATGGGCCTGTCCAGACATATTGCAGGGTGCCCTGTTTGCCCCCTTTGGCGATATCCACCATCTGATACCAGAACTGCCCGGCGGTGGCGGCACCTCCTTCACCCATCTTCTGGCCGACCAGTTCGGGACGGATGGGGTGAACCACCATGGTGCGGTTCTCGTCGATGACGAACAAATAGTTGTTGCCATCAAAGCGGGTGTTGGTCAGCAGCTTGCGCGCTTCCTGCTGGGCCTGCTCTGCTGGCAGGGTGCTGGCCAGAAACTGGATCTGGCTCATGGCCTGCTCCAGTACCGCATTGAGCCGCGCCTCTCGCTCGCTCATCAGATTGCGCTGGAGCGCGTTTGCCGAGATAAGCAGCAGCGAGACAAAACCGACAAACGCCAGTGCGAGCAGCAAAATCAATTTGCGGCTCACGGTAATATCACCGAGCTTGAACATGACTAAACCCTCATTTCCCTGTTGATTTTATGTGGCTCTGTACCGCGGCAGCCAGTTCGTAAGAGTTAACAACTCATTTACTTTCAGTCTCTTGCCGAGCTTTCTCAAATGAGCGTTTTAACATCAGTATAGTCAGCAGACAGCAACCCCCACTTTTTGGTAGCGTGTTGATGCGCATCCCAGCGCAATTTTTGCCAAAGAGTGTGAATGGTTTGGCATTTCTTCAAAAAAAGGAGTGGGCCCCGCTGCGGGTGACCCCATAACAAGAGGGAATTTATGAGTTCCATTGCCAGGAATTACTTCAACCAGCTCAACGCCGACTACCTGCAGGTGCACAGGCGCAAGGAGGATCTCTTCTGGTCCACCTATATGGGCACCAGCGACGATCAGGCCGGTTTCACCACGGCCGAGCAGGCCTACAAGGCCTTTTGTGCCAATCCGGCCCGTCTGCCCGAATTGCGGGAGATGTTGGTGCAGGCCGACGAGGATGATCTCAAGCGCGGTCTGCAAGGCTGGATCGCCTTCTTCGAGTGCAATGTGATTGAAGATCCCGCCGCTGCAACCCTGATGGATGAGCTGGTAGCCGCCGAGGCGGCGCTGTTCGCCCGCCGCAAGGGGCTGAAACTGACCCTGCTGGATGAGCAGGGCCAGCAGGTCGCAGGCAGCCTGCCTGCCGCCAGTACCTCCCTTGCCGCCAGCCCGAACGAGGCGGTGCGTCAGAGCGCGCTCGCCATGTTCCACACCCTGGAGCAGTGGGTGGTCGGCAACGGTTTTCTCGAGGTGGTGGCGATCCGCAACCGCTTTGCCCGCACCATGGGCTATCGCGACTACTTCGACTACAAGGTGCGCAAGAACGAGCAGATGAGCCCGGAGCAGCTGTTTGCCATCCTCGACGACTTTATTGCCCGCACCGATGGGCGGCTGCAGCAGAGTCTGGTCGAGCTGAAGGCCGCCAAGGGCGAGGCGGCCTTGCTGCCTCACAACCTGCGTTACAGCGTGAGCGGCGACGTCACCCGCCAGCTCGATCCTTACGTGCCCTTCTCGCGGGCGCTGCGGGATTGGGTCGAGAGCTTCCGCCGGCTCGGCATCCAGTATCGCGGGGCGACCCTGACCCTGGACTTGCTGACCCGGGAGGGGAAATACGAGAACGGCTTCTGCCACGGCCCGGTGCCGAGCTTCTTCCAACAGGGGGAGTGGGTGCCGGCGGTGGTCAACTTCACCAGCCTGGCCGATCCGGCGCAGGTGGGCAGCGGCTGGAGTGGCCTCAACACCCTGTTCCACGAGGGGGGCCACGCCGCGCATTTTGCCAATGTCACCGGCAACGCCCCCTGCTTCTCACAGGAGTTTCCGCCCACCTCCATGGCCTATGCCGAAACCCAGTCGATGTTCTGCGACAGCCTGC
Source organism: Aeromonas sp. S12(2024) (assembly GCF_041402305.1). NCBI lineage: Bacteria > Pseudomonadati > Pseudomonadota > Gammaproteobacteria > Aeromonadales > Aeromonadaceae > Aeromonas > Aeromonas sp. S12(2024). The sequence continues at coordinate 36,881 of NZ_JBGLRB010000012.1, forward strand.
TGGACGATGCTGACTGGCTCAAACGTTACGCCAGAAATGCGGCGGGAGAGGCTGTTCCCGACGCCCTCATCAAGGAGATGATTGAAGCGCGTCAGCCGTTTCGCGCGTTTAACGAACGCCAGATCGCGCTGGTGGCCTACTTCGAACGGGATCTCTACGCCATGGATGAGGCCGAACGCACTCCCGAGGCAGTGTTGGCGCTGGCCCGCCAGTGGGAGCGCAAGATTGTCGGGGTGGAGAGCCCGCGTCCGTTGCTGGCCATTCCGCACCTCCTTAATCAGGAGTCGGCCTGCGCCTATCACGGCTACCTGCTGGCGCTGATGGCGGTGGAGCAGACCCGCGCCTACTTCCTCAAGCGTGATGGCTACCTCACCGACAACCCGCGCATCGGGCCGGATCTGGCTGCCCACTACTGGGGGCCGGGCAACGGCATGACTCATGATGAGACCCTGCGTAGTCTCACTGGCGAGGGGTTTAGCGCAGTGCCGCTGGCCGAGGCGTGCAACCTGAGCGCCGCCGACGCGTGGCAACAGGCGCAAGCCTGCATGGCCGCCGCGCAGCAGCGCCCCGCGGCGGGTGAGGGAAGCCCGCTCGATGCCCATATCCGGGTGGTACACGGCGCCGAGCTTATCGCCGACAACAGCGAGTCGGAAACCCGCATGCTGACCGATTTCGAAGCGTGGATCCTGAGCCACAGCGCACGAGCCTCAGTTGCGTAAGCTGGAATGCTCCCGGTTCTTGAGCCGGGGGCACTCTTGGCGTGGCTCTGATGTATGCTCGCGGTGATGGCTGGTACAGCTGTAGATATGTTGACGACACAGACTGTCGCATTATGGTTTTGGTATGCAGATTTCAGATTAAATATGTATTCATATGAATAGGGTTGTGAAGAGTAGGCCATAAGCTCATGGAACCTTATCGCCCCACATATTTGTTTATTTTGTTAATAGTGTTTTTTGTACTCACCTTTGTGCATAAAGATTGATCTATTCATCTGTTTGAGAACCATTCCCATTTTTCTGGGTTGACTAAATTGTCCACAGCTGCAGAATCGCCCTCTTTGCCACCCCCGATGTGAGTCGGGTTCGGAAAGTTTCAGATCTCTTCCCCTCGAGATGGCTGGGCCGCACATGAAAATGGCGTCAGCTCTCAACTCTTTGCTGCGCGTTCGCCAGCTTCATGTTATCAGTCGATAACGTTGACACTGCTGCAGTGCTGTCCGTGTAGGGCAATTCGTATTTCGTTACATTGCCTGAGCCTGCCGGCGCATGACAACAGGTTGGTTCGTTTTATTGGCTTAGTATCTATTTGTCAGTGAATGGAAAGAGGTTATTCCCCCATGATGAGCACGAGTGAACACCCTGGTCAGATTGCGCTGCTGGGAGGCTCGGTGGATCGTGCAGCCTTGCCACTTCTCGACCTGTCCCGCTGGGATCCATTGCAGCAGCCGGTATTACTGCTCAACCTGCCGGCAGATGAGCAGGACAGTGTGTTGCAGGCTGTGCGGTGTGACCCGATACGTTATTTGCAGCCGGTATTTTGTGTTGTTAAGAGCTCTCTCTCCCCCATGTTGTCCGACGGTCTTCTGACTCAGCTGGATGAACGGGCCTCTGACATGCTTGAACGGTTGGCGTTATTGACCCCTCGCGATCATCCGGATGAAATGGAGAAGCTGGCCTGGTACAGCTGGCCGAGGGCTCATTTCCGTTTGTTACCTCGCTGGCAGGCAGGTTGTCGCCAGGGCTACAGCTACCCGCTGCTGGATTGTCTGCTGGGGGCCGATGCAACTGCATCCTTGCCGCAACTGGTCTCCGAGCGGCTGTTGCAGATTGAACAACTGGTCGATCGATTACGCCTGTGCAGCAGTTGCAGCTCTGCTCATCTCAATTTTGTCGACGTATGTCCAGAATGTTCCCATATCGCCATCCAGGCCAAGCCTGCGGTGCACTGTTTCACCTGCGGTCATGTGGACGATCAGGATGTCTTCATGCAACAGGGTTTGCTGCGTTGTCCCAAGTGTGTGACAACCCTGCGTCATATAGGGGTCGACTACGACAGACCATTGGAAAAGTACCGCTGTCTCTCTTGCCATGCCCGTTTCATGGAGGCGGCAGTACAGGCGCGATGTCATGAGTGTGGGCGGGCTCACAAACCCGATGATCTGTTGGTGTCTCCCATCTATGAGTACCGCATCGGCAAATTGGCTCGCCATATTGCTCGCGAGGGTACTCAGCAGTTGCATCTGCCCCTGACTTGGGGGGCTCCGATGGCGATGGATCACTTCCCCTGGCTGCTGCAATGGAGCAACCGGCTGCTGCAGCGCCACGGCGGCAACCATACCCTTTTGGCTATCCAGATCGAGCAGCTCGCCGAGCTGCGCGCCGAATTGGGCCTGTTGAAGACTCAGCAGAGATTGGGGGCCTTGCTGGCTCGTCTGCAGGCACTGTTTCGGGATACCGATGTGGTTTGCCAGTATGCCGATGATCGACTGCTGTTGTTGCTGCCGCACACCAATGTGGAGGATTGGCAGATCTTGCAGGGGCGGATCTTGGCGCTCAACAATGTCGAGGGGCTGGATGCCTTGACGCTGAATGTGCAGGTAGAGCCGCTCCCTACCACGCTGGGTGAAGATACCGCCCTCTGGTTGAGCCGCTGGCTGGACGGGAGCCTTCAGGATGCCTGAGTGGATGAGTACGGTTCGGTACATCCTGACCGAGATCCTGGGCAGCCTGCAGTTTTCGCCCAGGATGATCCTGCTGCTGCTGCCCATGTTGCTGCTGATGGAGGTGCCCCTGATGGCGCTGACCCTGACCGGGATCCTCAAGTGGTTTGCCCGTCAGCTGCCAAAAAAGTCTGATTTACCCCTGTCACATCGTTGTCCCAAGGTCTCCTGCATCATCACCTGTTACGGTGAGGGGGAGGCGATCCGCTCGACCATTCTGACCCTCAAGGAACAGCTCTATCGCGGCCATCTGGAGATCATTGCGGTGATCGATGGTGCCAAGGCCAATGCCCATACCTATCAGGCGGCCCTAAACTGTATCGCCGAGTTTGAGGGATGTGAGAGACGTACCCTGGTGCTACTGCCCAAGTGGCAGCGTGGCGGGCGGGTATCGACCCTCAATGCTGGCTTGTCGGCGGCAACCGGCGAGATAGTCATGAATGCAGACGGGGACACTTCCTTCGACAACAACATGATCGATGAGATTGTCGCCTGCTTCGATGACCCGAACGTGCCCGCCGTTGGTGGGGCGTTGCGGGTGCGCAACCTGCGCGATGGTTTGCTGACCCGTATGCAGGGGATCGAGTACATGATCTCCATGCAGGGGGGCAAGACGGGTCTGAGCGAATGGAACCTGATCAACAATATTTCGGGGGCATTCGGGGCTTTTCGCCGCGATTTCCTGCGCCAGATTGGAGGGTGGGATACCCACACAGCAGAAGATCTGGATTTAACGGTGCGGATCAAGCACTACCTCAAACGCCATCCCAATCTGAAGATCGGCTTTGCCCCCAGAGCCATTGGTCACACGGACGCCCCTGCAGATTTGGTGACCCTGGCAAACCAGCGTCTGCGCTGGGATGGGGATTTGCTGTTTCTCTACCTGCGCAAACACAAGTTATCGCTGACTCCGCGCATCTTGGGATGGAAGACCTTTTTGTTCACTCTGATCTACGGGGTGGCACAAAACGTGGTGTTGCCGCTGTTGGTCATGGGGTACAGCTGGTGGCTGGTGTTAAGTTATCCTGGTCCGTTCGTTACGGCCTTGATGCTGTGCCTCTACCAGGTCTATCTGCTTCTTACTCTGGTCAACTTTATGGTGTTTCTGCTTGCCATTTCCGAGCGGCCTAAAGCGGATATGCGTATGTTGCCATGGTTGTTGTTGTATCCGCTCTATACCCTGCTGATGCGTCTATGGTGTGCCGTGGCACTGCTCAACGAAATTTTCCGTCGCGGTCATGAGGAGAGCAGTATGGCTCCCTGGTGGGTATTAAAACGAGGAAACAAATTCTGATGAAAGTCACATTCAATCCCCCCAAGAAACAGGACGCTACCTCTGATCAAGGGATTCGGGTGCTCTATGCCCCCGCCAAGCGCATCGCATTTCGAGCCCGCTGGTATCTGATCCTGCTGCTGGCATTCAGCCCCGTCATCATACTGCTCTGGTATCTGGGACGAGAGTGGTGGCTGACCCAGGCGCCTGCCATCATCACTACGGAACCTCAACTTGTGGTGGCCAATGGAGATGGCTTCATTCGCAACATTTATATGTCTCCCGGTCAAGCCGTCTCGCAAGGGGATGCCCTGATGCGATTCGAGTCGCCGACGCTACGGGCCAATATAGAGGGGCGTAAAGCACGTCTAAAAGCGATCGAGCTGGACAAGAGCGCTGCCGAACAGGCGATATTGAGTAACCTGGATGAGCAGATTCGTATCGCAGAGCGGGGGGCTAATGAGCAGGAGGGGATCTATCAGGAGTACGCGGGGTATAGGAAGGAGAAACTGGTTTCCAGCGCCGAGTATGCCAGTGCCTTGCTGAGCTGGACCCAGTCTCGTATCGATTTGCAGAAGGCAAGATCTGAAAAAATGCAGCAAGAGTTGCAGATCAAAGAAGATCAGCTGACAGGGCCACTGGCCAGTGCGCGCCACCAGTTGGTGCAGGAGCTAACCGAGATGCAAGCTATCACTAGGCAGCAGCAGCCCCTTTCCCCAGCTACCGGCAAGGTCTCAGATGTGCTGGTGCAGGAGGGGGACTGGGTCTTCTCGGGGGCCCCCCTCGCGTTGATCGCTAAGCGGGAAGACCCGTTGGTCATTGCCTACGTATTGCCAAAATACCTCTCCTCGATGAAGCCGGGTCATAAGGCTATCGTCAAGTTGCCCAGTGGTGAGCGTTTGGCGGCCAGGGTTGCCAGACCTGTGGAGCTTGCAGACAAGCTGCCAGCGCAGCTTGCAGCACCGTTTGAAGGGGAGAAAGCAACCCTCAAGGTCGCACTCTCGCTGGATGAAAAGTTACCCCCGAACCTGCAAGTGGAAGGGTTGCCGGTGACTGTGTTGTTTGATTGATGTCTATGGCGTTGTGATCCTGAATCGCAACGCATTCTTTATGGATTTCGGCCATAAAAGGTGGCTGGTGTATTGACGCCCGCAATTGCCCCCCCTTTTTCATTCATCAATAACTTTATTTCCGCAATTTTCACAGATGGCGTGGCGTTCAAAGCGATCCATGTTGGCCAGAAAGGGGCCGGCGGCCCAGCCGGTAATGAAGTCTTTGATAAATGCTGTGCGCTTTTGCTCCGGTGTCGGCTGTTTGCCAAATGATTTGTCGACCAGCACCACGACATGGTTGGTCTCGCGCTGACAACTCGGGCAGTAGCGTTGTTCAGTGGATGAAAGCAAGGGGGATCTCCTTGTCCGGAAGAGTGGGCAGCAGGTTTTCCGCCGCAGATATGTAACGTCCCCATTTGATTCCTTTTTCTGGCAGGTCGTCAATCACAGCGGAGGCGAATTGTGCGCCATCTCCTGTGAAGAGGGGCGAGCCAACAAGGGTGATCACGAGGGGCCAGTCGGCCCCTCTTTTGTTTCCGTTTGTCACACATTGCCACACAAGCTTCCCCCACTGGCAAAGTTTTGTGACCGGACAGGTGTGCAATGGTGCCATCAGCAGGGAGATGAGGCCCTGCCGCGATGGAACCAGGGAGCATGTTATGACGAACAAATGGATGTGGTGGCTGTTGCCGCTGCTGGCGGTCGGGGTCTGGTGGCTCGGTTATGCGGGGGATGCCAACGGGGTGTGGCCCTGGCGCCATGAGATGTTGCTGCTGACGGGTCTGCTGGGGATGACCTATATGGCCATTTCGCTGTTGCTGGCGTTGCGTCTGCCGCAGCTGGAGGTGTGGTGTGGCGGTCTGGACCGGATGTTGCGATTGCACCGCCAGACGGCCATCGGTGGCGCATTGGCGCTGACCGCCCACTGGTTGGTGGTGGAGGCGCCCAAGTGGGCGGTCTCGGCGGGTTGGCTGAGCCGTCCCGCCCGGCGTGGGGCCAGCGGTGCTGGGGCTGGTGCAGGTAATAGCATCTCGCTCCATGCCCTTGGCAATACCCTGGGTGAGTGGAGTTTCTATCTGCTGATCGCGCTGGTGGTGGTGAGCTTGCTGGCGCTGGTGAGTTATGGTCGCTTTCGGCTGATCCACCGGCTGGCGCCGATCATCTATCTGGCGGGTTGGGGGCACGGGCTCTGCCTGCTGCCTCAGGTGGGAGCCATGACGCCGGTTGGGGTAGCGATCTGGTTGATCGGCGGGATCGGTGCTATCGGGGCCCTCTACTCCCTGCTGGGACAAGTGGGGGCGCGGGATCGCCATCCGGGCCGGGTCATTGCGGTGCGCGCGCTGGCGGATCAGACCTGCGAGCTGACCATGCAGCTGGAGCAGCCGCTCGCCCATTACCGCCCGGGTCAGTTTGCCTTCTTCGAATTTGATGCCAGGGAGGGGCTGCACCCCTTTACCCTGGTGCGGGTGTCGGCGGATCGGTGCCAGCTGGTGATCGCGGTGCGGGCGCTCGGGGATCATACCCGTCAGCTGGTGGCAGAGGCGCGCGTCGGGGATGGAGTGGTGGTGACCGGCCCCTATGGCGCCTTTGTCGCCCCGCAGAGGGGAGGCCGAGCCCTCTGGCTGGGGGCCGGGATCGGTATCACGCCGTTTGTTGCCTGGCTGGAGGGGCTGGCTGCCCGTGGAGAGCGCTGCGAGGGGATCACCCTGATCCAGTGCGCGCCAGATCTGGCGGGGGCTGTCTACCACCAGCGGTTGGCCGAGCTCTGTCATCGCACCGGTGTGCGTTATCAGCTGCATCTGGACAAGACAGCCGGGCGGCTGGATCTTGCCCGCATTGCGCAGGATGCCCCCGAGCAGGTGTGGTTTTGCGGGCCGGAGGGGATGGCAGATGCCCTGACCCGGCTGTTGCCGGACGGGCATCTGCATCGCGAGCTGTTTCGCTTTCGTTGAGCGCAGTTATTTGGTGCTGGCTGGCAACTGCTTGAGGGCGGCTTGTACCGCTGCTTCCAGCTGCGGATCCCGTCCGGCCACCATGTCGGCGGGGGTGAGGGGCATCTGTAGATCCGGGATCAGCTCCTGATTCTCGTAGAAGGTACCGTCCGGTTTGCGCAGCCCCAGGGTCGGAATGCCGTAGGAGAGTCCCGGGATCAGCCGGGAGTCGTGGCTGTAGACCATGGTGCCGGTGCCGGGCACCGGATCGCCGACGATGGGGCCGACCTTGAGGGCACGGTAGTACTCGGGGAAGGCGGAGCCTTCCGAGTAGCTGCCAGCGTTGACCAGCACCACCGAGGGCTTGGTCCACTGGCGAGTGGCGGCGTCGGTTTCACCCTTGCCCTGACGGGGCCAACTGCTGGCCATCCCCTTGGTGCTGCCGCTGCCGGTCAGAAACTCCACCAGGGTATTGGCGAGATAGCCGCCGCTGTTGAAGCGGACATCGACGATCAGCGCCTCGCGATTGCGCTGCCTGCCGAGGGCATCCGCCACCACCGCATCGTAGACCTCGCTATTCATTGCCGGCAGATAGACGTAGCCGACCCGTCCTCCGCTCAGGCTGGCCACCAGCTCCCGCCGTTTCTCAATCCAGCGATCCTGTTGCAGCTGGTACTCCTGCTGCTTGTCGATGGCGGTGAGCACTACCTCGTCAGTTTGCTTGTTGCCCTCCTGCTGGAAGGTGAGGGCGAGCCGGGCACCGGCCTGATGGTTAAGGGCTTGATCCAGCTCGGCCAGATTGGCAATCGGGACGCCGTTGATGGCGAGCAGGCGGGCGCCCGGGGCGATATCGCTCTCCTGATCCAGCGGGCCGCCAGAGAGCATGGCGGTGAGCTCGGCCCCCTGCTCGCCATCCTGCCAGTAGCCGCCCAGGCTGGCGGTCTCGTCCGCCATGCGCGGGAAGGGGGCGGGGCCGCTGCCCCAGGTGTGGGAGACATTAAGCTCGCCAGCCAGCTCCGCCAACAGGTTGCCAAAGTCCCGCGGGTTGCCGATGCCCGGCAGCAGGCGGCGGTAAGCGGCGACATAGCTATCCCAGTTCACCCCGTTCATGTCGTCCAGATAGAACTCGTCCCGGGTGAGCCGGGCGATCTGATCGAAGGCGGCAGTCATGCGTGCCTGCCAGCGGCTGGTGGGTTGCAAGGCGAAGGGGGTGCTGGTGGCTTCGCCGGAGTCGAGGTGGATCCGGGTGATCTCCCCATCCCGCACCAGGGTAGCCAAGGTGCCCTGCTGGTTGAGGCTTGCCAGCGCAGGGCCGGGCTGCTCGCCAAACAGTTCGCTGGTTTTGCCCTTGCGCAGATCCTGGCTGTAGCCCTTGATCTCGCTCTCGCCGTTGACCCCCATCTCCTCCACCAGATAGATCAGCTGGTCGCCGATGATGCGGCTGGCGAGCAGGGTGCCGGTGGGTTGCAACAGCAGCGCTTCCCGATGGTTGAGGCGATCGCTCTCAAAGCCGTATCCCCCTTTCGGCGGCTCCAGCTCGGCAATCGCATCAGCTCTGGCGGCGCGGCTGCTGTAAATGCCGAGCAGGTTGGTGACGAGGGGCTCGCCATCGGGCCCCAGTGCGCCAAACCGGGTCGATTGCCAGTAGAGGATGGCGCCATCCTGACTCCAGCCCGGTTGCCCATCCTGATAGCCGTTGAGGCTGACATTGACCGGTTTGGCCTTGGGATTGGCCGTATCGATCACCGCGATCTCCTGCTCTGCCGCATCGGGGCGGAAGGTGAGCGCCAGATGGCGGGAGTCGGGGGCGAAGGCGAGATGCACCTCGTGGCGCGACGGGTTGAAGCTGGCAGGCACCAGCTCCCGCTGCTTGTTGCTCGCCAGATCGAGCAGGTGGATGGCTTGGCCATCCACCACGAAGGCGAGCTGTTTGCCATCGGGGGAGAGCACCGGACGGCTGATCCCCTTGCCGGGAATGGCCAGCAGCAGGCTCTCGGTCAGGGTGCCGGGATCGCTGAACAGCAGATCCGGATCCCCCTTGCGCAGGCGATAGAGGGCGGCATGCCCCTGCTGCTCGGACAGATAGATGAGGGCGCGCCCCTGCTCGGCAAAGAGAGGGCTGGATTGCTCGCTCGGGTCACGAGTCAGCTGGCGCACCCGCTCCCGCTCGGGGTCGACGGCAAACAGGTTGCCCTCGCTCACCAGGATCAGCTCGTCCGCCTCTTCGCTGACCAGCGCTTCGTCTGCCAGGGTCAAGGTCTCGCTCGCCTCATCCGGCGCGCTTGCCACTTGCGGGGTGAGGGTCAATTTGCGCGGCTCGCTGCTACCGGCATCGAGGCGATAGAGTTCACCCAGCCATGACCAGACCAGATCACCATTGCGAGAGGCGCTGAGCCCCCGCACCGGATGGCCCTGATAGTGGGTCAGCTGTTGCTCCTTGCCGCTGGCGAGATCCCGGCGCCAGACGTTGAAATCACCGCTGCGCTCGCTCAGGTAAAAGAGGCTGTCCCCCTTGTCGCTCCAGACCGGATCGGTGGCCGCCACCCGATCTTCCGTCAGCTGCTTGTGCTGCTTGCCATCAAACAACCAGAGACGGGGCACCGCGAACGAGTGCTGATGCTTGCGAAAGGGTTGATCCGCCGAGGGCATCTGATAGGCGAGCCGCTCCCCGTGGGGGCGGGCGAGGGTCGCAGGCAGCGGCAGATCGGCCTGCAAGGTGCCGCCGGTGATCTGGGTCCAGTAGAGCTCGCCCCATTGGTAGCCTTCCGCGACAAAATGGTCGGCAGCGGGCGTCCCCAGGCGCTGGCTGCTCAGCAACAGCCGTTTGCCATCGGCGCTGAAGGCTTGCGGCAGATCGGTGCGCGAATCGCGAGTGAGGCGCACCATCTCGCCGCCGTTGGCGGGTACCACGAACACATCCTCGTTGCCGTAGAGATTGGCGGCAAAGGCGAGCTGTTTGCCATCCGGCGACCAGATTGGCCGCTGGCTCAGGTAGTCGCTGCCAGTGAGCGCCGTGGCGGGGCCACCCTCGGCACTGGCGACAAAAATGCGCCCCTGCCAGGTGAAAGCAAGCCGCTTGCCATCGGGGGAGAGGGCGGGCTCGCGCAGCCAGAGTGCATCGGCGGCGACACTGGCGGGCAGCCAGAGCAGGAGTGGCGAGAACAGCAGGGTGGCGAGGCGGCACGAAGAGCGCATGGCATGATCCTGTCGGGGAGTGGAGTGTTATCTTCGCCGATCATTGCCCCGGGTGCCAGCGCGATAATTTTTTGTATCTTGTTGTTTTAACTGTTAATTACCAATGCAAAATGACGGCGTTCAAGGAAGATGGCCTTGCTGCGGCAAGATATGTTTTGCCGGGCATATTGAGTATTGATGGCGATCCAATATCATGGCGCTCGCTCGCCGCTCGGCGGGCATCGTTCAGATGATCTGGTAACAAGAAAAGCCCGCACCAGAGGCTTGTCGAGGGATGGAATGAGAGCCGTATTACTGTGTTTGTTGGGGCTTTGGCCCGCATTGAGTTTTGCCTTTACCGAAAAAGCCGATTTGGTGGTGGTCAAGAAGTCTACCTATAGCCTGACCCTGATGAAGGATGGCAAAGAACTGAAGCGCTACTGGATTGCTCTGGGCCCGGCGCCCAAGGGGCACAAGCAGCAGGAAGGGGATCAGCGTACGCCGGAAGGGCGCTACACCCTCGATTACAAGAAGACCAATTCCGGCTACTACAAAGCCATCCATATCAACTATCCGAACCTGGATGACATCAAGCGCGCCAATGAGCTGGGTGTTCGTCCGGGTGGCATGATCATGATCCACGGCCAGCGCAACAGCATTGGCAACCGCAGGGTTCAGCCTTCCAACTGGACCAACGGCTGCATCGCCATGCTCAACCACGAGCTGGATGAGGTGTGGGACGCTATTGACCCGGGTACGCCCATCGTCATCGAGCCCTGATCCCCTTGTGCACGCCCGCGACTCCGCGGGCGTTTTATTTCCCGCCAGTGATGACGTGACAGCGCTTGCTGTCCCGTGCTAGTTTTTTCGGCTCGCTTTGGCTGTGACAAGGAAGATCACATGATGTCAGTAACGAGCGTGCCCGAGCGAACGGGGATGCTCTGGTGGCGTGCCACACTGGATATGCTCCCGCTCTCCATTTCTGTGATCCCCTGGGGGATCCTGTGTGGCGCTTTGGCGTTGCAGGCAGGGCTGAGTCCGCTTCAGGCTCAGCTGATGTCGTTGCTGGTCTACGCCGGAGCCGCCCAGCTCTCGGCCACGACCCTGTTCGGGGCGGGCACGCCCCTGCTGCCCATCATGGGCTCCACCATGGTGATCACTTCCCAGCATCTGCTATACGGCTTCACCTTCCGCCGTGACGTATTGCCGCTCTCCCTGCGCTGGCGGGCCAGCCTTGCTTTTTTCCTGACTGATGAGATGTTCGCTGTGGCGCTGAAAGACCGGGAGCGCAGCGGCCACTTTGATCCGGCCTACGCGCTCATCGCGGGATTCGTCTTCTATCTGTTCTGGAATCTGGCGACCCTGCTCGGCATCGCGGCCGGCCAGTACATCGATGGACTGGACAGCATGGGGCTGGATTTTGCCATCGCAGCCACCTTCATCGCCATGACCATTCCCGCCATGAAAAACTTGCCCATGATTGCGGCCACTCTGGTGAGCGGCGGCACAGCGTTGCTTACCAAGCCGCTGCTGGCGGAGATCCACATCATCGTCTCGGCTCTGGCTGGCATGGTGGTGGGCTATGTGTTGCACCGGATGAGGAGGTAGCGTGAGCTGGCTGATGATTGGCCTGCTGGCCCTGATCACCTTTTTCAACCGCTTCGCCTTCTTTTCTCGGTTGACCCGATATCAGCCGGGTGCCGAGATGGGGGCGTTTCTCGGCTTCTCGGCCCAGTCGGTGCTGACTGCAATCTGGTTGCCCATCGTCTTTAGCTACGAGCCGGGGATAGGTCTTGACTGGGATCCTGACTACCTGACTGCCACCCTGTGGGTGATGCTCTTGACCCTGTTGCGGCTGCCGACTCTGGTTGTGGTGGTGGGCGGAATGGGGGGCTTCTTCCTGCTGCGCTGGCTGGGAGGCATAGCCGAGCTCTTGCCTTGGTGAAACGCGAGCCGTGATCTTGTGTAATGGATGTCATTATTCGACATCCGTCATGTCATGAATGTCACTTCAAAAAAAGCCTGCAAATGGTGAGGATATGGGCTCTGTCCGTGAAGGAGTGTCCCATGTCTTTGATCGAAACCTGTCAGCGCATCGTGCGCGATCCCCATCTCTCCGCCGCCCAGAAGAGCCACGCGCTGGCGCTGGCCGCCGAGAATGCGTTGCCCTACCCCGACCTGCCTGCCGCAGTCGCCGAGGCGATGGAGCAGGGATTTATCTGCGACATGTTCGAAGGGCACGCCCCCTACAAGCCGCGTTATGTGCTGCCGGACTATGAAAAATTTCTGACTCAGGGCTCTGCCTGGCTGGAGCTGGCGGCGCCGCAGGATTTCGACGAGGCGCTCAACGCCCTGCGCATCCTCTATCACCATGTCCCCTCCGTCACCGGCATGCCGGTCTGGCTGGGGCGGCTCGACCATCTGCTGTTACCGTTTGTCGGTGAACTGGATGACGAGACCCTCTATCGCAAGCTGAAGGGGTTCTGGGTCTATCTGGATCGGGTGCTGCCGGACGCCTTCATGCACGTCAACATCGGGCCGGATGACAACCGCATCTGCCGCCTGATCCTGCGTATCGACAACGAGCTCAAGCAGGTGGCGCCGAACCTCACCTTCTTCCACGATCCGGAGCAGACCCCGGATGATCTGCTGTTGCAGGCGGTGAAGAATATCGCCGAGTGCAGCAAGCCGCACATCGCCAACTACCCGATTCATCGCGACACCTTCGACAATCGCGGCTTTGGCATCGTCAGCTGCTACAACGCCCTGCCGCAGGCCGGTGGCGCCAATACCCTGGTGCGCATCTCCCTCAAGCGGGTCGCCGAGCAGTGTCAGGGGCGCGATGACTTCCTCGGTTGCCTGCTGCCCCATTACTGCCGCTTGGCCTCTCAGCTGATCGAAGCTCGGGCCGCATTCCTCCATGATGAGTCCGGTTTCTTCGACAGCTTTCTGGTGAAAGAGGGGCTGCTGGATGAGGATCGCTTTGTCCCCATGTTCGGCATCTACGGCATGGCGGAAGCGGTCAATATCCTGATGGATAAAGAGAATCTGCCGGATCGTTACGGCCATGGCGAGGAGGCGAACCAGCTTGGCTATCGCATCTCGGCTCAGCTCTCGGAATATGTCACTGCGACGCCGCAAACCCATGCCTGGGGTGGTCGTGCGCTGCTGCACTCGCAAGGTGGCCTCAGCATCGATGTGGCTGTCACCCCCGGGGTGCGCATTCCCTACGGGCAGGAGCCGGATCCGGCCAGCCATGTGCTGGCACTGGCGCCGCACCACACCTATTACCATTCGGGGATCAGCGAGATCCTGACGCTGGATCCCACCATCCGCCAGAACCCGCAGGCGCTGTTGCAGCTCTGCAAAGGGGCGCTCGCCATCGGTATGCGCGAGTTCACCGCCAACGTGGCCGACAGCGATCTGGTGCGGGTGACCGGCTACATGATCCGCAAGAGCGACGTGGCCCGCTTCGCAGAGGAGGGGTCACGCTTGCAGACCACCTGTCTCGGTGCCGAGGCGAGTGAAGTGACCGCCATTCGTCAGCGTGCACCGCGAGTGGTCGCCCACGAATCGACTATCGGCGAGTATTGAGTTCGCACCGATGGCTGATGTCTTGCCAACACGCAGCGCCCTGGTAAGCAGGGTGCTGCCGTTCTCCTGTGTCGACGGGCCGGGCAACCGGCTGGTGCTGTTTCTGCAAGGGTGCAACTTCAGCTGCCCCGGCTGCCACAACCCGCACACCATAGGGCAGTGCGACGATTGCGGCGACTGCCTTGCGGTCTGTCCGAGCGGCGCCCTCTCCATGAGCGAAGGCAAGGTTCATTGGCAGGCAACGCTCTGCACCGATTGCGACGCCTGTCTGGATGTCTGCCCGCGCAGTGCCAATCCCAAGACCGCTACCATGACGGTGGCCGAGGTGCTGGCCCTGCTGCGTCGCTACGGCCCACTGTTGAGCGGGATTACCGTCTCCGGTGGTGAGGCGACCACCCAGCTCCCCTTTGTGGCTGCGCTGTTTGCTGCCATCAAGGGCGCACCGGATCTGGCCCATCTCAGTTGCCTGCTCGACAGCAACGGCTCGCTGGCCGAAACCGGCTGGCAGCGGCTATTGCCGGTGCTCGACGGCGCCATGATCGACCTCAAGGGGTGGCGTGACTCGGTACACCTCTCTCTGACCGGCTATGGCCGCGAGCGGGTGCTGGCTTCGCTCAGGTTGCTGGCAAGTTACGGCAAGCTGGCCGAGTTGCGGCTGCTCCATGTGCCGGGCAAGAGCGATTTTCTGGATGCGAGTGGTGAGCTGGACGCGGATCTCGCCGCCTTCTTGCAGCAGCTTGGGCCTGTGCCCATTCGCCTCAACGGCTTTCGCCATCACGGGGTGCGGGGGGCAGCGGCGCAATGGCCAGAGGCTCACCAAACCGAGCTGGAACAGCTGGCCAACCGCTTGCGTGCAGCGGGATTGGGGCCTGTCTCACTGCCTGCCTTGATGAGCTGAGTGGTTGCGTCATCCGGTGACCGTCATGGTGTGAGGTGCGGCATGGAAAGGCCGCAACTGTGATTTCTGTCTATTGGAGGGGGCGAGAACGGCGGCTAGAATAATGGCCATCTTCTTACCCCTCAATGACAGATAATCATGAGTGAAAGCAAGGCGTTATATCGGGTTCAGTTTATTTGCCACAGCGAGCGCTACGAAGTCTATGTGCGCGAAGTCAATCAGGGCCAGCTGTTCGGTTTTATCGAGATTGCCGATTTTGTCTGGGACAACCATACGGCTCTTATCGTCGATCCCAGTCACGAGAAGCTCAAGAGCGAATTTGCCGATGTGCGCCAGACTCTTATCCCTATGCATCAGGTGCTGCGCATCGATCTAGTGAAAAAGCAGGGGGCAGCCCGCATCACGGATCTGGACAGCAACGTCGCCTCCTTCCCCAGCCCCATCTATACCAAACGTCCCTAGTCCATACTTGCCATTGATGTTTCGCCGCGGTGAAACATCAATCTCTTCTCCTTGTCGCCCGGCTCAGGGCTCAATCAATTCGCGACCCAGTTGCAGGATCCGCTGGCGGAACCAGTGACGGGCCGAGCCATCACCGGCTGGGCCATACCAGACCAGACTGTGACTCACCTTGCCGTAATCGAACGGTGCCGGACGCATCACCAGATCCGGCTGACTGGCCATGCAGGCCGCCCAGCCACCGATGGCGGTGAGGATCAGATCGGTCTGGGGCAGCAGGGCCGCCGCGCTGGCAAAATCGGGCAGGGTGGCGCCAATCTGGCGACGCACCTGCTGCTGGGCCAGGCTCTGCTCGAAGAAGGGGTTGGCCAGCTCCTGATCCCGAATGGCGATATGGCGCCAGCTCAGGTAGGCATCGAGATCCCAGGGCTTGGCCAGCGCGGGGTGGTCTTTGCGCAGCAGGCAGACCAGTTTTTCTTCCCGCAGGGTCTCCCATACCAGCCCGGGCTGGCGCGGCAACGGCTGGCTCTGGTCATGGGGCAGGATCACGAAGTCGAGTTTGCCCGCTGCCAGCGCCTCCAACCCCTGCTCATCCTTGTTCCAGATCTCCGGCACCATGCCCGGCACCTCTTTCATCAGCTGACCCAGAATGGGGCCCACCGGCCAGGTCATCACGCTCTCGCGCAATCCCAGCCGCAATGTGCCCTGCCACTGCTGCGGGTTGAAGGCGTTCTGGCGAGTGAGGCCGTTCAGCTCCCCCAACAGCCGGTGCAGGGTGGGCGCCAGTCGCTCGGCCATGGGGGTGAGCAGCAGCTGGTTGCCCTGGCGGTAGAGCAGTTGATCCCCCAGCAGATCCCGCAGCTGGTTGAGGGTTTTGCTGACGGTGGAAGGCGTGGTGCAGAGCCGCTCGGCGGTGCGGGTGACGCTCTGGTTGTCGAGCAGCAGGTGCAGGGTGACCAGATGGCGACCTCCCAGCCTAGAGAGAGCGATCAGATCCATATTGGCTCCTGAAATTGATGAAGATAAACAGGCTTGGAATCAGGGAGATTCAGCGTGACCTGCTGGCATTCTCTCACAGCAGGGGGAGGGTGAGCAGACTCCTCAAGAGGTGACTGCGAACGCAACAGACAAAAAAGCCCCGCCAAAGCGGGGCTGATGCGGATTAGCCCTTGAGCACCGCCGCCATGGCGTCGGCCACATAGTCGACGTTGCGGCTGTTGAGGCCCGCCACGCACATGCGGCCGGAGCGCACCAGATAGACGGCGAACTCTTCGCGCAGTCTGTCAACCTGCTCCGGGGTGAAGCCGGTGTAGCTGAACATGCCGCGCTGGTTGATGAAGTAGCTGAAATCGCGGCCCGGCACCTTGGCGCTCAGCACCTCGAACAACTTCTGGCGCATCGCCTTGATGCGGGTGCGCATCTCGGTCACTTCATCGACCCACATGGCGTGCAGTTCGGGCTGGCTCATCACTGCCGCAGTGATCTGGCCACCGTGAGTAGGAGGGCTTGAGTAGTTGCGGCGCACGGTGGCCTTCATCTGGCCCAGTACACGGCTGGCCTCTTCGGCATCCTGACAGATGACCGACAGACCACCGCAGCGCTCGCCGTAGAAGGAGAGGTTCTTGGAAAACGAGTTGCTGACGAAGAAGCTGACGCCGGCGGCCACCATGGCGCGAATGGCGTAGGCATCCTCTTCCAGCCCGTCACCGAAGCCCTGATAGGCGATATCCATAAAGGGGATAAGGTTCTTCTCGACCACCAGCGCGATCACTCGATCCCACTGGGCACGGGAGAGATCCACCCCGGTCGGGTTGTGGCAGCAGGGGTGCAGCAGCACGATGCTCTTCGCCGGCAGGCTGCTCAGGCAGTCGATCATGGCATCGAACTGCACGCCGCCAGTGGCCGCATCGTAGTAGGGGTAGTCATGCACCTTGATGCCGGCTCCCTCGAACATCGCCTTGTGGTTGTCCCAGGTGGGATTGCTGACCCATACCTCGGAGGTCGGGAAGTAGCGCTTGAGCAGATCGGCGCCGATCTTCAGCGCGCCTGAGCCACCGATGGTCTGGATGGTGGCGATACGTCCCGCCTTGACCGCTTCATGGTCGGCACCAAACAGCAGGTGTTGCACTGCGGTGCGGTAGTTGGCGGCGCCTTCCATCGGCTGGTAGGGGCGCGGGGCCGGGGCGGCGGCGCGCTGGGCTTCGGCCTGCTGCACCGACGGCAGCAGCGGAATGCGGCCCTGCTCGTCGTAATAGAGGCCAATCCCCAGGTTCACCTTCTGCTCGCGGGTGTCTTTGTGGAAGGTCTCGACTAGCGTCAGGATGGGGTCGCCAGCATAGGCATCGACGTGTTCAAACATGGGGGATCCTTGAAATTGACTGTCCAGTAAAACCGGCGGTCAGCCGGGCTGGACATCATGGCGCAAAGCTGGCGGTGGCTCAAGCCCGACGCTGGTCGAGCCTGAAGGGATGGCGCCGCGATCCTGCTTACTTCAAATAGGATCGCAGGACGCTGACCACCTGATCCAGATCCTCCAGCCGCTCTGCCGGGGTGGCATCTGCGGCGCCCAGGTGTTCGCGCATGTGCCCCTCCAGCACCTCCAGCATCAGGCCGTTGACGGCGCCGCGGATGGCGGCGATCTGCTGCAAAATGGCGGCGCAGTCGCTCTCCTGCTCCAGCGCGCTCTCCAGCGCACCTGCCTGTCCCTTGATGCGGCGCACCCGTGCCAGCAACTTCTTTTTGTCGTGAATGGTGTGGGACATGCAGGATCCTCTCGATCAATAAAACTATACTAGGGTATAGTATATTGCATCATCGCTCTCAGGAGAAATCCATGTCATCCCTCGCTCAATCCCACTGTCATCAACCCGTCATCCATGAGGGCAATCCGCTGGCCGAACAGAAGACCCGCTGGGCCGTATTGCTGACTGTCATCATGATGGTGGCAGAAATTGGCGGTGGCTGGTTCTACAACTCCATGGCGCTGCTGGCCGATGGCTGGCACATGAGCTCCCACGCGCTGGCGCTCGGTCTCTCTGTGCTGGCCTACCGCGCCGCCCGCCACTTCGCCCGCGACCACAGGTTCAGCTTCGGCACCTGGAAGATCGAGGTGCTGGGTGGCTTCACCAGCGCCCTGCTGCTGGTGGGAGTGGCCGGGTTGATGCTGTTCGAGTCGGTGTTCCGGCTGCTCGATCCCAGCCCGATCCACTATCAACAGGCGATCGCTATCGCGCTGGTGGGGCTGCTGGTAAACCTCGCCTGTGCCTGGCTGCTCAAGGATGATCACGGCCACCATCACCATGGGCATGACCACCATCATGAGCATCACGACCACGATCATCATCATGACCATGACGATCACCACGGCCATCAGGATCTCAACCTGCGCGCCGCCTATATCCACGTGCTGGCGGATGCGGCCACTTCCGTGCTGGCGATTCTGGCGCTGGTGGGGGGTATGTTGTGGGGGGCCGACTGGCTGGATCCGCTGATGGGCATAGTGGGTGCAGGGCTGGTCGCGGTGTGGGCCTGGGGTCTGTTACGCGACTCTGGTCGGGTGCTGCTGGATGCCGAGATGGATACCCCGCTGGTGGCGGAGATCCGCGAGGTCATCGCCGAACTGCCGGGCACTGATATCCGCGATCTGCACGTCTGGCGGGTAGGGCAGCAGCAGTATGCCTGCGTGCTCTCTTTGCTGATGGTCAATCCGTTACCGGCGCAGCAGATCCGCGAGCGGCTGGCGATCCATGAAGAGCTGGTGCATGTGACCATCGAGATCGCCAGCGAACAGGATAAATAACGGGGGCCGTTGGCCCCCTTGGTTTCAGTGCCGTTGGCACTCTGATGTCAGTGCGGCTGCCCGGTGATCTCATCCTGGGGCTTGTGTTGCCACACAGCACCGAGCAGCAGCTTGAGCAGCAGTCCGGGCGGGTTGTCCAGCAGCTTGCCCGACTCCAGCAGCAGCTGGCCATCGGCGCGAAACCCGAGGCTGGCATCTATGGTGCCATCCTCCGAGACCACCTGGATCAGGCCATGGAGGGCGGAGCGCTCGCCGGGCTGACAGCGCAGCCGCAGTTCGCGGGGTTCCCCCAGCAGGGTGAAGGCGCGGCTCAGCGGGGGCGAGTCTTCATAATCGGGCCAGTTGAAGAAGTGATACTGCTCGGCCAGGGTGCCAGCCTGCTGGCAAAACTGGTCGAACAGCTGCCCGATCGCCTGATACTCCTGATCGAGTCGTCTTGCCTGCTCTTCAATCCGTTTCATTGCTTACTCCTTGTCTATCCACTTGATCAGACATTGCTTTTCTGACCCCGTGACTGCCGTTTTCCAGATATGAGGCCAAATGGCCACGAGGTCTGTGAGCCGGATCGAAGTTTCAGTCTGAAAACGTTATCTTGTTGAAACTGGATGGTTTTTTTGCCCTTCCGCTCACATTTGAATCGATTGCCGCTGATTAATATGGCACCGCCTGGCAATGACCGGGTGCTCGACTATCGAGACTAACTACAGCGGGAATTATAAAAATATGGATATGAAAAAGACCAAAGTGGCGCTGGTAACAGCCTCACTGCTCGCGCTTTTGTCTGGCTGTAATGACAACAGCTCTGATGCCTCCGGTGTGAACCCCGTTCCCCCTACACCGCCTACACCTGAAGTCACCGATGGGCCTGTCGCCCGTCTGCCCAAGATGGATCCCCCGAAAGAGTTGCTGGTTGCCGGCGAAAATCAGGCGGTCATTGCGCTGGTGGATACCCAGTCGGCAACCAAAGGAGCCAAGGCACCGTTTGACAGCCACAGCCTGCACCTTTGGAATAACGACGCCTGCCAGGCAACGGCTGATAGTGGCCTGAATACCGGTTGGGATGACAAGAGCAAGACACCAGCCACCGCCGACAGCTTTGGTCCGGCCTGGGTTGTTCCGCTCAAAAATGTGGAAGGGTGCATCAACTTTATCGCTCGCAACGGCGATCTGGCCAACCTGACCGGCAGCGATATGAAGGTGAGCTTCAGTGAGCACCCGGATCGCACTGTGGCCATCGTCGCGGGCAAGAAAGATCTGTTTGGCAGCCGTGCCGAAGCCTTTACCGCCGCCTTTGGCGTGGCGGGGGCCAGCGCCCATCTTATCGATGGCAATACCCTGATCTGGCAAGGGGGCAAGGACAAGCCCCATGTTCGCCTCTATTACAGCGACTCGGGCACCATCAAGGCCAATGCCGATGGGGTGTTCGATTTCCCTTATATCAGCCTGACCGCGACCAGCCTGACTGCCGAGCAGCAGGCCAAATATCCGCACCTCAAGGATGCGGCCGCCTTTGCCCTGCCTGCCGGGAAAGATCTCAAGCCCCTGCTCAAGGGGGAACTGGTGGCTATCGGCACCGATGCCGATGGTATCCTGCAGGGGGCGACCCTGGTGCAGAGCGCCGGTGCTCTCGATGCGCTCTATGCTCCCGAGGCGACCAAGCTGAGCTATGGTGCCGTGGTGGAGGGTAACCGGGTGACCTTCCGCCTCTGGGCGCCGACCGCCAAGTCGGTCAAGCTGGCCCTCTACAACGCCAGCCACCAGAAGAGTGGTGAAGTGGCCATGACCTTCGACAGCGCCAGCGGCAGCTGGAGTTACGAAGGGGGCAGCGAGCTGATCGGCCAGTTCTACCGCTACGACATGGAGGTCTACCACCCGCTGAGCCGCAAGGTCGAGCACTACGAGGTGACCGATCCCTACTCCTTGAGCCTCGCGATGAACTCCGAGTTCAGTCAGGTAGTGGATCTCGACGATCCGGCCCTGAAACCGGAA
Organism: Aeromonas sp. S12(2024); assembly: GCF_041402305.1. Lineage (NCBI taxonomy): Bacteria > Pseudomonadati > Pseudomonadota > Gammaproteobacteria > Aeromonadales > Aeromonadaceae > Aeromonas > Aeromonas sp. S12(2024). The sequence continues at coordinate 57,772 of NZ_JBGLRB010000012.1, forward strand.
GGATGGGACAGCCTCAAGGCGCCCCACAGCCAGCAGAACCCCGCCGACATCACCATCTATGAGGCCCATATTCGCGACCTGACCGGTAACGATGCCTCCACCGATGAAGAGAAGCGCGGCAAATTTGTCGGTCTGACCCAGCCCGACTCTGTACCGGTCAACCATCTGAAAGCGCTGGCAAAAAGCGGCGTCAGCCACCTGCACCTGCTGCCGGTGTTCGATATCGCCACCGTCAACGAGGATCCGGCCAAGGTTGCCAATCTCGGCGATGACTTCAGCAAGCTCTGTCAGATCAATCCGGATGTGAAAACATCCAGATTTGGCGGCTATTGCGGTGGCGGTCAGACCGTGGGGGATGTGCTGGCCGACCTGCAAGGGGGCGACAGCAAGGATAATCCGCAGGTGCAGGAGCTCTCCGGCTATCTGCGTGGCGTCGACTCCTTCAACTGGGGTTATGATCCCTACCACTACACCACGCCGGAAGGCTCCTACGCCACCAACGCCGAGGGCACCAAACGTATTCTGGAGTTCCGCGAGATGGTCAAGGCCATCAAGCAGAACATCGGCATGAACGTGGTGATGGACGTGGTCTACAACCACACCAACGAATCCGGGCTCGGCCCCAAGTCGGTGCTCGACAAGATCGTGCCCTGGTACTATCAGCGCCTCAATCCGGAGACCGGCTCGGTGGAGAACTCCACCTGCTGCTCCAACACGGCGCCGGAACACGTCATGTTCGCCAAGCTGATGGATGACTCTCTGGTCACCTGGGCGCGCGACTACAAGATCGACGCCTTCCGCTTCGATCTGATGGGCCACCATCCGAAAGATCAGATGGTGCAGGCGCTGGCCGCGGTGAAGAAGGTCAATCCCGAGATGTACTTCTACGGCGAGGGGTGGAACTTCGGCGAAGTGCAGGATGACAAGCGCTTCGTGCAGGCGACCCAGAAGCATCTGGGCGGTACCGGCATCGGTTCCTTCTCGGACCGCTTGCGCGATGCGGTGCGCGGCGGCAGTCCGTTCGACGGTGGCGATACCATTCGCAAGACCCAGGGCTTTGGCAACGGTGCTTTCGTCGCTCCTAACGAAATGAGCAAGGTGGATCTGGCTACGGCCTTGCACCAGTCCGATCTGGTGCGGCTCGGCATGGCGGGCAACCTCAAGGAGTTCGTGCTGACCGACAAGGATGGCATGCCGAAGAAAGGCGCCGAGATCGACTACAACGGTCAGAGCGCCGGTTATGCCCAGGATCCGGTGGAGGTGCAGAACTATGTCGACAAGCACGACAACCAGACCCTGTTCGACAACCTGATCTACAAGGCGCCTGCCAGTGCCGATCTGGTGCGGATGCAGGGGGTCTCGCTGGCGACCGCCATGCTGGGTCAGGGCATTCCCTTCACCCACGCCGGTGTCGAGCTGCTGCGTTCCAAATCCATGGAGCGGGACAGCTATGACTCGGGCGACTGGTACAACAAGGTCGACTACACCCTGGGCGACAACAACTTCGACAAGGGGTTGCCGCGCAAGGACAAGGATGGTGACAACTATCCGCTGATCGAGCAGGTGCTCGGCAAGCATGCCAAGCCGGGCTCGGCCGAGATGGCGCAGATGGTGAGCTTCTATCAGGAGTTGGCGGAGCTGCGCAACTCCTCCCGCCTGCTGCGTCTGGGCAGCGGAGCCGAGGTGATCAAGCGGGTCGACTTCCGCAATACCGGCCCGGATCAGGTGCCCGGCCTTATCGTCATGACGGTGGATGATGGCGTCAGTGCCGGGGCGGATCTGGATCCGGCCATCGACGGTCTGGTGGTGATGATCAACGCCAGCAACCAGAGCCAGAGCATCGGCGACTTCCGTGATGGCAACGATCAGCCGATCGATCTGAGCGGTATGGTGCTAAGCAGCAAGCATCGCGCTGTCGACAGCATCGCCAGCGGCGCCGCCTATGATAACGGCCAGCTGACGCTGGGGGCCTGGTCTGCCGCCGTGTTCGTCAAGCCGCAGTCTGGTGCACAGGGCGCGGGCCTGCCGGTCAGCAAGAAGACCGACCTGAGCACCCTGCCACCGTTTGGCAACACCGATGTTTATCTGAAGGGGTTCCTCGATGAGTGGGGTAACACCAACCAGATGACCTTCAGCGGCAACTTTATGTATGAGTTCACTACCGAGGTGAGCACCGACAAGCTGGGTACCACCAACGTCAAGATCGCTGACGCCAGCTGGGGGCCGGTCAACTACGGCAGCTGCAACGTTGGTGACAAGCTGGTGGTAGGCACTCCGCTGACCCTTTGCAAGGGTGGCGATACCGGCAACATCGGTGTCGATCTGGCCAAGGCAGGCAGCTACAAGTTTGTCTTTACCGCCATGAACAAGGACAAACCGACCCTGAGCGTCAGCTTCACCGAGCCGGTGCAGAGCTGCAAGGTGCTGGAGACGGTGGCGGGCAATCCGCTCGGCTACAACCTGTTCGTCAAGGGTGAGCTTTCTGGCTGGAATGCCCAGCCCCAGTACCAGCTGAGCTACAAGGGAATGGACGGCGATCTCGCCATCTATCAGGCGGCGTTCAACTATGCCGGCAGCACCGAGTTCAAGGTGGCCAACGAGGACTGGAGCAAGGAGTACCTGCTCAACGGTGGCGGCGCGGTGAACGCTGAAACCGGCTATTCGTTCGCCTTCTCCAAGGGGGGCAGTGCCAATAACAGCATCACCCTGTCGCAGGGGCTGTGGAGTGTGCTGGTGAAGGTTGACCCGGCTGGCGTCAAGGCGGGTACTGCCGTCATTCAGGAGTGCAGCGTCAAGTAAGCAAGCCATTGAGTCCGGGGGATGGCTCGGCGCCCCCGGGTTGAATTCCACCTTGCCAAGGGTGGGATAACTCCGAGAGAGTAAGCAAAGCGCGACTGCCGACCGGCAGGCGCGCTTTTTCTTTTACGGGGGGCCGTGAGAGGAAAAAGAAAAGCCGTCCCGGTTGGGGGACGGCTTTTGGCTGGGATGCCATTGGCTGGCTTAACCCCTGCGTAGCAGCCGCAAGGCGTTGGCGGTCACCAGCGCGGTGGCGCCGGTATCGGCCAGCACCGCAATCCACAGGCCGGTGATGCCGAGCAGGCTGGTGACCAGGAAGATGGCCTTCAGCCCCAGCGCCAGCGCGATATTCTGGTGAATATTGGCCAGTGCCGCCCGCGACAGCCGGATCATCGCGGCAATACCACCGAGCTGGTTGTGGGTCAGCGCCGCATCGGCGGTCTCCAGTGCCACATCGGTGCCGCCCCCCATGGCGATGCCGATACTGGCCCGCTTCATGGCGGGGGCATCGTTGATGCCATCGCCGATCATGGCAACCTTCCGGGTGCTGGCCAGCTTGGCGATCTCTTCTACCTTGTTCTCCGGCAGCAGACCGGCACGCCAGCCCATGCCCAGCTCGGTGGCAATCGCCTCGGCAGCGTTGGGGTTATCCCCGGTCAGCATGATGCTGTTGAGCCCGAGCCGGTTGAGCTCTTGCAGTGCGGCTGCCGCCTCCGGCCGGATCTGATCCCGCAGCGCCAGCAGGGCAACCGGCAACGCCTGAGCATCGCTGCTCTGGCAGAGCACCACAACGGTCTTGCCCTGCCGCTCCAGCGAAGCAATCCGGGTCTGCTGTTCCATATTCAGGGCCGCCACCCGGCTCGGTGCCAGCAGTTGCCACAGTTCACCGTTGATGCATCCTTCAACCCCCATGCCCGGCAGTGCGCGCAGGTCGCGGGCCTCCGCCAGCGCCAGCCCCTGTTCGGTCGCGTTGGCGACCACGGCGCGGGCCAGCGGGTGGTGGGAGCCCTGCTCGATGGCAGCCGCCAGTGCCAGCAACTCGGTCTCCGGCTGGCCATTGAGGCTCACCAGCTCGGTCAGTTGCGGCTTGCCCAGCGTCAGGGTGCCAGTCTTGTCAAAGGCGACGGTATCGATATGGGCCAATCGCTCCAGCGCGGCCCCCCCTTTGATCAGCGCCCCCTGACGGGTTGCCGCAGCCAGCGCCGAGGTAACCGCTGCCGGAGTGGAGATGACCAGCGCGCAGGGGCAACCAATGAGCAGCAGCGCCAGCCCGCGATAGATCCACTCGTCCCAGCTCTGGCCGAAGGCAAGGGGCGGCACCAGCACCACCAGCAGGGCGACCAGCATCATGGCCGGGGTATACCAGCGGCTGAAGCGGTCGATAAAGCGCTCGATGGGCGCGCGCTGGCTTTCGGCCTCCTCGATGAGGTGCAGAATGCGGTCGATGGCGTTGTTGCCGGGTTCGGACACCACCTCAAGGCGCAGCACTCGATCGGCAGCCAGACTGCCGGCCGGCACCTTGTCCCCCTGGCGACGTTCCACCGGAATGGATTCGCCAGTCAGGGCGCTCTCGTCAAACGCACCGAGCTCATCGAGTAGACGGGCATCGGCAGGTAGGCGGGCACCCGGGGCGATTTCGATGATATCGCCGGGACGCAGCTCATCGGCGCCGACCTCTTCCCGCACATCGCCCTCGGCAGTGGTACGGATCCGCAGCGCCTTGTCGGGCACCAGCGCCATCAGGGCGGTCACTCCGGCCCGGGCACGTCCGGCGGCGTAGGCCTCCAGATGCTCACCCAGCATAAAGAGCAGCAGCACCATGGCCGCTTCGGCGGTTTCGCCGAGGAACAGGGCCCCCAAGGCGGCGACCGTCATCAGGGTCTCGATGGCGAAGGGGGAGCCGCTTTTGGTCAGCGCCCACGCCTTGTGGGAGATGGGCCACAGACCCCAGAGGGTCGCCAGGGTAAAGAGTGGCTGACCGAACTCTTTCGGCAGCAGGGCGGCGACCAACATCAGGCCGGCCAGTGACAGGGGCTGCCAATATTTGCCCCAAAAGTTACCGAATAGATTGCCCTGCAGGGGCTGTTGTGAAGCTTGCTCGCGGCCAGCTGCCTGCTTGTCAGCACTTTCCCCCTTGAGCTGGAAACCGGCGGCCAGCACGGCGGCGGTGACGGGATCGGGGGAGAGACCGGGGGCCAGATCCACCACCAGCTTCTCGGTGGCAAATAATACGCGCGCCTGTTGCACGCCGCTCACCCGGCTGACGGCGGTCTCGATCTTGCGGGCGCAGCTGGGACAATCCATCCCCAACACCTGCCAGCTGTGGCGACTGTTACCTTGCTCCGGCGCAACCAGCGGGTCGGCAGGGGGCATATCGTGCTCATGCTCATGCTTATGATCGTGAGCTGGCGATAAGGGGGCGCTGCAGCAAGCTTGATCGTGACAGCTTCCTCGGGGAGGCTCTTCATCCCCGGGGGATTCATTGCCGTCACGGGATGCGTGCTCATGAGGCGTCGGGCTTGAACAGCAACTGACGGGCGTGGTGTTGTCGCAGCAGTGGCTATCGTGGTGATGCTCACTCTGGCCGGGGGCCGCCTTGCTGACGGCCTTGATGGGGGCGGCGTGCTGATGATTGCAGCAGGATTTGCTCATGATGAGTCCCTCTTGATGGATCCCGCCCCTGCGAGATCCCTGATTACCGAGGAGGAGTCTAAACCTTGGTGTTAAGTCCAAGGTCAACCCCTTTATATCCCTTGTCTTCGCGGGTGTTTGTCTGGTCCCGCCGCCCCTATACTGATCACCCGGATTTTTACTACACCAATAAAGGACATAACACATGAGCAACTCAGTCACTCTGCAAGGCAACCCGGTTTCCGTCGCTGGTCACTTCCCGGTCGCCGGTGAGCAAGCCAAGCCCTTCTCCCTGGTGGCCAAGGACCTCTCCGACGTGACCCTGGCAAGCTTTGCCGGTCAGCGCAAAATCCTGAACATCTTCCCGAGCGTCGATACCCCGACCTGCGCGACCTCTGTGCGCAAGTTCAACGAGCAGGCCAGCGCGCTGGAGAACACAGTTGTGCTGTGCATCTCCGCCGATCTGCCGTTCGCCCAGTCCCGCTTCTGCGGCGCCGAAGGTCTGGACAAGGTAGTAACCCTCTCCACCCTGCGCGGTGCAGCCTTCATGGAAGATTACGGCGTTGCCTTCTCTTCCGGTCCGCTGGTCGGTCTGACCGCTCGCGCCATCGTGGTGCTGGATGGTGACAACAAGGTGCTGCACAGCGAGCTGGTCGCCGAAGTGGCCGACGAGCCGAACTACGCTGCGGCGCTGGCCGTGCTGTAAGGCTGCAAGCCATAAAAAATCCCGCTTCGGCGGGATTTTTTATGCGGGAATTGTCCGTTCAGGGCGTAGCTGGCGGGGTGGTCGCCGGTTCAGCCTTGGCGGTTGGGGAGGGTTGCCACTCCACATAGGGGCGGTGGATCTTCTCGTAAATTTCGGCCAGTTTGCCGGTGGCAGCCAGCTGATCAATGGCTTGGCGGAGAAATTCGTCCATCTCATCACCTGCTGCCCCTTTCTGGATGATGAAGACATCCTCGAAATCCCCGAAAAATTCTCGCCTGATATTGGTCAGCCCCAGCTGCTTGAGCATCAGGTCGGCCTCCTCTTGTGCCCAGACAAAGGCGTCGATACGGCCGCGTGAGAGCTTGCGCAGTGACTGCTCGATACTCATCGATCGCTGCACCGGGAAGGGCATATAGTCAGGAACGGCCTCGATCAGCAGATCCCGTTTGGTGGGCACTATGCCATAGGCCATATCCGTGGTGACCGGATAGGCGGTATTGCTGTAAATCACATGGGCAACCTTGCCAAAACTGCGGGTGCTGAAGCGATAAGCCAGCATATCGATATCCTTGAGGTTGCGGATGGCGGGCAGCCCCAGATCAGCCTTGCCGGAGATCACCCCAGCCATGGCACGGGCGATGGGGTAGATGGTGATCTTGATGGTTACATCGGGGTAGAGATCATCGATGGCGTGTACCAGATCGACAAAGGGGCCTGTCTTGTCGGCATTGATCAGCCCTGGCAGCTCGCCAAGGTGGGCATTGAGGATGCGCACCTGTTTCGGCGGCTCGGGGTGGGCGTCGTTTTCCGGAGTCTGCGACAGGCCGAGAGTCGCGCTGCCGAGCAGGGTGACCACGAGCAGCAGAAGGGGGATGTGTCTGGTCATGGTGGGTCTCTCTTGGTGATGGGTCAGCTAAAGTGTAGTCAGCCCGTCGCCAGCGCCCCTCGGCCAGGCCATCATGGATAGGGTTTTACTTCTCGGCCCCCGCTCACTAGACTTCGCCTCCCACTTCTTTGTTGACGTAGCGCCATGACCTTTAGCGAACTTGCCCTTCATCCCGACTTGCTTGCCTCTTTGCCCGCCACCTTGCAGACGCCGACCCGCATCCAGCAGCTGGCCATTCCGGCGGCGCTGGCGGGGCAGGATCTGCTGGCGCTGGCCCAGACCGGCAGCGGCAAGACGCTGGCGTTTGGCTTGCCGCTGCTGCAACGGTTGGATCCCGCCTCCAGTCAGGTGCAGGGTCTGGTGCTGGTGCCGACCCGCGAGCTGGCGATTCAGGTCACTGCCGCGCTAAAAGAGGGGGCCGAGGCGCTGGGGCTGCGCATCGTGACGTTGTGTGGGGGCGTTGCGCAGGAGCGGCAACAGGCCGAACTGGCGCAGGGGCCACAGCTGCTGGTCGCCACGCCGGGGCGGTTGCGGGATCTGCTGACCCAACAGGTGCTGGGGCTGGATGGTTTGCAACTCTTGGTGCTGGATGAGGCGGATCGCCTGCTGGAGATGGGCTTTGCTCCCGACATCAAGGCGCTGCTCGGCTTTATTCCGGCGGATCGCCAGACCCTGCTCTTCTCCGCCACCTTGCCTGCCGAGCTGGAGGCGCTGGCTAACGGCCTGCTGCGTGAGCCAACCCGCATCGAGGCCAACCCCCTCAACAGCGTGGTGAACGAGATCGAAGAGCGACTCTATCTGGTCAACAAGAGCAGCAAGGTTCCGGCGCTCATCAGCCTGCTCAAGGAGCAGGCGTGGCCGCAGGTGCTGGTCTTTATCAGTGCGCGGGATGATGCCGATGGGGTTGCCAGAAAGCTGGCCAAGGCGGGCATTACGGTGGCTGCCCTCCATGGCGAAAAAGAGCAGGCGGTACGCGAGCAGGCGCTCGGCGATTTCAAAGAGGGCAAAATTCGGGTGCTGGTGGCCACCGACCTGATGGCGCGCGGCATCCATGTGGAGGCGCTGCCGGTGGTGATCAATCTGGACTTGCCCGCCAGCGCCCCTGTTTACGTACACCGCATCGGCCGTACCGCCCGGGCTGGCCGAGAGGGGCTGGCCATCTCGCTGGTCTGCCATGGCGAGAGTGACATGCTGCAAGCCATTCGCCCCCTGACCGGCCGCGAGCTGCCGTTGGGCGATCTGGCCGGATTCCCGGTCACCGACCAGCCTGCCAGCGGGGAAGGCAAGCGCCCCCCTCGTGACAAGCAGGCCAATCGCCGCACTCAGGCCAAACGCAGCGTCAAGCAGTTCAAGGGCAAGCGCTGACCTCAGGGTGTGCCTTGCTCCCGTGCGAAGAAGTCACGACGCCACTGGCTCAACACCTCCTCCTTGTGTTGTTGCCACAGGGCAGGATCCATCTGCTGTTGGCTGACCGCCAGTTGCTGCTCCAGCTCGGCCAGCTCTCGTTGGTAGCGGCTGCGTTGATCCAACTGCTGCTGGCGCGCCCCGGCAAACGCCAGCGTGGCTTCAGCCTGCTCTGCGGGCAGGAAGTGACGGGCCAGGGTGGCCAGCTCCTCATCTCCCCAAAGCTGACGAGCTTGCTGCAGGCGGGCATCCGGGTTGAACAGCTCGCCTGCCAGATCTGGATGATCCGCTGCCCACCGATCCTGCAAGCGGCTGAGGGCGTCCAGCCGCTCGGCCAGCGGCAACTGCTCGCTCTCCTGCGCCAACTCATCCAGCGCCAGGGCATAGCGCCCCTGTAACCGGATCAGGCTCTCCCCCTCGCTCAGCCACCCGGCCTCTGTTGCTTCCAGATTGCTCACACGCTGCACCAGCGGCAACTCGCTGTCGCTGATCTCGCTGGCAAGCTGGGTGATCAGTTTATCCGGCATCGCCTGCCAGCTGCTGGGCACTTCTTTGCTTTTGCCTTCCATCCCCTCAGCGTTTGGCATTCGGGGAGGCGGGCTCCCCGGTTCTGCTGGCAACTGCACATCGGCCGGAGAGGGCGTCGCCGACCGTTCTGGTGATATCGGAGACGGCTCTTCCTGCCAGCCCAGATTCACCAGCAAAAGGGTCAGGATAGCCAGTGCCAGTATCCCGTAACGGCGAGTCATCGGCTGATCTCTCCCTTGACCGGGAAGTGGTCTGAGAGGTTGCTGGCGGGCCAGAGGCTGCCATCGCTGCTGCGCGGGATCCAGACCGTGTTGAGGTTGTGGCTGGCGCTGCGGTATTCCCGGCTCACTACCAGGTAGTCCAGATACTCGACGTTGGCGCCACCGGAGAGCGGGCCACCGGCATAGGGGTTGATCCTGGGATCGAAGGTGGCTTCGGTATAGCCGCCATAGGCGGGTTCATGGGCGTTCAGATTGGCCAGCATGTTGGCGTAGTCATCGGCAAACTTGCGTTTGTTGACGTTGAAGTCACCGCCGTAGATGACGGTGTCGCTGGCGGGGATCTTGAGGCTGGCTGCCAGAGAGCGGATCTGACCGAACTGGATCTGGCGCAGCTTGCGGGCCTCGTCGGTGTCAAAGCTGGCGGTGTGGGTGGCGAACAGGTGCCACGCCTTGCCCCCCTTGATCACCTCGGCGTACATCACCCCCTTGTCGGCGAAGCAGTCGGTGCCGGTGCATTGGGGATAGACCAGCTGGGCCTCCCGCACTATGGGATAGCGGCTGACGATCACCACGCCGCCGTCATGAATGTTGACCCCGGGCTTGTCGAGTACCTTGGTCTGGTAGGGGTACTCTTTCGCCAGCGCCTGCAAAAAGCCCTCGCGGCGGCCATCGAATACCTCTTGCAGCAGCAGGGCGTCATAGCCCTTGAGATGCTCTGGCAGCAGAGCCAGCCGCTCACCGATGCTGGAGGCGATCACCGGCAGCGCCCAGACGTTGTAGCTGGCCACCTTGAGCCTGTTTTCTGCCGGTTCCGGCTGTTCCCGTTTTTGGGGGGGCGTGATCAAATAGTGCAGATCGTCGTAGCGGCCGGTGAACTTGGCGGCAAATGCCAGCTCTTGTGGCCCGGCAACGCGATGGATCGCCCGATCGTTTTGCCAGCCGGATGCGCCGGTCGGCGTTTCGCCACCGTGCTGCAAGGTGGTGTTCCACCAGGTTCCCTCCATCAGCTGGTTGAGCCGATAGACGTCGCCACCCGCTGTGGTCACACGGGTTTCGAACAGATAGCTCTTGCCCGCCTTGACCCCCTCATAGCGATTGAAGCTGAGCACCATGGCACTCTCCCATGGGCCCAGCTCTGTGCGGTGCTGAAGCCACTGACTGCCGGGTTGCAGCTGGCCGGTACCGCTTTGGCGGATGTCGATATGGAGCGGTTCAGGACTGTTGTTGGTGAGATAGACATCGGTATCGGCCAGTGCCAGTTGCGGGAACTGGCTGACCAGCAGCAGGGCGGCATAACTGAGGGTTTTCTGCATCACAGGATCCTTTTGGTTGCAGGGCAATGGAAAGTGACTGTTATGGCGAATGCAGAGGTCAGTTTGTTTACATTTTGGTTACAAGTAAGTGAATTGGTTTTGTTTGGAGCTTTTTGGAGGTGTAAAGCGAGCGAGGCAGCACGCTTAAAGAGAGAGGGAAGAGCGAGGGAAGGCGCCCGTGTCAGGCGCCTTCACTTCAGGAGTTAGCGGTGGGCCAGCGGGTAGGTGAAGAGCGCTAGATGGGCGAAGTTGAAGGCGAAGTGGATCAGGATGGCCACGGAGAGTCGCCCGCTGAGCTGGAATGCCAGGCCATAGCAGCAGCCTGCCAGGGTCGCAAACAGCGCCAGCAGTGGGCCACTGGGCAGGTGGATGGCTCCGAACAGTAGCGCAGCCACGACGATGCCAATCCAGGGGCGGTAACGCTCGGTCAACCCCTGCTGGATAGCTCCACGAAACAGCGCTTCTTCCGCCACGCAGGTGAACAGCAGATTGTTGAGTGCAAACAGCCACCACCAGTGGGGCAGACCCACTTCCGGTTTCAGTGCCCCCAGTTGCCAGGCGATGACCAGCAGGGCACCCAGCGGCAGCAGTAACAGGGCCAGCGGGCGCCAGCGGATGGCGCCCCCCTTGCCCAGCAGCATCGGGCAGGCCAGCAGCAAGCCAAAGAGCAGCAGCGGCTTGTCGAGGTTCAGATACATGTTGAACGGCACGCTGGCGGGGCCTGCCAGCGCCTGATCCAGCACCTTGAGATTGTTGAAGCCGGGGAGCAGGTGCAGGGTCAGCGCAATCGCCCAGAGGATCAGCACCACTCTGGCCACCATCGCCCAGCGGGCGGGGAGGGTTGGCGTACGCCACGCCAGCAGTAATCCTGCGACCAAGACCAGCAGGGCGGGTAGCGTCATTCGGTCAAGCCACAGGGCCAGCAGCAGGGAGAGTCCCAGCAGGGCAAAGGCGGGAAGACGTTGGCGGAAGAGGGCAAGCAGCACGGCCAGTGCCAGCGCGCCCCAGATAAATGAGTCGGGGAGGGGTAACATTGGATCTCCTTGATCGAGGCAGGCGGCAACCTTAACAAGTGGGCGTCAGCAGGACAACCGCGCAGGAGGTGGTCGGATCCCTTCTCTATACTCATCAACAGGGTAAAGGGAGAGCAGCTGATGAAGCACTGTCTGTGGTTGTTGTGTTGTTGGTGTGTCTGGCTGCAGGCCGCACTCTTGCTGCTGGTGACCGGTGAGTTCACCCCCTATACCGGCAAGGCACTGCCTGAAGGCGGCGAGAGCACCCGGCTGGTGACGACCCTGCTGCAAGAGGCCGGGTATCGAGAGCTCCAGGTCGACTACCTGCCCTGGCCCCGCGGCTATCAGTTGACCCGCAATGGGTTGGTTGCGGCCACCTTCCCCTACGCCTGGACTGCCGAGCGGGCCAAGCTCTTCCACTACAGCGCTCCCATTCATATAGATCGCCTCTCCTGGTTCACCTATCGGGGGAGTGAGGCCATTCAGGCTGGCCGTTGGCAAGGGCTGCGTGTCTGCATTCCGCTGGGGTGGAGCACCAGCCATGCCGACGGGGTGATCAAGCGTTTCGGGCTGGATCTGCAGCGTCCCAAGACACTGGCACAATGTCTGCAACTGCTGGATCGCAAACGGATCGATCTGCTGCCGATGAACGAGACGGTGACCCGGGATGCCAGCCGTCAGCTGTTTGGCGACCCCTGCCATCTGCAGGCATTGCCCCACTTTCGTCAGAGCGACACTTTTTATCTGATCATTTCACGGCAGTATCCGGAGGCCGCCAACCTGCTTGAGCGCTTCAATCATGCCCTGGCTGCCGCCCGTGCCGATGGTCGCTATGACCAACTGGTCTCCCGAGCCGGAAAGGGGATCGATTGCCGTTGAGAGTGCCTGGGCGGAAAACAAAAAACCGGAGCAGTGGCTCCGGCTTTCTTTTATGCCTTCAGGGGCGATTAGCGGCCTGATTCTGCGATCACGCGGGCGATGATATCGGCGCGCTTGCTGGCTTCCAGTTCGCCCAGGGCGATCAGGCCAGCCTTGAAGATGACGTTCTTCGGCAGGCTGACATCGTCCAGCGTGGCGATCGCTTCAACGTGCATGCCGTTCAGACGGCTGGCATCGCGCGGGCTCAGGTTGACCTGGGTGTTCATCACCTGCTTGCCTTTCTTCTTGGCAGGTGCAGCCGCTTTCTTGGTGGATTCCTGTTCTTCGTCTTCCGGCAGTTCGTCATCAAAATCGTAAATAGACATAGTCAATCCTGTTGAGTTAGGCAAAAGGGCACGTTTGCCCGATATTGGGTCAATCAGCCCATATCCTCGTTACGGATAAAGGCGCGCCAGGAGCCGAGCACCTGGGCAAAATCTTCCAGCCCACACATGGCCAGCTGTTCATCATCGTAGTAGGCGAGATCGTCAAGATCCTCACCCAGCTCGATATTGAGGGCGTTGGCTTTCACCTCCGCCTCTTCATGGGTCAGCAGCAGGGAGTAGTCACCGCCGTTGAGCCGGTATTCGACTCGGGTGCGGTTGGAGAGCTGATCAATGATGGAGAAGAGCTCGTCGAGCTTCTCTTCATCCTTGCCAACCTCGTCGATCAGCCACTGACCGATGGCTTCATGGCCCATGGAGAACCGGGCGCGATAGCCACCAAACGGGTCGCGGCGAAATTCATAATCCATAGCACAGTCCAGATCGGAGGGATGGGCCATCACGGGCAGGCGGGTGCAAGCACGCAATTCCTGCTCCATGGCGGGGCACACATCGGGTAAAGTGGCCTATTCTAGCGATCCCCCTCTCGCTTGTCTTGATGATGTGGCATCTTTGCGCCCATGTGCCCTGAATCGCCTCGTGGTGGCGTAGCCAGATCAGCCCCTTGTCCGGAGATGTTATGCAGCTAAACGATAACCTTGCCCGCCAGATCGTCTCACGGGCGATGAAGATCCTGTCGTTCTCGGTCAACGTGATGGACGAACGTGGCCTCATCATTGCGTCCGGCAATCCGGAGCGGATCCATCAGCGTCACGAAGGGGCCGTGCTGGCATTGACAGAAAACCGGGTGGTGGAGATCAGCGAAGCGACTGCCTTGCAGCTCAAAGGGGTGCGACCCGGCATCAATTTGCCCATCTCCTATCAGGGGGAGCTGCTGGGGGTGATCGGTATCTCTGGCGAGCCGGAGGAAGTGCGTGCTTACGCCGAGCTGGTGCGAATGACGGCAGAGCTGATCCTGGAGCAGGCGGCGCTCACCGAGCAGTTGCAGTGGGACAAGCGCCACAAGGAGGAGCTGGTGTTGCAGCTCATTCGTGGTGAGGGACGAGTCGATCAATTGCTGCAGGCGGCCCGTTTTCTCGGACTGGATTTGGCCCAGCCTAGGGTGGTGGCCGTGCTGGCCCTGGAGGAGGCGGATCCGGCGCGTCTGCGGGAGCTGGTTCATCAGCTGGAGAACCCGGAGCGGGACAATCTGGTCGCCATCAACGGGCTCGACGAGATAGTGGTGCTCAAACCGGCGCAGTTGAGTGAGGGCGTCTGGCAATCGGCGCAGGAGCGCAGCCGGATCAAGCAGTTGCTGGCCCGCATTCCCCACTTCAAGGTGCATATCGCGGTGGGCGATTACTTCGCCGGGATCGACGGGCTGGCGCGCTCTTACCAGACTGCGCGGGATACATTGCGCCGTGGCATGCGGCAGGCGCCGCGCAAACAGGTCTACTTCTTTGAGGACTACCGTTTGCCGGTGCTGCTGGGCAGTCTGGCGGACTCCTGGCAGGCGGATCAGCTGCGCACACCGCTGCAGAAACTGGCCCGGGAAGATGGCAAGGGGGTGCTGCAGAAGACCCTGCGCCACTATTTCTTGCAGGATTGTGATCTGCATCGCTGTGCCGAAGCCCTGTTTATTCACCCCAATACCCTGCGCTATCGGCTGGGGCGGATAGAGCAGATAACCGGGTTGAATTTCAACAAGTTAGACGACAAATTTTTGCTCTATCTCGGCCTTAATCTCGACTTGTGATTGTAAAATTAGATAAAAAACTACTTTTGCATGACATGTTTTTTGGCTATTCAGCCAAAGCATTCTGATTGCAGATCTCCATAATGGCGGCCATTCACTCCCATTGAAGGTGTCCGTCATGATCCCGGTTACTGCCCTTGGCGCCATCGCGGCGCTCTCCATCGCCATCATCCTCATTTTGAAAAAGGTGCCGCCCGCTTACGGCATGATCGTGGGTGCCTTGGCCGGTGGCCTGATTGGCGGTGCCGATCTGACCCAGACCGTCGCCCTGATGATCGGCGGTGCCCAGGGGATCACCACAGCTGTGATGCGGATCCTGGCGGCCGGTGTGCTGGCGGGCGTACTGATCGAATCGGGCGCGGCTACCACTATCGCCGAGACCATCGTCAAGAAACTTGGTGAAACCCGCGCCCTGCTGGCGCTGGCGCTGGCAACCCTGATCCTGACTGCGGTCGGCGTGTTCGTGGATGTGGCCGTTATCACGGTCGCCCCCATCGCGCTGGCCATCGCCCGCCGTGCCGACCTCTCCAAGGCGGCCATCCTGCTGGCGATGATCGGCGGCGGCAAGGCGGGTAACGTCATGTCCCCCAACCCCAACGCCATTGCCGCGGCTGATGCCTTTCATCTGCCCCTCACCTCTGTGATGGCTGCGGGCATCATCCCGGGTCTGTTCGGTCTGGTGATGGCCTACTGGCTGGCCAAGAGGTTGAACAACAAGGGCAGCAAGGTTGCTGCTGATGAAGTGGTGAGCGTTGCCGGTGCCAAGTTGCCGGGCTTTGCCGCCGCCATCAGTGCACCACTGGTCGCCATCCTGCTGCTGGCCCTGCGGCCGGTCGCCGGTATCGTGGTGGATCCGCTGATTGCACTGCCCCTCGGTGGTCTGGTCGGCGCCCTGATGATGGGTAAATTCAGCAAGGTGAACCAGTTTGCAGTCTCCGGCCTCGCCCGCATGGCGCCGGTCGCCATCATGCTGCTGGGTACCGGTACCCTTGCAGGCATCATCGCCAACTCAGGCCTGAAAGATGTGCTGATCAGCGGCCTGACCGCCTCCGGTCTGCCCTCCTACCTGCTGGCGCCCATCTCCGGTGCCCTGATGTCGCTGGCGACAGCCTCGACCACCGCCGGTACCGTGGTGGCCTCCAACGTATTCAGCTCCACCCTGATTGAACTGGGGATCAGCAGTCTGGCCGGAGCAGCCATGATCCATGCCGGTGCCACTGTGTTTGACCACATGCCCCACGGCTCCTTCTTCCATGCCACCGGTGGCAGCGTCCACATGGGCGTGGGTGAGCGCCTGAAACTTATCCCTTACGAAACCGCAGTCGGTCTGACCATTGCCACTGTCTCCACCCTGATGTTTGGCGTGTTTGGCCTCGCCTAAGGAATTGATATGAAAATTGTTATTGCCCCCGATTCATTCAAGGAGAGTCTGAGCGCCATGGCGGTGGCTGATGCCATCGAGGCCGGTTTCAAGCAGGTGCTGCCGAACGCCACCTACGTCAAATTGCCGATGGCCGATGGCGGTGAAGGTACGGTGCAATCGCTGGTCGATGCCACCGGTGGCAGGATCCTGCCGGTCGAAGTGACCGCGCCTCTTGGCAACAAGGTGCAGGGCTTCGTCGGCCTGCTGGGTGATGGCGAGCGCGCCGTCATCGAGATGGCTGCCGCCTCCGGCATCCATCTGGTGGCGCCCGAGCAGCGCAATCCGCTGCTCACCTCCAGCTTCGGCACCGGCGAGCTGATCCTGGCCGCGCTGGAGATGGGGGTGAAGCACCTTATTCTCGGTATCGGCGGCAGCGCCACCAATGACGGCGGAGCCGGTATGATCCAGGCGCTCGGCGGCAAGTTGCTCAAAGCCGATGGCTCTGCCATCGAGCTGGGTGGCGCGGGTCTCGGTGAGCTCGAGACCATCGACCTGAGCGGTCTGGATCCGCGTCTGGGCGAGCTGGTTATCGAGGTGGCGTGTGATGTGAACAACCCGCTGTGCGGCCCGAAAGGCGCCTCTGCGGTGTTTGGCCCGCAGAAGGGGGCAACGCCCGAGATGGTTGTCGAACTTGATGCCAACCTCTCCCGTTATGCCGACTGCATTGAGCAGGCCCTTGGCAAGCAGGTGAAGGATATTCCGGGGGCGGGCGCTGCCGGTGGCATGGGGGCCGCGCTGGTCGGTCTGCTTGGTGCCGAACTCAAGCCCGGCATCCAGATCGTCATCGAAGCGCTGAAACTGGCCGAGGAAGTGGCCGATGCGGACCTGGTTATCACCGGCGAAGGGCGCATCGACAGCCAGACCATCCATGGCAAGACGCCAATCGGTGTCGCACGTTGCGCCAAGCAGTTCGGCAAGCCGGTGATCGGCATCTCCGGTTGCCTGACCGACGATTGCGGTGTGGTACACGATCACGGGCTGGACGCGGTATTCGCCGTGGTCAACCGCGCCATGTCTCTGCCGGAGGCGCTGGAGAGCGCCAGCACCAACATTCAGCTGACTGCGCGCAACGTAGCAGCGCTCTATCAGCTCAAGGGCTGATCCGGTTCGGCCGATGGGCGCCATCGGCCACTCAATATCCCCGTTTGGGGCATCTCCCATCCCGCGAGATGTCTGACTGCCCTGGCACTTATTTGCCGATCCATCGTGATCGGCTCTTTTCTTTCTGCTTCTTTGTCTTGCCACACTTTTGACTCCATGGGTCAGCGCGGTTTTGATAGGCGCACATCTCCCTTTACGGCATAGTGGTCGTACCAAGTACAAGGAGAGACTCATGTTCCTGCTGACCCTGGGGGTTGCGCTGTTTACCCTGATCCATCTCTACCCCTGTTTTGCGGTGGCCCATCGGGCGCGACTGAGAGAACGGCTGGGTGAGAATCGCTACAAGGGGCTCTTCTCATTGCTGGTGTTTGTCGCCATCGCCTGCATCATCGCCGGTTGGCGCTCGGCCAGCTCGCTGCCGCTCTACTTCCTGCCCGAGTGGGGGCCGATGACCATGACGGTGATGATGCCCTTTGCGCTGATCCTCTTCTTCTCCGGCCAGGGGCCCAACCATCTGCGGCGCTGGCTGGTGCATCCCCAACTGCTCGGTACCCTGCTCTGGGCGGTGGCCCATCTGCTGGTCAACAGCGAGGCGCGCTCTCTGGTGTTGTTTGGCGGCATCGGGCTGTGGGCGCTGGTGAGCATGGTCTGGATTTCGGTGCGGGACTGGCAGCGATATCCCCGCCCGGCGGCGAACTGGACGGGCACCGGCATCAGCGTTGGGGCGGGCCTGGCTGCCACCGCGCTGCTGGTGTTCTGGGGCCACGGCTGGCTGACCGGCATTCCCCTGCATTGAGAGTGAACTGCGGCTCTGGTAAACGCGTATGATGGACAAAACAAAAGGAGTCTTGGCGATGAAATGGTTCACTCTGTTGCTGTTATTGGGGACCGGCGCGGCCTCTGCGGCGTGCCCCGATTATTTCAATGTGGAGATGCGGGAGCTCAACAATGCCCAGCGCCACAACCTCTGTCAGCTGACCGAGGGCAAGGTAGTGCTGGTGGTCAATACCGCCTCCTACTGCGGCTACAGCGGCCAGTTCCGCGATCTGGAGAAGCTCTACCAGAGCTACAAGGATAAAGGGCTGATTATTCTGGGCTTCCCCTCCAACGACTTCTGGCAGGAGGCGGGCAACGAGACCAAGACCGCCGAGGTATGCCGCCGCGACTATGGCGTCACCTTCCCGATGTTCAATCGGGTAGCGGTGCGGGGCTCCGATGCAGTGCCACTGTTCAAGGGGCTGGCGGCGGCCGCTGACGGGGATGAGCCGAACTGGAACTTCCACAAGTATCTGGTGGGGCGCGATGGCAAGCTGATCGCCAGCTACGGTGCCAATCAGAATCCGGCTGACGATCCCCTCAAACTGCAGATCACCCGGGCGCTGGGGCTCTGACCCTACCCCTTGGCGGGCGGCTCTGGAATAATGGGCTCCCGCCACTCAATCCGGTTATCCTGTGCTGCAACGTCTTCCTCAAATGGTGATCTTCGATGCGCTGGTGCGCGAGCAGGGGATCTCTGCCGCCGCCCGTCGTCTCGGGGTCTCCAAATCCCATATCAGCAAGCAGCTGGCGCTGCTGGAGACCACCCTTGGCGCCCAGCTGGTGCAGCGCACCACCCGCCGCTTCGTCCTGACCGAGCTGGGTCAGGAGTATGCCCGTCACTGCCATGCGCTGGTGGCAGTGGCGCAGGAGGCTGACTCCATGATCGCCGAGCGGCGTGGCAAGGTGAGTGGCGTGCTCCATCTCGGGGTGGGCCAATCATTTGGTCGTCTGCACGTAATTCCTCATCTCAAGGCGTTTCAAGATCGCTATCCCGAGCTGGAGCTGGAGGTCTCGCTGTTCGACCACAGAACCAATCTGGTGGATGAGGGGCTGGATCTCTGGCTCACCACCTATGAGGACAAGCCGGAAGGGCTGGTGGGACAGCGGCTGGCCGACATTGGCTTCGTGGTGGCGGCTTCGCCGGATTACCTGCTGAGCCACGGCACGCCGCTCCATCCCAAGGATCTGGCCCAGCACAACTGCATCACTTACCAGAGTCGGGAGCGGCGCTATCACCAGTGGTCGTTTCGCCAGGGCAAGGAGCGCCAGACGGTGCAGGTGGCGGGCAACTATCGGGTGGATATGGCGGAGGCGGTGCGCGATGCGGCGCTTGCCGGGCTCGGCATCGCCTATATTGCCAACTACTTGCTGGACAAGGAGCTACAGAGCGGCAAGCTGATCCCTGTGCTGCCAGGGTGGCGACCGAACCAGCAGATGGCGGTACATGCCGTTTATGCCCGTCGCGAACATCTGGATCCCAAGATCCGTCTCTTCATCGATTTCCTCAAGGCCCGCTTTGGCCCTGAACCCTATTGGGAGCAGCGACTGGCCCCCTGGCTCGGGGGTAAATTGTCCGGCGGTGAGGAATAATTGTTTCCATATAAGAACTCTCGATTTCTCCTGATACTAAAATCGAACCAAATCAGCCAGTTGGCGCAACCGATATCGTGCAAACGTTTTTTCTAACAGGGTTGTAACCAAGCGGACTTGCAGTGACGGGGTGAGAGGCGCAGAATCCGCGCCCATCTTTTGCCCCACCTGATGGAGTCCCTATGATTGCCCTGCTCGGCATCCTGAGTATCCTGGCGCTTGCCGTCATCTGCTCTGATAATCGTCGTCGTATCCCGTTGCGAACAGTTGGCCTTGCCCTCTGCCTGCAAATCATGTTTGCCGGTCTGGTGCTCTGGCTGCCTGCCGGTCAGCATGTGCTGAACGGGGTCAGTGAGAGCGTAAGTAGCGTGATCGGTTATGGTCAGGAGGGGATCGCCTTCCTGTTCGGCGATCTGGCCAAGTTCAAGCTGGGCTTCATCTTTGCCTTCAACGTGTTGCCGGTCATCATCTTCTTCTCCGCGGTGATCGCCATCCTCTACCACATCGGTATCATGCCGCGGGTGATCGCCCTGCTGGGTGGTGGCTTGCAGAAGCTGCTGGGCACCGGCCGCGCCGAGAGCCTCTCCGCGACCGCCAACATCTTCGTTGGCATGGTGGAAGCGCCGCTGGTGGTCAAACCCTACCTCTCCAAGATGTCCGATTCCCAGTTCTTCGCTGTGATGAGCTGTGGTCTCGCCTCCGTCGCCGGTGGCACCCTGGTGGGTTATGCCAGCCTCGGGGTTGAGCTGAAATACCTGATCGCTGCCGCCTTCATGTCGGCCCCTGCCGGTCTGGCGATGGCCAAAATCCTGGTGCCGCCGGGAGCTGAAGAGGTCGATCACCATCAGGATGTGGAGATCCCCCGCGCTACCAACGTGATCGAAGCGGCGGCCGATGGCGCCATGTCCGGCCTCAATATCGCGGTGGCGGTCGGTGCCACCCTGCTGGCCTTCGTTGGCGTGATCGCCATGCTCAATGGCCTGCTCGGCTGGGCTGGCGGTCTGGTAGGGCTGGATCTGAGCTTCCAGATCATTCTGGGCTGGCTGTTTGCCCCCGTCTCCTGGCTGATCGGGGTACCCTGGGATCAGGCGCAAGCCGCTGGCGCCCTGATCGGTACCAAGATCGTGGTCAACGAGTTCGTCGCCTTTATCGGTCTGGTGCAGGATCAGACCCTGAGCGAGTCGAGCAAGGCCATCGTGACCTTCGCCCTGTGCGGCTTTGCCAACATCTCCTCCATGGCGATCCTGATCGGCGGTCTGGGCTCCATGGTGCCGGAGCGCAAATCCTTCATCGCCCGTTACGGCATGCGCGCCATTCTCTCCGGCGTGCTGGCGAACCTGATGAGCGCCTGTCTGGCCGGTCTGTTCCTCGCCCTGTAACAGTCGCGGTACGGAATAGATGTAACAAGGGCGCCCTGATGGCGCCCTTGTCATATGGATAAAATGAAGCCCCGACCTTGGTCGGGGCTTCTTGTTGCTGCTCAGTCGACGTAGAAGGTCTGCTGGAAGCTGAGGTTCTGTTGCTGCCCACCGCCCATGATCTTCAGGGTGAACTGATAGGTATCTTCGTTGCGGTAGGGGAGGGTCGCCAGATAGTAGATGGCATCCCCCTCTTTTACCTCCTGAAAGTTCAGGGTGCGGATGGTACCGGTCAGGTTCTTGGCCTCACCGGTGATCCCCACGGCTTGCGCCACTTTCTGCTTGTCCTGTACCGCGATATTGATGATGGCGTTGTAGCGGCTGCGCTCCAGTCCATACGCTTTGGCGACCTCGGGGGTGAGGAAGCTGGAGTTGAAGGCGTTGTAGTGCACCAGCCAGGGCCCCAGCTCCTTCATCTGTTCTGCCTTGAGCGGCAGGGTCATCAGCAGTGCCAGCAGGCTACTCATCCAGGCTGTTTTCATCTGTCATCCCTCTCATATCTACGGTTGGCGCAGGCCGATTCATTCAGCCTTGTGTGTCATTCAGCAGTGTACTCACTTCTTGCGGCAACTGTTTGGGGCTGTCGATGGCGACGGTTTTGTGTCGCCCCAGCTCGCCCCGCACTATGGTTACCTGGCCCTTGGCCACCTTGAACTGCTTGGCCAGAAACTTGATCAGATGGCTGTTGGCCTGGCCATCGACGGGCGGCGCCGTGATGGCCACTTTCAGCTCTTCACCATGCAATCCGATGATCTGATCCCGACTCGCCTTGGGCTGGATCACCAGATGCAGTACCAGTTCATCCCCTTGTTGCAGGACGGCTGGCATCAAATCATCCACCACAGCTGGCCGAACAGGTCACCCAGCAGGTAGTTGATGGCTTGCAGGCCGATAAAGGCGACCAGCACCGAGAGATCCAGTCCGCCCAGTGCCGGCAGTACGCGGCGGATAGGAGCGAGGAACGGCTCGGTCAGCTGATGCATCACGTATTCGATGGGGTTGCGGCCCTGGCTGATCCAGCTCAGGATGGCGCGGATCAGAAGTACCCAGAAGATCATCGAGCCCGCTTTTTTCAGCACGGTCAGCGCGGCAAACAGGCTGATGCTGAGCCAGTCCGCCAGCAGTACGTTCATGCTCTTGAGCAGGGCCAGCTTGAGGAAGGCGACAGCCAGCGCCAGCACCACGGAGGCGAGATCGATGCCGCCAAAGCCCGGGATAACGCGGCGCAGCGGGATCACCAGCGGATTGGTCAGCTTGACCACCATCTGGCTCATCGGGTTGTAGAAGTCGGCACGGGCCCACTGCAGCCAGACGCGCAGCAGGATCACCATCAGGTAGAGATCGAAAACGGTGTTAATCAGAAAGTAAGCAGTGTTCATCTGGGCTCCTGTTAGAAGAGGGTTTCCATTTCGGTGGCGCGAGCAACGGCTGCCTGCATGGCTTGCGCAGTCAGCGGCATCAGCCCCTGCTGCTGGAATGTCTTGATGGCTTCGGCTGTGGTGCCGCCCTTGCTGGTCACCTGCTCACGCAGGGTCTGCAGCGCCAGCTCCGGGTTTTGCTCCACCATGGCGGCTGCGCCCAGCGCGGTCTGCTGCACCAGCAGGCGTGCTTGCTCGGGCGAGAAGCCCAGTGCCTCCGCCTCTTCGGCGATGGCCTGCATAAAGAGGAAGAAGTAGGCCGGAGCACTGCCCGCCGCGGCGATGACGCCGTTGATGCCGGACTCCTGCTCCACCCAGAGGGTCTTGCCGACCGCCTGCATCATCTGCTCGGCAAAGTCGCGATCCGCGGCGGCAATATGTTCGGGTGCATAGAGACCGGTCATGCCCAGACCCAGCAGAGCAGGGGTATTGGGCATGGTGCGGATGATGCGGTCATGGCCACCGGCCATCTCGCCAAGGCGCGCCACCTTGATACCGGCCGCGATGGAGATGAGCAGCTTGCCCTCAAGGGAGCCCAGCTCGGCAACCAGCGCTGCCAGCATGCCGGCCATCAACTGCGGCTTGACCGCCAGCACGATCACTTCGGCGTCACGGGCCGCCTCGGCATTACTCTGGGTGATGCGAATGCCATGTTCCCTCGCCAGCGCCTCCAGCTTGGGCAGACTGGGGTTGGCAGCAGTGATCTGCTCGGCGGGATAACCCGCCTTGACCAGTCCGGCGATGATGCTGCGGCTCATGTTGCCCGCGCCGATAAAGGCCAGCGTTCTATGCTGCATCAGATGCTCCTGTTGCACATGGGGTCGCGGCGGGGTGGGTGCTGCCTGCACCACCAGATGCCAGAATTTGGTGTTCCATCAAACGCTCCTGTTGATGAAGTCGCGGCAAGAGGCGGACGTATGGGTTATCCGCTGGCCTTGCCTATGAGTAGTCACGGGCGCCGAAGATGGCGGTGCCGACCCGCACCATGGTGCTACCGTGGGCGATCGCCAGTTCGAGATCTTCGGTCATCCCCATCGAGAGGGTATCCACCGAGGGGTATTGTCGCGCAAGCTCGGTGAACAGAGTCTGCATACGGGTCATTTGGGCGGCCAGTACGCCCTCGTCGCTGGTGTGCTCGGGAATGGCCATCAGCCCCCGCAGCACCAGTCGCTCACTGTGAGAGACCAGCTCGGCAAGGCGGAAAATCTCTTGTTCCGACGTTCCGGATTTGCTGCTCTCTCCGCTAATATTGATTTGCAGACAAACATTTAGCGGTGCCATTGTAGTTGGGCGCTGGTTGTTGAGGCGGTCGATCAGCTTGTCCCGATCCACGCTCTGCACCCAGTCAAACCGTTCGGCGACCAGTTTGGATTTGTTCGATTGCAAAGGGCCGATAAAGTGCCACTCTATGTCGCTATATTCCGGCTGCTGGCGCAAGGTATCGATCTTGGCCGCTGCTTCCTGGGCGTAGGATTCGCCAAAGCAGCGCTGACCTGCGGCATGGGCAGCCATGATGGCCTCGACCGGCTTGGTCTTGCTCACGGCCAGCAGGCGGATCTGCTGCAGGTTGCGGCTCGCCCGTTCGGCGGCCTGGGCAATACGTTCCTTTACCTGAAACAGGTGCTGGGCAATCTGGTTCATATTTCGTTAGTGATCTTGTGATGGGAGAATGACAAGTCTATGGATATCACAGAGTTATTGGCTTTCAGTGTAAAGCATAAAGCCTCGGATCTACACCTCTCGGCCGGGGTTCCCCCGATGATCAGGGTTGATGGTGAGGTTCGCAAGATCAATTTGCCCGCCCTGGAACATCGGGAAGTGCATGCCCTCATTTACGACATCATGAACGACCATCAGCGCAAGGAGCTGGAGGAGAATTTCGAGGTCGACTTCTCGTTCGAGGTACCCAATCTGGCCCGTTTCCGGGTCAACGCCTTCCAGCAGGCACGCGGTTCGGGCGCGGTATTTCGTACCATCCCCAGCACTGTGCTGAGCCTCGAGGATCTCGATGCGCCGGAGATCTTCCGCAAGATCGCCGAGTTCCCGCGGGGTCTGGTACTGGTGACCGGCCCGACCGGTTCCGGTAAGTCGACCACCCTGGCGGCCATGGTCAACTACATCAACGAGAACTTCCATCACCATATCCTCACCATCGAAGACCCCATCGAATTCGTCCACGAGAACAAGCGCTGTCTGGTGAACCAGCGGGAAGTGCACCGTGATACCAAGAGCTTCAGCAACGCCCTGCGCTCGGCACTGCGGGAAGACCCGGACATCATTCTGGTGGGCGAGATGCGCGACCTTGAGACCATTCGTTTGGCCATGACCGCCGCCGAAACTGGCCATCTGGTGTTTGGCACCCTGCACACCTCGTCGGCGGCCAAGACCATCGACCGTATCATCGACGTCTTCCCCGGTGCGGAGAAGGACATGGTGCGCTCCATGCTCTCCGAATCCCTGCGGGCGGTCATCTCCCAGACCCTGCTCAAGCGCATTGGTGGCGGCCGAGTGGCGGCCCACGAGATCATGATGGGCATTCCGGCGGTGCGTAACCTGATCCGGGAGGACAAGATTGCCCAGCTCTACTCGGTGATCCAGACCGGGATGACCCACGGCATGCAGACCATGGATCAGAGTCTCAAGCAGCTGGTGAGTCGCGGTGTGGTGGCATCCCTCGATGCCAAGGCCAAGGCCGTCGATCCCAACAGCATTTAAGCGACTCGCACCCAGGGAGGGATAGATGATGAATCTGGATGATCTGCTGAGCGAGCTGGTCGAGCGAAAGGGATCGGATCTGTTTGTGACGGTGGGCTCGCCGCCCACCCTCAAGGTGAATGGCCATCTGGTGTCGCTGGGGGGGGAAGCGCTCGACAAGAAGGGGGCGCTGACGTTGGTCAGGGATACCCTCAGCAGCGATCACTTCGAGCGCTATATCCGCACCAAGGAGGCCAACTACGCGATCTATCGCGAAGCGCTTGGCCGTTTTCGGGTCAGTGCCTTCTGGCAGCAGGAGCTGCCCGGCATGGTGGTGCGGCGTATCGAGACCCGCATTCCCACCTTTGAAGATCTGCAGCTACCCAAGATCCTGCAAGAGGTGGCGATGGCCAAGCGGGGACTGGTGCTGTTTGTCGGCGCCACCGGGGCGGGCAAATCGACCACCCAGGCAGCGATGATCGGCTATCGCAACCAGCATGCCGATGGTCACATTCTGACGGTGGAAGATCCGGTGGAGTTCGTTCATCAGCATGGTCGCAGTCTGGTGACCCAGCGAGAGGTGGGGATCGACACCGAGTCGTTCGATGTGGCGCTGAAAAGTTCGCTGCGTCAGGCGCCGGACGTGATCCTGATCGGCGAGATCCGAAGTCAGGAGACCATGGAGTTTGCCCTGCAGTTCGCCGAGACGGGCCATCTTTGTCTCGCCACTTTGCATGCCAACAATGCCAACCAGGCGCTGGATCGCATCCTCCATCTGGTGCCGCAAGACAAACACCGCCAGTTCCTGTTCGATCTCTCTTTCAACCTCAAGGCCATCGTCGCCCAGCAGCTGGTGCCGAGTATGGATGGCAAGCGGCGCTGCGCCGCGTTCGAGATCCTGCTCAATACCCCGCTCATCACCGACATTATCCGCAAAGGAGAGATGCATCGCCTCAAGGAGGTGATGACCAAATCGACCGAGCTGGGTATGCAGACCTTCGATCAGGCGCTTTTCAGCCTGTTCTGCGCCGGCCAGATTGGCTACAGTGAGGCACTCGCCCACGCCGACTCGGCCAACGACCTGCGACTGCTGATCAAGCTCTCCGGTCGCGAGCGGCTCGGCACAGGCACGCTGGACAATGTGACGCTGGATGAATGAATCATGGGGCTGCTCTGCCGTTCGGCCCCTCGCCATAAAGGAACGTTATGCTGATTGTGGTTTCCCCGGCCAAGACGCTGGATTACGAGTCACCGCTGGTGACACCCCGTTTCACCCAACCCGAGCTGCTGGATCACTCCGCCGAACTGATTAGTCGTGCCCGCCAACTGAGCCCTGACCAGATCGCTACTCTGATGAAGATCAGCGACAAGCTGGCCGGTCTCAATGCTGCCCGTTTTGCCGAGTGGCAGCTAGATTTCACCCCTGCCAACGCCCGTCAGGCGCTGCTGGCCTTCAAGGGGGATGTCTACACCGGATTGGCGGTGGAGGATTTCAGCGAGGCCGATTTTGACTTCGCTCAGGCACACCTGCGGATGCTCTCAGGCCTCTATGGCGTGTTGCGTCCCCTCGACCTGATGATGCCCTACCGGCTGGAGATGGGGACCAAGCTCGACAATAGTCGCGGCAAGGATCTTTACCAGTTCTGGGGGGAGGTGATCACTCACCACCTAAACGACGCGCTGGCTGCGCAGGGGGATGAAATGCTGATCAATCTGGCCTCCGACGAGTATTTCAAGTCGGTACGACCCAAGAGCCTGAAAGGGCGGATTGTCACACCGGTGTTCAAGGATGAGAAGAATGGCCAGTTCAAGATCATCAGCTTCTACGCCAAGAAGGCGCGCGGCATGATGGCTCGCCACATCATCAAGCACCGTCTGACCGAGGTGGAACAGCTGACCGGTTTCAACGCCGAGGGCTACTACTTCGTGCCGGAAGAGTCGGACGCCAATACCCTGATGTTTAAACGCGCCGAAAATTAATTACAAAAAGAGGGAACCAATCTTTCGACCCACGGGTCTGAATATGTGAATCCTCTGTTGTAAGCACTTTT
This sequence comes from Aeromonas sp. S12(2024), assembly GCF_041402305.1. Classification (NCBI taxonomy): domain Bacteria; kingdom Pseudomonadati; phylum Pseudomonadota; class Gammaproteobacteria; order Aeromonadales; family Aeromonadaceae; genus Aeromonas; species Aeromonas sp. S12(2024). The sequence continues at coordinate 84,781 of NZ_JBGLRB010000012.1, forward strand.
TATTCGCCGACGTTTGATACGTCGGCTTTTTTATTGCCGTTTTTATTGTCCATCGATTGCCTTCGCCGGGACTATGTGGTTCAGATAGACTCAAGACAGGGAGCGAGTCGTCGTGAGGTGAATATGGAACAGAAAAATGCCATTCGGCAGGTTGCCGTACCTTGGGCTCCGTCCCGCCAGCTCCCACCCGGGCTGGTCGTTGCCGAGCTGCATCAGGATCTCTGGAGCGACTCCCTGACCATCATGCTGGGTCGGGCACGCAGCATCGATCTGCCCCCGCAAATCCTCTGCCGGGTCTATTTTCGCCATATCTATGCCCTGCGGGTCATCGAAGATTGCGATCTGGCCGAGGGGAAGGATAGCCACGCTATCGAAGAGCAGATCCAGCTCATCACCCCATCCCGTTTTGCCAGCTGGTTCCATCAGGAGTCGGACGGCCTGCATCTGGATGAAGATCTGCAGCACTATCGCATCTCGACCTGGGATTATTGCGCCGATGTGCTGACCTCCTCGGCGCCGGAGCTGCAGTTCCTGCCCCAGAGCGAGTAGCCAGCTGTTACGTCAGAGGCGAAGGATGATCCTTCGCCTCTTGGTTTTTGGGCGGGCGCAGATTTTGTGGCGTTCAGGCCATTCAGCTTGGGTGGTGGCCTGTTGTGTCGGCACAAAAAAAGCGCCTCAGAGGAGGCGCGGGGAAAAAGACAGATTGGAAGCGTCACATGGGTGCTACTTGAATCAGCGAATGAGCCGTGCCATTCAAGTATGGAGCCATCATGCCAAGCTCAATCTGAAGTAGTTCTGAGGCGATTCTTCATTTTCTGTTCATCTTGTCAGCAAAGCGTGGCTACTGGCTGAAAGCCTTTTCATTTTGGCCACGATATTGTCCCGTTCCTCTCCGGGGCGGTCATCGTGTCATGGGACCAGCTCGAATGCTGTGCCTGCCTGTTCCAGTGCCAGCAACCAGCGCTTGATGGGAATGCCACCAGCATAGCCGGTCAGATCGCCGCTGCGTCCGATCACCCGATGGCAGGGCACTATGATGCTCAGCGGATTGCGGCCATTGGCAGCGCCTACTGCTCGCACTGCCTTGGGATTGCCGATAGCCTGGGCAATCTCGAGATAGCTCACGGTCTCGCCATAGGAGATATCACACAAAGCGTTCCACACTGTTTGCTGGAACGGGGTGCCCTTCGCTGCCATGGGTAGATCGAACTGCTGCAATTTTCCGGCGAAATAGGCGGTGAACTGGGCGAGATAGGGGGCCAGCGCCTTGTCATCCCGTTGCCAGTCAGTTTGCGGCATGACGGGCCGCTCCCCGTGCATAAACTCCACGTGGCGCAGGCCATCCTGATCGATGGAGACCAGCAGCGGGCCGCGGGCGCTGTCGCAAAAACTGTATCTCATCGGCTGACATCCTTTGGGGGCTGGGGGCTGGCTCAGTCCAGAACCGGTTTGCCGCGGGCGGACTTGATATCCCCCTTGCGTTTCTTGGCATCGACCCGTTTGCGCTGGGAGCTGCGGGTCGGCTTGGTGGCATGACGAGCCTTGGGTCGCCAGGCTGCTTTCTTCAGCAACTCCACCAGACGGCTCATCGCCTCCTTGCGGTTCATGTCCTGGCTGCGATGGCTCTCGACCCGGATCAGGATAAAGCCATCGTGTACCCGGCTGTCGCTCAGCTTGTCGAGACCCTCCTTGTAGAGGGGCGTCAGGCTGGGAGAGTTGCGGTAATCGAAGCGCAACCAGACGGCGGAGTCGGTCTTGTTGACGTGCTGTCCACCGTTGCCCTGTGCCCGCATGGTCTGAAATTGCAGCTCATGCCAGGGAATCGTGACGCTGTTGGAGATAACTAACATGCTGTTTTGCTCTTGTTTGGTGCATACCCGCTGACCGCTGCAGCATGGTGCCTCATTATGGGGCGTACTGGCCGGTTATGGGGATGTGCCTGGCGAATGGCGCAGGCATTAAACTCTATCCATATGAAATAAAACAATAAAAATACTTGGCATAAGAATTGAAACCCGATTCATGACACACCATGGATTGGGAGCAACCAGATGAAGCTGATTAGTGCGATTATCAAACCGTTCAAGTTGGACGATGTCCGCGAGGCTATTGCCAACCTGGGGGTGGAAGGGCTGACCGTGTCCGAGGTCAAGGGATTTGGCCGCCAGAAGGGACACACCGAATTATACCGGGGAGCCGAGTATCAGGTCGACTTCCTGCCGAAGGTGAAGCTGGAGATTGCCACCGCCGATGATAACGTGGAAGGGGTGATTGAGGCGATCTGCAAGGCGGCCTATACCGGCAAGATCGGCGACGGCAAGATTTTTGTCTACGACTTGCTGCAAGCGGTGCGCATCCGCACCGGCGAGAGTGACGACGAGGCGCTGTGATGAACCGCATCCGTGACGTACAGATCTGTTGACCTCCCAATGTCGGGAATTCCCGATGGAGTGAGCGCTTATTGAAGCCTGATCAACATAACGTTTTGCTCAGAAGAGGCCGAATGGGATTCCATCCGGCCCTTTTCATTTATGGGTGATTAAATATGTGATGTGGCGACGGCGAGCTTTCTTGATCCGCTTATAAGATGTATGCAGAATGCAAACGGAAATCGTTATCACTCTGTATAGCTAATCAAGGAATGGATGATGAAAATGAAGATGTTGGCACTGGCTTTCTCTGCGTTGGCAGCTCAGTCGGCATTGGCGGCCGGGGAAGTGAATGTCTACTCCAACCGGCAGGATGAGCTGATCAAGCCCATCATCCAGCAGTTCGAGAAGGAATCTGGCATCAAGGTGAACGTGGTGTTCGCCAAAGAGGGATTGAACGAGCGTCTGGAGCGGGAAGGCAAGCTCTCTCCGGCCGACCTGATGCTGACCGTCGATATCAGCCGTCTGACCGATCTGGTGGACAAGGGGCTGGTGCAGCCGGTAGACAGCAAGATCCTGCAGGAGAACATCCCCGCCATCTATCGTGATCCGGAGAATCGCTGGTTCGCCCTGACCACCCGGGTTCGCGCCATCTACTCCAGCAAGGAGCGCCTCGGCAAGCTCGATACCATCAGCTACGAAGATCTGGCCAAACCGGAATTCAAAGGGAAAATCTGCACCCGCAGCGGCAAGCATGAGTACAATGTGGCGCTGGTCTCCTCCATGATTGCCCATCACGGCATGGCCGAGACCAAAACCTGGCTGGAAGGGGTCAAGGCCAACCTGGCGCGCAAGCCGCAGGGCAACGACCGGGATCAGGTCAAGGCGATCAAGGATGGTATCTGTGACGTGTCACTCGGCAACAGCTACTATCTGGGCGCCATGTTGAAAGATCCTGCTCAGAAGTCCTGGGCGGATGCGGTCTATATCAACTTCCCGAACCAGGCTGACCGCGGTGCCCACGTCAACGTGAGCGGCGTGGCCATGACCAAGTATGCCAAGAACAAGGCCGAGGCCCAGAAGCTGATGGAGTTTCTGGCTGGTGACACCGCCCAGCACATGTATGCGGATGTGAACGCCGAATATCCGGTCAAGGCCGGAGTCGAGCCTTCCGCCATGGTCAAGTCCTGGGGCAGTTTCAAGTCTGACGCGCTACCGGTCAGCGATTACGCCAAGCACCGCAAGGACGCCTTGCAGTTGCTGGATGAAGTGAAGTTCGACTTGTAATCAGATGGGGCCAACGGCCCCATCAACATCTGTGGTCTCATGAAAAATTTTGGATGGATGACCGGCAGCTGGGCCATCGCACTGCTGCTGGGTTTACCGGTTATAGCCCTGCTTTTCTCTGCCTTTTCGGCTGAGGGGGAGCTGTTTCGCCACCTCGCCGATACCGTACTGCTCGATTATCTGGGCAATACCCTGGGGTTGGTGGTCGGCGTGGTACTGCTCAGCCTGCTGTTTGGTGTACCCACCGCCTGGCTGGTGGCCATGTGTCAGGTGCCGGGGCGCCGTGCCCTGCAGTGGGCCTTGATGCTGCCAATGGCCATGCCCTCCTATATCGTTGCCTACGTCTATACCGACTTACTCGATTACTCGGGCCCGCTACAAGCCGGGTTGCGCGCACTCTTTGGCTGGAACAGTCCAGCCGATTACTGGTTTCCGGCCATTCGCTCCCTTGGCGGCGCCGCCTGGGGGCTGGCGCTGGTGCTGTTCCCCTATGTCTATCTGCTGACTCGAGCCTCTTTTCTCGAGCAGTCGGTCAGCCTGATCCACTCCAGCCGCCTGCTCGGCTGTACCCCGTGGCAGAGCTTTTGTCGTCTCAGTCTGCCGCTGGCGCGCCCCGCCATCATGGTGGCGGTATCGTTGGTGGCCATGGAGACGCTGGCCGATTTCGCCACCGTACACTTCTTTGCCATCAACACCCTGACCACGGCGGTCTACGACACCTGGCTCGGTTACGGCAGTCTGGCCACTGCGGCCAAACTCTCCTGCCTGATGCTGCTGGCGGTGGTGCTGCTGATCGCGCTGGAGCGCCGCTCGCGCAGTCGGCAGCAGGTGTTCCAGAAGTCCATGGGCCATGAGCAGCCGCTGCGCTATCCGCTCAAGGGGATGAGTCGCGCTCTGGCCGCTTTCTGGTGCTGGGGGCTGGTGCTGGCCGGTTTCGGCCTGCCGTTCGTCATCCTGCTCGACTACGGGGTGCGCTACTTCGAATTGTCGTGGACGCCGGAGTTTGTCCGCTTCGCCGGCAACAGCTTAGCTATCTCGGCGCTGACCGCTCTGCTGGCGATGGGGATTGCCCTGTTGCTAGGCTTCTTCCGCCGCCTTGATGGCGGGATAAAGAGTCTGTTGCCCCTGCGCATCGCCGCCATGGGCTACGCCATGCCGGGCACAGTGCTGGCCATCGGGGTGCTGGTGCCGCTCACCGCCCTCGACTTTGCCATCAACGATCTGGCCGAGTGGCTCGGGCGTCAGGGCCCGGGCTTGCTGCTGACCGGCACCATCACCGCCATCGTGTTCGGCTATCTGGTGCGCTTCGTGGCCATCGCCATCGGCTCGGTGGAGAGCAGCATGGGCAAGATCTCCCCCAGCCTCGACATGGCGGCCCGCTCCCTGGGTCAGGGGGATGGCGGCATGCTGCGGCGGGTCCATCTGCCGCTGGTGCGCCGTGGTCTGTTTGCCGGTGCCATGCTGGTATTCATCGAATCCATGAAGGAGCTGCCCGCCGCTTTGCTGCTGCGGCCGTTCAACTTCGATACTCTGGCGACCCACGTCTATCAGTTTGTCTCGGACGAGATGCTGGAGCGCGGCGCGCTGGGGGCTATCGTCATTGTGCTGGTAGGACTGTTGCCGCTGATCTGGGTCAACCGCACTCTGGACAGTCCGGGCCACTGAGTCGCCGCGTCGGTCAATGAAATTGCATGCGGTGTGCTGAACCGAAAGGCAGCGCGCCGCCAGAAACGAGAGGAAGTCAGCCTTGTCCTGTTTGCAGGTTGAAAATGTCAGCTGCCGTTACAACGGCCGCAATGTGCTGGAACAGCTCTCCCTGACGGTGGCAGACAATGAGATCGTCTGCCTGCTGGGAGCCAGTGGCTGCGGCAAAACCACGTTGCTCAAGGCCATCGCAGGGCTGCTGCCGTTGGCAGAGGGCTCTATTCGCCTCGGCGATACCCTGCTCGACGGGCCGGGTGCCAGCGTGCCGCCCGAGGCGCGCAATATCGGGATGATCTTTCAGGATTACGCCCTCTTCCCCCACCTGACGGTAGCTGACAACGTCGGCTTTGGCCTGACCAAACTCGATCGCCGCGCCCGCCAGCAGCAGGTGGACGAGGCGCTGGCGCTGGTCAATCTGCAGGGGCTGGGGGATCGCTATCCGCACCAGCTCTCCGGCGGTCAGCAGCAGCGGGTAGCCATCGCCCGGGCGCTGGTGTGCAAGCCGCGGCTGATGCTGCTGGATGAGCCCTTCTCCAACATCGATACCCAGGTGCGGATGAAGTTGATCCTCGAGATCCGCGCCCTGCTCAAGCAGCAGGGGATCGGCGCCATCTTCGTCAGCCACAGCAAGGAGGAGGCGTTTGCCTTCGCCGATCGGCTGGCGCTGTTTCGCGCCGGTCACATCGAGCAGGTGGGCCAGCCTGAGCAGCTCTATCGCCGCCCGCAAAACCGCTTCGTGGCGGAGTTTCTCGGCGGGGTCAACTATCTGGCTGCCGAGGTGGTGGACAGCCACTGCGTGCAGACGGCGCTCGGGGTCATCTGTGGCAGCGAGCCCCATGGCCAGGTGGTGGGCGAGCAGTTGCAGCTGATGCTCAGACCCCAGCAACTGCTGCTGGAGAGCGCCGCAGATGGGGAGCTCAAGGTGGTGGAACAGCAGTTCCTCGGCCACCACTGCCGGGTGCTGTTCGAGTGTGGCGATCTGCAGCTGGAGGCGAGCATTGGCGAGCCCCTTGATGGGATGCGGGCACGGATCAAGGTCGCTCCCCATGGATTGGTGTTGTTTGACCCTTTGCCCTGAACGCGTGATATCGTCGTGAAATCAAAGAACTGGATCCACTCTGGTTTATAATCGCGCAACGCAAATAGCCCGTAACGCTAACGCCTACTCAGGGGAGAGATATATGAAAGCCCAAGCCGGGATCTGCGCAGAGCCGAATCTGCACGCCCTCTATCTGATGTTCAATCGTACCGGTGATGCCGCCGAACTGGTCGGCCGTCTGGCCAAATTGCCCGCCTTGTGGCAAGCGGTGGCTGCCGATTTCCCCGATGCCGGGTTCAGCGGTCTGGTTGCCGTTGGTGCCGATGCCTGGGATGGTCTCTATCCTGCCGCCCGTCCGCCCCAGTTCCGCAGCTTTATGGCGCAATCCGCCAACGGTCAGGAAGCCCCCAACACCCCGTTTGATCTCTTTATTCAGCTGCGCGCCGATCGGGTGGACGTGCTGCACCACGCTGGTCACCGTGTGATGGCGCTGCTGGCCGGACTGGTCGAGCTGGCCGAAGAGGTGCGCGGTTTCCGCAATCTGGATTTCCGTGACCTGACCGGTTTCGTTGATGGCACCGAGAACCCGCAGGATGAACACCGTGCCGAAGTGGCGCTGCTGGCGGAAGGCGAGTTTGCCGGTGGCTCCTACATTCATGTCCAGCGCTGGGTCCACGCCATGAGCGACTGGGAGAAGCTGGCGCAAAAAGAGCAGGAAGACATTATCGGTCGCACCAAGCCCGACAACATCGAGTATGAGTCTGCTGCCAAGCCGCTGACCGCCCACATCAAGCGGGTCAACCTCAAGACCCCGAAGGGAGAGTCCATGGAGATCCTGCGCCAGAGCATGCCCTGGGGCACCATGACCGAGCAGGGGCTCTACTTCATCTCCTGCTGCCGCACACCACAGCACTTCAACGCCATGCTGGCCAGCATGTACAAGGGGGAGGGCAGCCACTTCGATCACCTGCTGCGCTTCACCAAGGCGGTGACCGGCGCCGCTTTCTTCGCCCCATCGGAGGGTTTTCTGATGGCGCAGGGCAAATAAGCCCGCCTGACGAAGACTCAGAAAACAAAAATCCCGGCCTTGGCCGGGATTTTTCGTTCTGGCGTGACCGCTATGACGCGGTGGTGGCCATTATGGCGTCTGTTCGAACAGCTCGAGGGCGGAGAGATAGAGCTCTTCGATATCGGTGTCGCTGGTCGGGGTGATGAAGATGGTGTCATCACCGGCGATGGTACCGAGGATCCCCTCTGCCTTGCCGAGGGAGTCGAGCAGGCGGGCGATCAGCTGGGCAGCGCCCGGGCTGGTGTGGATCACCACCAGTGCGCCGTTGTGATCGACGTCCAGTACCAGATTCTTGAGCGGGCTGGAGGTGGTGGGCACGCCCAGTTCCACCGGCAGGCAGTAGACCATCTCCATCTTGGCGTTGCGAGTGCGAACGGCGCCGAAGCGGCTCAGCATGCGCGACACCTTGGACTGGTTGATGTTCTCGAACCCCAGCTCTTGCAGGGCGGTGACGATTTCTGCCTGGGAGCCAAAGCGCTCTTCTTTCAGCAAGGCTTTAAAGGCCTTGGCCAGTTTTTCTTGCTTGTCGTTGTGTTTCATCTTGGTCTCACGAATGAGGAGGTGTGGCGGCCTGTGCGATACAGGCGGCAGATACGAACAGCGGGGCCATTTTGCATTCATATGCCGTTTTTTGCAAGGAAGCGGCGCTTGTTCTGCATATTGATTCAAAAATGGCTTGCATCAACCTTTATTAGGGATAGAATCGGGATGAAATTTTGAAAACTTATTCAATTGGGCTGTATGGGTATTGAATTAATAGGTATCGAGAAGTCCTGGCACAAGGTGCCGGTTCTGCAACAGGTCAGTTTTCGGACATCCCCCGGTGAAACCTTGGTGTTGCTGGGCCCGAGCGGTGCTGGCAAGAGTTCCCTGCTACGGATGATGAATCTGCTGGATACCCCGGATGCGGGTGTTCTGCGGATTGGTGAAAGTGAATTTTCTTTCCCGAACTCCCTCTCTGCTGCCGAATTCAACCGCCAGTCCCAACTGCTGCGTCGCAAGGTGGGCATGGTGTTCCAGCAGTACAATCTCTGGCCACATCTCACTGTGATGGAGAATCTGATTGAAGCGCCGGTCAAGGTGCTCGGCATGAGCAAGGAGGCCGCCATCGAGAAGGGGGCCTACCTGCTGGCCCAACTGCAACTGGCCGACAAGCGCGATGCCTGGCCGGCACGCCTCTCTGGCGGTCAGCAGCAGCGGGTGGCCATTGCCCGTACCCTGATGATGGACCCGGAAGTGCTGCTGTTTGACGAGCCGACTGCTGCCCTCGATCCCGAGATCACCAAGGAGGTGGCCGAGATCATCCGTAACCTGAGCCAGACCGGCATTACCCAGGTGGTGGTGACCCACGAGGTCGACTTTGCCCGCAAGGTGGCCAGCCAGGTGATTTATCTGGAGAAGGGGCGGATCATCGAATCCGGCACCGCTGCCATTTTCCAATCCCCGCAAACCAGCCGGTTTGCCGAATTCTTGATGCATTGATATTGAATCGATAAGGAAGCTGTCATGAAAAAGAGTCTGTTGTTGGTTGCTGCCATGGGCCTGTTGAGTACCTCCGTCATGGCCAAAGAGATCAAGTTCGCCACCGAGGCCACCTACGCACCGTTCGAATACCTGGATGACAAGAACGAGTTTCAGGGTTTTGACATCGATCTGGCGCGCGCCATCTGCGAGCAGGCCAAGCTGGAGTGCAGCTTCCACAACCAGGCCTTCGACAGCCTGATCCCCAGCCTCAAATTCCGTCGCTATGATGCGGCCATCGCCGCCATGGACGTAACCCCTGAGCGGGCCGCTCAGGTCGATTTCTCCGACATCTATTACGAGAACTCGGCAGTATTCGTCGCCAAGAAAGGGGCCTTCAAGGGGCCGGAAGAGATGGTCGACAAGACAGTCGGTGTGCAGAACGGCACCTCTCACCAGTCCTATCTGGTGGATAACTGGGTGAGCAAGGGGCTGCTGACCGTGCCTTATGCCAGCTACCAGAGCGCCTTCCTCGACATGATGAATGGCCGTACCGACGGTGTCTTTGCCGATACTGCAGTTGCTGCCGACTGGCTGAAGCAGCACAAGGAGTATGCGGTGGTGGGGGCGCCGGTGACCGATGCCAAGTACTTCGGTACCGGCTTTGGCATCGCGGTCGCCAAGGGCAATCAGGAGCTGCTGACCCAGCTGAACAAGGGGCTGGCCGAGATCAAGGCCAACGGCACCTATCAGAAAATCTTCGACAAATACTTCGCGCAGTAAGCCATGTTGAGCCTGTTGTTGGATGCAGCCTGGATGACCCTCGGGCTGGCCTTGGCATCACTGGTCGGGGGCATGGTATTGGCACTGGCGTTCAGTGCCGCCGAGCTCAGCAAGAAGCGTGCGCTGGTGTGGCCGGTGGCCACCCTGACCACGCTGATCCGTGGCCTGCCCGAGTTGCTGGTGGTGCTGTTCATCTACTTCGGCTCGACCCAGGTGTTGTTCCTCATCACTGGCGAGTATGTGGAGTTCAGCCCGTTCGCCTGTGGCGTGCTGGCGCTCTCCCTGCTGTTCGCCAGCTATGCGACCCAGACCCTGCGGGCGGCGCTCAATGCGGTGCCTTCAGGTCAACGGTTGGCGGCGCTGGCGCTGGGGCTTGGCAAGAGCCACATCTTCTTTCGCATCGTGTTGCCGCAGGCGTGGCGTCATGCCCTGCCGGGCCTCGGCAACCAGTGGCTGGTGTTGCTGAAAGATACCGCGCTGGTGTCGCTTATCGGGGTCAACGAGATGATGCGTCAGGCACAGATGGCCTCGGCCAGTACCTATGAACCTTTTACCTGGTATGCCGCCGCGGCCCTCATCTATCTGGCTATCAGTCTGGTGAGCGAGTACGGCCTCGGGCTGGCTGCCCGCTACACCCGCCGCTACGGAGGCTAACTGATGCAAGAGTATCTCGTTACGTTGCTGGGCGGTCTGGTCACCACGCTGGAACTGACCCTGTTCAGCCTGCTGCTGGGTATTGTGCTGGCGGCCCTGATGACTTGGGTGCTGGAGTTGCGCCTGCCGGTAGCGACCCAGCTGGTGCAGCTGTGGGTGCTGCTCTTTACCGGTACGCCGCTGCTCATTCAGATCTTCCTGATTTACTACGGGCCGGGTCAGTTTGAGTGGCTGAAAGCCAGCCCGCTCTGGCCGCTGCTCAAGCAGCCCTGGTTCTGCGCCGTGCTGGCGCTGGGTCTCAACACGGCGGCCTACTCCACCCGGTTGTTCAAGGGGGCGCTCGATGCCATCCCGGCCGGTGAAGTAGAGGCGTGTCGTGCGCTTGGCTTTAACGGCCGCCAGACCTTGTGGATGAAGGTGCGCCACGCCGCCCGTCATCTGGTGCCTGCCTACTCCAACGAGGTGATCCTGGTGCTCAAGGGGAGCTCCCTCGCCAGTACCATCACCATCATGGACATCATGGGGCTGGCGCAGGGGTTGAACGCCCAGACCTACGATACCCTGGCTGTGTTCGGGGTGGCTGGTGGGCTTTATCTGGCGATGAACGGATTGTTAACAATTGGTTTTCGCTGGTGTGAAAAACGGGCGCTGGCATTCCAATCCTGAGACCTTCAAATCTACCTCTTTATGGTAAGAGGAAGTGCAGAAAAACTGTGCTTCTCCTCCAACTTTTTGTATTTCCCTCCAATTTTTGCTCCCGCATGTTTCGTGGCTCACAGAACCCGTGACTGCAACTGTTATCAGATTGTTTTTTATGGGGGGATCCATTAAGGTTGGGCGCACAACAACAAACAACCTTAAACCTACGCTTAAACATGGAGTTGATCATGAAAGTTGCCGTTCTGGGTGCCGCTGGTGGCATCGGTCAAGCCCTCGCTCTGCTGTTGAAAAACCGTCTGCCGGCTGGCTCCGAGCTGAGCCTGTATGACATCGCCCCGGTTACTCCGGGTGTGGCCGTTGACCTCAGTCATATTCCTACCGACGTCGCCATCAAGGGCTTCTGCGGTGAAGATCCGACTCCTGCGCTGGTCGGGGCCGATGTGGTGCTGATCTCAGCCGGTGTGGCACGCAAGCCGGGGATGGATCGCTCCGACCTGTTCAATATCAACGCCGGTATCGTCAAGAATCTGGTCGAGAAGTGCGCGGCCACTTGCCCGAAAGCACTGATCGGCATCATCACCAACCCGGTCAACACCACTGTGGCTATCGCCGCCGAAGTGCTGAAGAAAGCCGGTGTCTATGACAAGCGTCGCCTGTTCGGTGTCACCACCCTGGACGTGATCCGCGCCGAGACCTTCGTGGCCGCCGCCAAAGGGTTGAACATCGACAAGGTTCGCGTCAACGTGATCGGTGGTCACAGTGGCGTCACCATTCTGCCGCTGCTCTCCCAGATTGAAGGCGCTTCCTTCACCGCTGAAGAAGTGGCTGCCATGACCAAGCGCATCCAGAATGCCGGTACCGAAGTGGTTGAAGCCAAGGCCGGTGGCGGTTCCGCAACCCTCTCCATGGGTCAGGCGGCTTGCCGTTTTGGTCTCTCCCTTATCAAGGGTCTGCAGGGCGAAGCCAACGTTGTTGAGTGCGCCTACGTGGAAGGCAACGGCGAGCACGCCACCTTCTTCGCACAGCCGGTACTGCTGGGCAAGAACGGCGTCGAAACCGTACTGGATTACGGCAAGCTGAGCGCCTTCGAGCAGGAAGCGATGGAAGGCATGCTGGCTACCCTGAAAGCCGATATCCAGCTGGGTGTCGATTTCGTCAAGTAAGCGGGTCAACCGTGCCAACAAGGGAGCTTCGGCTCCCTTTTATATTGATGAGATCCGCCCGGCAGGCTAAGGGGATGGGGCTTGGTGCCGATAACAGAGTGCAGCAGGAGATCCTTATGATGAAACCCCTTACCCTTCTCGTTCTTGTCGGTGCATTCACCGCGCCCCTCTATGGTGCCGAGGCGGTATCGGCCGCCGTATCGAGCGATGCGCCTGCAGCCAGTGCATCTGCACCGACCACAAGCAGTGCTGCGGTGGCAACGGCGCCTGTCTCTGCTGCTACGCCAGCGCCCTCTGAGGCTGTCCCCGTCTTGCTTCCGGCCGAGCCGGTCACGCCCGTTGCCAGCAGTGGCGAGGGGGCCGCGCCGCTGCCAAAACCGGCTGAACCTGCCGCTGTAGTGGCGCCTCCCGCACCTCTGGCCGCTGGCGAGTTGCAGGCGGTGCCGCTCTATCGTCAGGACGAGCTGCTCAACTGGATTGAGCAGGGGCGCCACCTCACTCAGGTGAAGCAGGATCGCTGTCAGCTGACTCAGGATATCGAAGCGCGCGCCTCGGTGATGAAGATCCCGGCCTATCAATTCCTCTGGGGGGATATGCTGGCGTGGGGGGTCTGTACCAAGTCCAACGCCGAGCTCGGCGTGCAATATATGTGGGAGGCGGCCAATCAGGGGTTGGCGCCGGCGCTGGAGCAGTTGGGTCGCTACTACTGGAAAGGAACTTTGGTGCAGAAGGATCTGGTGCGAGCCGAGACTCTGATGCGCGAGGCGGCCAGCCTCGGTTTTCTGCGGGCCCGCATCGAGTGGGTCGAGATGCTGTTGCAGGGGATGGGCAGTCCGCTCGATTATGAGGACGCCTATCGCTGGCTCCATGGCTCTGTCATCGGTGACAAGGCGCAGCACCAGAAGGCGGCGAGTTTGCTCAACCGCCTTGGCAACCGGATGCCGGCCAACGTGGTGGCCCGCGCCAAGGCGATGCACTGATCCAAAAAAAATGACCCACAGATCTGCACCTGTGGGTCCGGTTCCAGCCGCCGTGCCATGACAGGCCGGAACCTCCCTCTGTTATATGGCTGCCCGCGCTTTAGAGATCTTGGTGGGGGCCAAAAACTTCGTAATGGAGCTGCTCCGTTGGCACCCCAGCCGCCAGCAGCTGCCGCTTGATCTCCTGCATGAAGCCGACGGGGCCACAGAAGTAGTAGTGGGCCTCAGGCGTGATGCGCTCCTTCACGGCCGTCAGATCCATGGTGCCGGCCAGATCGTAATCTTGACCCTGCACATCACTGGCCTCCGGCTCCCGATACCAGATCCGGCTCAGCAAGTTGGGATGCTGGCGGGATTTTTGCTGAATATCCTCCCGGAAGGCGTGTACAGCGCCCTGTTCGCAGGCGTGCAGCCAGGTGATATCAGCCTGATGGCCGCTCGCCAGCAGCTTGTTGAGCATGCTCATCATCGGTGTCACGCCGACACCGGCGGAGAGCAGTACCACCGGGGTCTGGCTGTCGGCTTTCAGGTAGAAATCGCCGGTGGGGGGCATCACTTCGATCTTGTCACCCGCCTGCAGGTGATCGTGCAACAGATTGGAGACCTGACCCTGTGGCTCACGCTTGACGCTGATGCGGTAATCCTGCCCGTTAGGGGCATCGGAGAGGGAGTATTGGCGGATCTCCTGATATTCCAGCTCGGGGTGAACCAGCTTGATGCTGAGGTATTGGCCCGGTTTGAAGGCCAGCACCGGCTTGCCATCTTCCGGAGCCAGCAGGAAGGAGGTGATGAGGGCGCTCTCGGCTCGCTTCTCCTTGATGATGAAGGTGCGGGTACCTTGCCAGCCGCCATCCTGATTGGCCTTCTCCTGATAGATCTCCTGCTCGCGGCCGATGAAGATGTCGGCCAGCACGCCATACGCCTTGCCCCATGCCTCCAGCACCTCGTTGGTGACCGCACTTCCGCCCAATTCTTTGAGCGTGGCCAAGAGATGACTACCTACAATGTGATATTGTTCTGGCTGGATCAGGAATCCGGTATGTTTGTGCGCAATCCGCTCGACCGCACCGGCGAGCGCTCCCAGATTGTCGATATTCTTTGCATACGCGGCGACTGCATTGAACAGGGCCAGCGGCTGGCCGCCACTGCGTTGGTGGGCCAGGTTGAAGATATCTTTCAGCTCCGGGTTATGGCTGAACATCCGCTGGTAGAAGTGCTGGGTGAGGGCAGGGCCTGCCGATTCGAGCAGCGGAATGGTGCTTTTGATGACGGCAACGGTGGTTTGATCTAGCATAGGGGCCTCGTTCTAATTGAACATATAAAATGTCATTTAATAAGTGGCATCCTAGATGTTTATTTGATTTGAATCAATACTCCACTTTTCGCATCGCGCTAATCAGGTTTTATGAGACTAACCAGTTATACAGATTTTGGATTGAGAGCCCTGCTCTATCTTGCCACCCTGCCGGAAGGGGAGTTGTCGAGCGTTGCCAAGGTATCGGCCCTGTATGGCGTTTCCCGCAACCACATGGTGAAGGTGGTCAATCAGCTGGTGAAGCTGGGCTATCTGCAATCCCAGCGGGGCAAGAATGGCGGTATTCGTATGGCTTGCGATCCCGCCACCATCAATATCGGGCAGGTGATCAGGGCGCTGGAAGGCAATCTGGACGGCATTGACTGCGGTTCGCCCGCTTGTCACATCGTCTCTGTCTGTCTGCTCAAGAGTGCGCTGAAAGAGGCGATGGATGCGTTTCTGGCGGTGATGGACAGCTATACGCTGCAAGACCTGCTGGCCAACCGCGACGAGTTGCAACGGGTGTTTGGCGAGTTGATCCCGACGCTGGTGCTGGAGCCGGATGATGAAGATGAACAGTGACGATGAGCAACAGAAAAGGGCTGCCACTGGCAGCCCTTTTTCAATCTTGCGAATCCGATTCCGCCCGGTACGATGCCGGCATGATCCGCGCCATCTTGACCATGTTGTTCTCCACATCGAGGATCTCGATAGGATAACCGGCCAGCCGGATCCCGATGTTGGGCTGGGGGATCTCCTCCAGATATTCGAGGATCAGACCGTTGAGGGTACGCGGGCCGTCGATGGGCAGATGCCAGTTCATCTCCTTGTTCAGCTCACGAATATTGGCTGAGCCTTCGACCAGATAAGAACCATCTGACTGGGGGTGGATCTCGTCGCTCGGCGCTGGCGTCATGGAGGTGGTGAAGTCGCCCACGATCTCTTCCAGAATATCGTCCAGAGTGATTAGCCCCTGAATGTCGCCGTATTCGTCGACGATCAGGCCAATTCGCTCCTTGTTGCGCTGGAATTTGGCCAGCTGCACGTTGAGCGGCGTTCCTTCCGGAATGAAGTAGATCTCGTCCACTTCACGCAATAGACTCGATTTGTTGAACTGGTCCCTGGCTACCAGCCGCAGGGCATCGCGCGCGTGCAAAAAGCCGACAACGTCGTCGATGTTGTCGCGATAGAGCAGGATCTTGGTGTGAGCGCAGTGGGCCAGCTGGCGCTGGATGCTCTTCCAGTCATCGTTGATGTCGATGGCGTAGATATCGCTGCGCGGCACCATGATGTCCTCGACCAGCATCTTGTCGAGATCCAGAATACTCAGCAGCATCTCCTGGTGACGCTGGGGGATCAGGTTACCCGCCTCATTGACGATGGTGCGCAGCTCCTCGGTGTTGAGGGAGTCATCCTTGTTGGGATTGATCTTCAGCATCTTGAGCAGGCCGCTGGTGATGCCGTTGATCAGCCAGACCAGCGGCGAGAGCGGCACCATCAGCCCCTTGAGGATCCAGGAGGCGGGATAGGCGATCTTCTCCGGAAACATGGCGGCCAGGGTCTTGGGGGTCACTTCACCGAATACCAGTACCACCAGGGTCAGCCCGAAGGTGGCGATGGCGACCCCGAGATCACCAAACAGCCGGATACAGACGATGGTGGCGATGGCGGAGGCGAGAATATTGACCAGATTGTTGCCGATCAGGATCAGCCCCAGCAGGCGATCGGGGCGGGCGAGCAGTTGCTCAACGCGACGTGCGGCTTTGTGTTTGGTCTGTGCCAGATGCCGCAGTTTGTAGCGGTTGATGGACATCAGGCCGGTTTCGGCACTGGAGAAAAAGGCGGAAAGAAGGATCAAGATAACGAGAACAATCAGTAATGTACTCGTTGAGATGCTGTCCAAAAAGGGCTCCTGTTGGATGGTATGGCTAAAAGAGTATAGGTGTCAGCTCAACAGCACTTCTTTGACGAAGCGACTGCCAAAGTAGGCAAGAGTCAGGATGAAGCTGCCGATCAGACTGAGCGTGATGACTTTGCGGCCGCGCCAGCCATAGGTGTGATGACCCCACAGCAGCAACACGTAGACACACCATGCCAGGATGGAGAGCACTGCCTTGTGAGACTTGCCCTGGGCGAACATATCTTCG
The DNA here is from genome assembly GCF_041402305.1 of Aeromonas sp. S12(2024). Lineage (NCBI taxonomy): Bacteria > Pseudomonadati > Pseudomonadota > Gammaproteobacteria > Aeromonadales > Aeromonadaceae > Aeromonas > Aeromonas sp. S12(2024). The sequence goes on from NZ_JBGLRB010000012.1 coordinate 101,391, forward strand.
AGGAAGAAGAGGCCGGAAGCGATGGAGAGTGTCAGTAGCAGCACCCCTGCAGAGATCAACTGAAACAGCCGTTTCTCCACTGTCATCAGTGGCGGCATGGCTGGCAGGTTGCTGATTTTTCGAGATTTAAGCTGCTTGTCCAGACAGGCGAGCTGCAGCGCAAACAGACAGGCGATCATCAATACCGAGTAGGCCATCAGGGCGAGGCCGATGTGCAGCAACAGCTGGGGATGGGCCTCCAGATGGGTTATGTAGCGACCCGGGATCAAGGCGCTGGCAGCCAGCAACAGGGCCGAGAAGCTGTAGACCACCGGCAGCAGGATCCAGCCGTTGAAGCGGCGGGTTACGCAAGTCATGAAGCAACTGATGATGAGGCTGACCAGCGAGGCAACGTTGAGCATGCTCAGGTTCTGGCCGTAACTCTGCAATACCTCTGAACCGAGGGTGCTGGCGTGGGCGATCAGGGCCAATCCGATACAGGCAAACAGGGAGCGCTGTCCCACCGGCTTGGCGCTCAGTAACAGATGCAGGGAGGCGATGATGGCCAGCAGATAAAACGCCAGGGCCAGAACAGAGATTACGATCATAACCAGGTCGTTGTTGCACAAGCTTTTGAGGGTAAGAGGGGCAGTATACCTTGCACGAGAAGTGCTCGCCAGTTGTGCAACGGCCGATCTGCCCATATATAGGGAGAAGCTCCCTGCTGCTGCGGTGCGGTGAATAATCGTCCTCGCGCCCGCTCTGGGTTATAATGCCCCCAATTTATTACGCCAAGAACCGGAATCCGTCATGTTTGAGAATTTGACTGAACGACTCTCGCGCACCTTGCGCAATGTCAGTGGCCGTGGTCGCCTGACCGAAGACAATATCAAGGAAACCCTGCGCGAAGTCCGCATGGCGCTGCTCGAGGCGGATGTCGCCCTGCCGGTCGTGCGTGATTTCGTGGCGCGTGTCAAAGAGCGCGCAGTCGGGCAGGAAGTGGCCAAATCCCTGAGCCCGGGCCAGGCATTCATCAAGATTGTGCACGGTGAACTGGTCACCGTGATGGGGGAGGCCAACGAACAGCTCAACCTGGCTGCCCAGCCGCCTGCGATCATTCTGATGGCTGGTCTGCAGGGTGCCGGTAAGACAACCACGGTTGGCAAACTGGCCAAGCTGCTCAAAGAGCGCAGCAAGAAGAAGGTGCTGGTGGTCAGTGCCGACGTCTATCGCCCAGCAGCGATCAAGCAGCTGGAGACCCTGGCGAGCGACATCGGCGTCGACTTCTTCCCGAGCGATGCCAGCCAGAAGCCGGTTTACATCGCCACCGCCGCCATTGATCAGGCGCGCAAGAAATTCTATGACGTGGTGATCGTCGATACCGCCGGTCGTCTGCACGTCGATAGCGAGATGATGGCCGAGATCCAGGATCTGCATGCCACCATCAAGCCGGTCGAGACTCTGTTCGTGGTGGATGCCATGACAGGTCAGGATGCCGCCAACACCGCCAAGGCGTTCAACGAAGCGCTGCCGCTTACCGGTGTGATCCTCACCAAGGCGGACGGCGATGCCCGTGGTGGTGCTGCACTGTCGGTGCGCCACATCACCGGCAAGCCGGTCAAGTTTATCGGTATGGGCGAAAAAACCGATGCGCTGGAGCCGTTCCACCCGGATCGTCTCGCCTCCCGCATCCTCGGTATGGGCGATGTGCTCTCTCTGATCGAGGAAGTCGAGCGCAACGTCGATAAAGAGAAAGCGGCCAAGCTGGCCAGCAAGGTCAAGAGTGGCAAAGGCTTCGATCTGGAAGATTTCCGCGAGCAGCTGGCCCAGATGCGCAACATGGGCGGCATGATGGGGATGCTCGACAAGCTGCCCGGCATGTCCGGGCTGCCGGATAACGTTAAAGATCAGATGGATGACAAGCTCACTGTGCGAATGGAGGCGATCATCAGCTCCATGACGCCCAAGGAGCGCGCCCATCCCGATCTCATCAAGGGATCCCGTAAACGCCGTATCGCCGCAGGTTCCGGCATGCAGGTGCAGGATGTGAACAAGCTGCTCAAGCAGTTCACCGAGATGCAGCGCATGATGAAGAAAATGTCCGGTAAAGGCGGCATGCGCAAGATGATGAGCCAGATGAAGAACATGATGCCCCCCGGTTTCGGTGGCGGTCGCGGCCCGTTCTGATCCGGCCTGCGTGTTGATGGGGGTCTGCAGCGGCAGGCCCCTTTTCATTACCGCTCTGCGCAAAAAATGGCTGGCTTGGTTGCAATTATTACGAATCCAAGTAGAATTATGCGGCTTATTTTAAGCTAGGGTCCGCGTGTTTGCGGGCCTTGTTCATTAGATGTTAATGAGGACGATATGGTAACCATTCGTTTACAACGTGGTGGCGCGAAAAAGCGTCCGTTCTACCAGGTAGTAGTTTCTGACAGCCGTTGCGCCCGTGACGGTCGCTTCATCGAGCGCGTTGGTTTCTTCAACCCGGTTGCTGCTGGTCAAGCTGAAAAGCTGAACCTGGACCTGGCTCGTATCGAGCATTGGGTTGCTACTGGTGCCGCTGTTTCTGACCGCGTTGCCAAGCTGATCAAAGACGCTAAAAAAGCTGCTTAATCAGCCCAACGGTAAGGAGTTAAGGTGGAAAAACCTGTAGTTCTGGGCACCCTGGGTACCGTTTATGGCATCAAGGGCTGGCTTAAAGTGAACTCCTTCACCGATGTTGCCGAAGCGATTTTCGATTACAACCCCTGGCTGATTAATCAGAACGGGGCGTGGCGTGAAATTCGGGTTTCATCCTGGAAACGTCACAACAAGGGTCTGATCTGCAAACTCGATGGTATCGATGTGCGCGAAGATGCCCTGGCATTGACCAATGTCGAGATTGGCGTACCCGCCGATCTGTTGCCTGCGTTGCCTGAAGGTGAGTTCTACTGGCGTGACCTGATTGGTTGCTCCGTGGTGACCACCAAGGGATACGACTTGGGCAAAGTGACCGAATTGATGGAAACCGGCTCCAACGATGTGTTGGTGGTTGAGGCCAATGTAAAAGATGCCTTTGGTGCAAAGGAGCGGTTGATTCCGTTCCTGGAAGAGCAGGTGATCAAGAATATTGATCTGACTGCTCGAACAATCGAAGTTGATTGGGATCCTGGTTTCTAGTTTCCCGCGCTAACACGGGTGCCGGAGGTTTCTTATGTGGATTGGGGTCATTAGCCTCTTCCCTGAAATGTTCCGAGCCATTACCGAGCACGGGGTAACGGGTCGGGCCGTCAAGAGTGGCCTGCTGCAGATTGAGTGCTGGAACCCCCGGGAGTTTACCCACGACAAACACCGTACGGTCGATGATCGTCCTTATGGTGGTGGGCCCGGCATGTTAATGATGGTTCAGCCGCTGCGTGACGCGATTCATGCAGCCAAGCAAGCAGCGGGAGACGGGGCGAAAGTCATCTATCTCTCTCCTCAGGGACGCAAGCTGACTCAAGCGGGCGTAACCGAGTTGGCGACGAATCAGAAACTGATTCTGGTAGCCGGTCGATACGAAGGTATCGATGAACGCGTGATACAAACCGAAGTCGACGAAGAGTGGTCTATCGGGGATTACGTGTTAAGTGGTGGCGAGTTGCCTGCCATGACCCTGATCGATGCGGTTTCGCGTCTGGTACCCGGGGTTTTGGGCGATCAGGCCAGTGCCGAGCAAGACTCCTTTACGGATGGCTTGCTGGATCATCCCCACTATACTCGGCCGGAGGTGTTGGATGGATTGGCGGTGCCCGAGGCGCTGACAAGCGGCAATCACGAAGTGATTCGACGCTGGCGTCTCAAGCAATCGCTCGGACGAACCTGGCAAAGAAGGCCGGAACTTATTAACAACCTAGCTCTGACTGACGAGCAAGAATCACTTCTTGCCGAGTATGTCCGCGAAGTGCGTGACAGCGTTAAGTAGAGTTTTCAGTTTATCCTAGGTAAGGAAAGACAATGAGCAAGATTATTCAGCAGCTTGAACAAGAGCAACTGCGTACCGATATCCCGGCTTTTGCCCAGGGCGACACTGTACGTGTTCAAGTTCGTGTTAAAGAAGGTGGTAAAGAGCGTCTGCAGGCTTTCGAAGGCATCGTTATTGCCAAGCGTAACCGCGGTCTGCACTCTGCTTTCACCGTTCGCAAGATCTCCAACGGCGAAGGTGTTGAGCGTGTATTCCAGACTCACTCTCCGCTGATCCACAGTGTAGAACTGAAGCGTCGTGGTGATGTTCGCCGCGCCAAACTGTACTACCTGCGCAACCTGTCCGGCAAAGCTGCTCGTATCAAAGAGAAGCTCAACTAATTCGATTCGAATTGGTGTCGGTATGTCGGCAAATAGCTCGACAGGTAGTGAAAAGGCTCGCCAATGGCGAGCCTTTTTTGTATCCGTCTATTGGCTATCTGGGAGCTGTTACTGAATGACCCGAACTACCGAGTTGTCTCGCCCGAAGGGGCCTGGCACATAGTCATCCGCTGCCCAGTCATTCTCGTAGAGAGTTTCCCCTGCCGGTGTGATGAGCTGGTAGCAATATTCAAAGTAGCCCGGGCCGTCGGTCGGCAGATTGAGGGTGGCTTTGAACTCGCCGCTCTTCATGCGTTTCAGCTCGACCGGTTGCCACTGGGTGAACTCGCCGATCAGCATCACCTGTTCCGCCCCTGCTGCTGCCTCTTTCTCTACGGCAAAGGTCACCTTGACCTCGGGCTTGGACTTCAAAAACTGTTTGATCAGTGGCATGACGCCTCCTTGTCTGTGAGTTAAAAATGGCTCCTGTCTATTTTTATACCACCATATGACAAAGATGTTGATAAGGCAGATCAAGTCGGCAAGGCAAAATAGCGTTGCAGTAGACTGTGGGTGAAGTCGATCTTGAGATAGAAGCCGCGCGGCAGGGTCATGATGGGTTGACCATCGCGGCCGATGGCGCGAGTCAGCGCCTTGTTGTTGGCCGCCTTGGGCCGCAGTTGCATCACCTGGCCGTGGCGTGCGCTGATCTGCTCCACTTCTCCCAGCACTATCATGTCCATTAGCTCCTCCCAGTCCTGACGCAGCAGCCGATCTTCCTCTTCATTCGGGCTCCACATCAGCGGCATGCCGACTCGCCGTTCGCCAACCGGGATCTCGCGACTGCCTTCCACCGGGATCCAGAGCACTCGGGAGAGCTTGTTGCGTACGTTTGACTCCTCCCAGCGCTGGCCGCTGACGCCGATCAGCGGGGCGACACAGACGAAGGTGGTCTCCAGCGGCTTGCCTTGAGGATCCACGGGGATCGTCTTGAGTTCGATCCCCAGCTCCGGGAAGTCCTGTTCCGGCTTGCTCCCTGCGCTGGCCCCCAGTTGCAGCTCGATCAACTGACCGACCCACCCCTTGTCACGGCGCAGATCGTTGGGCACCGCGACGCCAGCCTCGGCGGCCAGCTGCGCCAGCGTGAAGCCAGCCATGGCATAGGCGCGGCTCAATAACTCCTGCTCGGATTGGGGATTGCTTGGCATGTTTGGCTCCATCTTGCTCGCCATATTCTAACAGGGGAGGATCCCGAGAAGGATCGCTGTTTTTATAACCGATCCTGAGTGGATAAGATCAAATGCAGAGAATTTGGGGGCTATCAGCTCATCGTAATGATTTTAAAGGGTTTTGTCTGTTTTATCGAGCAGTAAGCCAGGTCTGGTTTGACCTCGAAATAGTTGTCCAAGGGTTTGTGCATGATGTTACACACAGTTATCCACAGAAATCTTGGATAAGTGGATGAAAGTGGTTGGAGTCGCTGATATGTTACAAAAAATTGTGAATGCCACCCCATTTTTACAGGGTAAACGGGGTAGATATTGTGCCACTCCTGTGGATAATTTCGCCGCGGTGGATCTTTGAGCAGTTGAACTTGTTCACAATCCGGATCATGGATCTGGCTCTTGGGGGAACATGGATCTAGATCCAGTTGTTTTATCTCAAGCTTATAAAAAATAATGATTTTTTATATTTTATGTCACGTGGTGATACGGAGGGGCACTTTTCGCGTACAGTTAAAAAGTACTGTATATACCCGTTTGCTAACAGCTTTATGCACAGCCTGGGTGGGCAACTTGGGGGCGCGGATCCTTGGATTTGTTTATAAGTATGTTTGAAATTGAAAGTTATTCATGAAACAGGGGATTCACTCCTTGTTTGCTGCCACGGAGTGAATGTGGAACAATCTCCTTATAGATTCAGCCTTTATAAGGTGATCACGTGATTGATGGCGACGGATTTCGTCCCAATGTCGGTATCGTGATCTGTAACCGTGAAGGACAAGTGTTGTGGGCTAAACGCTATGGGCAGCACTCCTGGCAGTTTCCGCAGGGGGGGGTTGATGATGGTGAAACGCCAGAGCAGGCCATGTATCGAGAGCTGTATGAGGAGATTGGCCTCAAGCCCGAAGATGTGACCATCATGGCCACCAGTCGTAACTGGCTAAAGTACCGTTTACCCAAACGTCTTGTCCGCTGGGACAGTTCACCGGTCTGTATTGGCCAAAAACAAAAATGGTTCCTGTTGCAGCTGAATTCGGGCAAGGAGTCGCGGATCCAGTTCGGCTGTCATGGCCATCCCGAATTTGACGACTGGCGTTGGGTCAGCTTCTGGTATCCGGTGCGTCAGGTCGTCTCGTTCAAGCGGGAGGTTTACCGCCGGGTTATGAAAGAGTTTGCCCCGCTGGCGATGCCAGTGCCGGCAGTGCAGGTCAACAAGAAGGATGGGCGGCGCAACCGCGCCCGTTAAGGAGCACAGATTAGTTGTTAACGGAACTGAGACGTATCGTCGAGAGCATGGCCGAGGCCAATACCCTCGAGCAGGCCTTGCAGGCATTGGTGAGCCAGACCCGGCACGCCATGGCAGTGGACTGCTGCTCCGTCTATGTCTCGGAACCCGAGGTGCGCCGCTATCGCCTGGCGGCTACCGACGGCTTGGCCCCGTCCGCAGTCGGCAAGGTGACCCTGCCCTACGAGCAGGGCATCGTCGGTCTGGTGGGTCAGCGGGAAGAGCTGATCAACCTAGCTGATGCCCCCGCGCATCCCAGTTTCAAATTCCTGCCCGATGTGGCCGAAGAGGCGTTCCGCTCCTTCCTCGGCGCTCCCATCATGCATCAGCGTCAGGTGGTCGGCATTCTGGTGGTGCAGCAGAAGGAGAGCCGCCGCTTCGATGAGGGGGAAGAGTCCTTCATGGTCACACTGGCGGCCCAGCTGGCGGCGCGGATCGCCCAGGCGCAGGCCAAGGGGTGGTTGCAGAAGACCGACTGGAGCAAGCCGCTGCGTGGTATTGCCGGTGCCAGCGGTATCGCCATGGCCAAGGCCTGGGTGTGGCGGCCCCGTAAGGCGCTCTCGTCCATTACCCCGCGCAAGGATGAAGACCATGCCAGCCAGCTGGCGCGGCTGGAGCTGGCGGTTGAGGAGGTGCGTCACGACTTGGAGAGTTTGGCGCTGCGTTTTCGCGAGAGCTACAGCCAGGATTCGGTGGCGATCTTCGATATCTACCTCCATCTGCTGAACGATCCCGGCTACATCAAGCCGATTCGCAACAAGGTGAGCAAGGAGCACTGGACTGCGGTCTCGGCGGTCAAGCTCATCAGTGATCGCTTGATCGAGCAGTTCAAGGGGATGAAGGATCCCTACTTGCAGGAGCGCTCCACCGACGTGAAGGATATTGCCCAGCGGCTGATCAGCCGACTGGTGCAGAATGAACCGGAACATATCTCCATCGGCGAGCCGGTGGTGCTGGTTGCCGATGAAGTGACCGCCACCATTCTGGCAGAAGTGCCCCGCGAGTATCTGACCGGGGTGGTCTCGCTCAAGGGGGGGACCAACTCCCACGCGGCCATTCTGGCCCGCGCCATGGGGGTCGCCGCCATCATGGGGGTCGATCTGCCCCTCGGCGACATCGGCGGTCGCATGCTGGTTGTCGATGGTTACAGCGGCGATCTCTTCATCGAACCCAATCAGGTGATTCTGACCGAGTATCGTCAGCTGCTGAGCGAAGAGCGGGCGCTCGATACCCTGGTGCGCAGTGTCGACAATCTGCCATCCGAGACGGCCGATGGCACCAAGGTCTCCCTGCTGCTCAACGCCGGTCTCAGCGCCGATACCGAGATCTCCCTCAACCAGCTGGCGGACGGGGTGGGCCTCTATCGCACCGAGATCCCCTTTATGCTGCAGGAGAGCTTCCCCTCAGAGTGGGAACAGACTGCCCGTTATCGCGGCATTCTGGAGACCTACCGCAACCGGCCGGTCTGCATGCGGACGCTGGATGTGGGCGGCGACAAGCCGTTGCCCTATTTCCCCATCGTCGAGGAAAACCCCTTCCTTGGCTGGCGGGGGATCCGGATCACCCTGGATCACCCCGAACTGTTTCTGGTGCAGCTCAAGGCGATGCTGCGGGCCAGTGAAGGGCTGGACAATCTGGCCATCATGCTGCCGATGATCAGCAGCGTCAGCGAAATCAAAGCCTCCCGTCGTCTGCTGGATCAGGCATGGCGGGAAGTGTCGGAAGAGGCGGCGAGCCGCGATGCGGTGATCCGCTACCCCAGCCTCGGGGTGATGATCGAGGTGCCCTCAGCCCTCTTTATCTTGCCGGAGATGGCGCCGCTCATCGATTTCTGGTCGGTGGGCAGTAACGACCTGACCCAGTACTTGCTGGCGGTAGATCGCAACAATTCCCGGGTTGCCAACATCTATGATGCCTTCCATCCGGCGGTGATCCGCGCCCTGCAACAGCTGGTTGATGCTTCCCACCGTTACCAGAAGCCGGTGTCGGTGTGTGGCGAGCTGGCCGGTGATCCGGTCGGTGTACTGTTGCTGCTTGCCATGGGCTATCGCCGCTTCAGTATGAACACCCACAACATCGCCCGGATCAAGTACGTGCTGCGTCAATCCACCCTGAGCGAGTTGACCGAACTGATGGCTGATGGCCTCAAACATGACAATCCCCACGTACTGCGGGGCCTGTTTGCCCGCTATCTGGAGGAGCATGGTTTGGGCGGTTTGCTGCGAGCCGGTCATAAATCGAAACAGAGTGATTGATAATCATGCCTTGTCCCTGCTGGCGAATGATCGGAAAATGCGGCTTTTATTTTGACTGGGGCCGCATATGCAGCACGATGGATATTGGGTTTTCTCGCAGATTGATCCCGTAGCATTCAGTTTGGGACCACTATCGGTACGCTGGTATGGTCTCATGTACCTGTTCGGTTTCGCGTTTGCCATGTGGCTTGCCGGCCGTCGCGCCGATGCGCCGAACAGCGGCTGGACCCGCAACGAGGTGTCGGATCTGCTGTTTTACGGCTTCCTCGGGGTGATCCTCGGTGGCCGTGTCGGTTACGTACTGTTCTACAACTTCGATCTCTTCCTCGCGGATCCCACCTATCTGTTCAAGATCTGGACCGGCGGTATGTCGTTCCACGGTGGGTTGATCGGGGTGATCACCGCGATGATCTGGTTTGCCCACAAGACCAAGCGCCACTTCTTCACCGTGGCCGACTTTGTGGCACCGCTCATTCCGTTCGGTCTCGGCGTTGGCCGGATCGGCAACTTCCTCAACGGCGAGCTGTGGGGCCGGGTCACCGATGTGCCCTGGGCCATCATCTTCCCGGAGGCCGGCCCCGAGCCGCGTCATCCCTCCCAGCTCTACCAGTTCGCACTGGAAGGGGTGGTGCTGTTCATCATCCTCAACCTGTTCTGGCGCAAGAATCCGCCGCGCGGTGCCATCTCCGGCATGTTCCTGCTGTTCTACGGCCTGTTCCGCTTCCTGGTGGAGTTTGTGCGCCAACCGGACAGCCAGCTCGGTCTCTACTTTCAGGAGATCAGCATGGGCCAGATCCTCTCCACCCCGATGATTATCGCCGGTGCCCTGATGATCTGGGCCGCCTACAAGCGTCCGCAGTTGTTCGGTAATGCCGTGAAGGAGGCGAAATAATGCGAGCTTATCTCGACCTGATGCAGAAAATCCTCGATGAGGGGACCGTCAAGTCAGACCGTACCGGCACCGGTACTGTCTCCCTGTTCGGCCATCAGATGCGCTTCAATCTGGCGGAAGGTTTCCCGCTGGTGACCACCAAGAAGTGCCACCTGCGCTCCATCATTCACGAGCTGCTCTGGTTCCTCAATGGCGATACCAATACCGCCTATCTGAAGGAAAATGGCGTCAGCATCTGGGATGAGTGGGCCGACGAGAATGGCGATCTGGGGCCGGTTTACGGCGCGCAGTGGCGCTCCTGGCCTGCGGCTGACGGGTCTGTCATCGACCAGATCCAGAAGGCGGTGGATGACATCAAGCACAACCCTGATTCGCGCCGCATCATCGTATCCGCCTGGAACGTGGGCGAGCTGGACAAGATGGCGCTGGCTCCCTGCCACGCCTTCTTCCAGTTCTATGTGGCGGACGGCAAGCTCTCCTGCCAGCTTTACCAGCGCAGCTGTGATGTGTTCCTCGGCCTGCCGTTCAACATCGCCAGCTATGCCCTGCTGACCCACATGATGGCCCAGCAGTGCGATCTGGAAGTGGGTGACTTCGTCTGGACTGGCGGTGATGTGCACCTCTACTCCAACCACATGGAGCAGACTGCGCTGCAGCTATCCCGCGAGCCGCGCCCGCTGCCGACCCTGATGATCAAGCGTAAACCTGACTCCATCTTCGACTATAAGTTCGAGGATTTCGAGATCGAGGGTTATGACCCCCACCCAGGCATCAAGGCGCCCGTCGCCATCTGATAGCAAGGCGCCTCAGGGCGCCTTTTTTATGCAGTTAAATAATTGAAAATTCATTTTATTGATTAATAAGACGGTAGCCAGAGACGAGGAAAAACCTGCTTTTAGCAGGTATGTTCTATTTTGCCTTCGGTTTTTTCGTTGTATTGAGCAGCAAGAAACGATTTTCCATTGGTTGTTGCAGGAGATAGACTCAAACCAAAGCAATACGGTGGAAAATTTAACCATGAGTGACGTAATCAAAAAGTTCCTGAAGCTGGAGGCCGCCTCCGGAATTATTCTGATCATGGCTGCCATGCTGGCAATGATTTTAGCCAATACCGCGCTGGCTGGCGGGTATCAGGCGTTTCTCGACACGCCGGTGCAGGTGCGCATCGCGGCTCTCGACATCAACAAGCCACTGCTGCTCTGGATCAACGATGGCTTTATGGCGATCTTCTTCCTGCTGGTTGGTCTGGAAGTGAAGCGTGAAATGCTGGAAGGGGCGCTCTCGACCCGGGTTCAGGCGACCTTTCCGGCTATTGCTGCAGTTGGCGGCATGCTGGCTCCGGCCTTGATCTACGCCTTTTTCAACTACTCGGACGAAGTGGCGCGTGCTGGCTGGGCGATCCCGGCTGCGACCGACATCGCCTTTGCCCTCGGGGTGATGGCGCTGCTCGGCAAGCGGGTGCCGGTGAGCCTCAAGGTATTCCTGTTGGCACTGGCCATCATGGATGACCTCGGTGTCATCATCATCATCGCGCTCTTCTATACCCAGCAGCTGTCGCTGGAGGCGCTGGCCATCGGTATTCTGGCAACCCTCACTCTGCTTTGGATGAATCGTCGTGGTGAGGACAGGATCAGCCTTTACATGCTGGTTGGCCTGGTGCTCTGGGTTGCGGTGCTCAAGTCTGGCGTTCATGCGACCCTGGCCGGTGTGGTAGTCGGTTTTATGGTCCCGCTTAACGGCAAGCGTTACGCCTCGCCGCTCAAGTATCTGGAGCATCAACTGCACCCCTGGAGTGCCTATCTGATCCTGCCGCTGTTTGCCTTTGCCAACGCCGGGGTATCGCTGGAAGGGATTGGTCTTTCCTCCCTGCTGAGTCCGGTACCTATGGGGATCATGCTGGGGCTGTTTATCGGCAAGCCGCTCGGGGTGTTCACCATCAGCTGGCTGTCGGTCAAGCTGGGCATCGCCCAGTTGCCGCCCGGGGTCAACTTCAAGCAGATTTTTGCGGTCAGCATCCTCTGTGGCATCGGGTTCACTATGTCGATGTTTATCGCGTCTCTCGCCTTCGAGCACGGTGGGCTGGATTACGGCAGCTACTCTCGCCTCGGGATCCTGGTGGGCTCCACTATGGCGGCGGTAGTCGGCTATCTGGCCTTGCGCATGGCCCTTCCCAAGGGTGAAGGGGAACAGAGTACGGAGGGACTATGAAGCTGCATACAGGGTTGTTGATGCTGTTGTTGAGCCCCACGGCATGGGCCGGCGGGCTGGAGGATTGCAAGCAGGACGCCACTTCGGCGAACTGCTCTGCCTATCTGAACGGGGTGGTAGACAGCGCCCTGCTGCTGGGGGACAAGCAGGCCAAGGCGCGCTTTGGCGAGACCTTCTCCGAGCGGGCGCTAAGCAGCCGGGCTGGCGAGATGGTAAAGCGTTCCAACAAGCGTTATTGTGCTGACCGGATGCCTGACAAGGCGCGCCTCAAGGCCAGCCTGATGGAGCAGTTTGGCGCGAACAAGGTTGACTCGGTTAGCGACATGTATGACATTCTGGCGGTTGAACTCAGCTGCTACCGGAGTCCGCGTCAAGCGGGAACCCCATCGGATGTCACACCTTAACTACAACCATCTCTACTATTTCTGGATGACTCAGAAGAAGGGCTCCGTTACCCAGGCAGCGGAAGCCCTTTTTTTGACCCCGCAGACGGTCACCGGCCAGATCAAGCTGCTGGAGCAGCGCCTCGGTGGCAAGCTGCTCAAGCGCAAGGGACGCTCCCTTGAGGCAACCGAGCTGGGCCAGCTGGTATTTCGTTATGCCGACAAGATGTTCAGCCTCTCCTACGAGATGCTCGATATCGTCAACTACCGCAAGGAGAGCCAGATCCTGTTCGACGTCGGCATCGCCGATGCCCTCTCCAAGCGCCTTGCCAGCCGCGTGCTGCTCTCTGTCATCCCCAATGATGGTTCCATCCATCTGCGCTGTTTCGAATCGACCCACGAACTGCTGCTGGAGCAGCTGAGCGAACACAAGCTGGATATGATCCTCTCCGACTGTCCAGTGGACTCCAGCCAGCATGCGGGGCTGCTCTCTAAGCGGTTGGGTGGCTGTGGCGTCAGCTTCTTCTGCAAGGCGCCATTGCCCGAAAAGCCCTTTCCAGCCTGTCTGGAAGAGCGCAAGCTGCTGATCCCCGGTCGTCGTACCGCCATGGGGCGTCAGCTGACCCAGTGGTTCGAGCAGCAGGGTGTCTCCCCCAGCATTCTTGGCGAGTTTGATGATGCCGCCTTGATGAAGGCGTTTGGCTTCTTCAATCAGGGGATTTTCATGGCCCCCACCATCTATCGGGAGGAGATCCTCGAGGGGGAGGGGGTGATGCTGATCGGGGAAACCCAGGATCTGATGGAGGAGTATTACGTCATCTTCGCCGAGCGGATGATCCAGCATCCGGCGGTGAAGCGGGTCTGCGAGAGCGATTTTACCTTTCTCTTTTCCGGGCAGGAGAACTTCTCCGCCATCCAGCCGGCCACCCTGTCGTTTTAAAACGACCCGTCACCACGTATCATCGGCGATGAGTGGTAGAGGAGAGATGTGATGCAACTTGAAGAGATGGAAGCCAATGCGAGTAAGGCGGTGGCCTTGCTCAAGGCGCTGGCCAACGAGCGGCGGCTGTTTATTCTGTGCCAGTTGCTGGAGCGCGAACTGTCAGTGGGGGAGCTCAACGAGCGATTGGGATTGAGTCAGTCGGCCTTGTCACAGCATCTGGCGCTGCTGCGGCGGGATGAGCTGGTGACGACGCGCAAAGAGGCCCAGACGGTCTACTATTCGCTGCGCAGCCATGAGGTGCGTGAAATGATCAGTTTGCTGCATCGACTTTATTGCAGCGCAGATAAATAAAAAACCGGCACTAAGGCCGGTTTTTTCAGCTTTGATCAGCAGAAGCTGATTAAGCCATAGCTTTGATCTGGGCAGACAGGCGGCTCTTGTGACGAGCAGCTTTGTTCTTGTGGATCAGGCCTTTGGTCGCCATACGATCCATGATCGGCTGAGCAACAGCGAAAGCGGCAGTCGCAGCAGCTTTGTCGCCAGAGGCGATAGCAGCAATGACTTTCTTCAGGTAGGTACGGGTCATGGAACGACGGCTGGCGTTGTGCTGACGGCGTTTTTCTGACTGAAGAGCGCGCTTCTTAGCAGATTTGATGTTAGCCAAGGTAAAACTCCTAAAACTGTCTTAGCGAGTGTATTGAAAAGGCCCGGAAATATGCCCTTCCAACCACATATTGTCAAATGATTTGTGCAAATAAACACCGCCTCCCGGTGGTGTGTCAGTAGGGAGACGGTTAAACTGTCGGCCGATTCTAGCAGCATTCTTTTCATTCTGACAGTTCCAGAGGCCTCGTCTTGAGTAAGAAATTGATCAAATCCGGCATGATAGTGTCCGGAATGACGCTGGCATCCCGCGTAATGGGCTTGGTTCGCGATGTGGTCATCGCAAATCTGCTCGGTGCCGGGGTGGCCGCCGACGTCTTCTTTTTTGCCAATCGCATTCCCAACTTTCTGCGTCGCCTGTTCGCCGAAGGTGCCTTCAACCAGGCCTTTGTTCCCGTGATGACGGAGTACAAGAAAAATGGCGATGAGGGGGAGGTGCGTGAATTGCTGGCGGCGGTTGCGGGCACGCTGGGGGGCATAGTGACTGTGGTCACCCTGCTTGGTGTGCTGGGGTCGGGTGTGCTGACCGCGCTGTTTGGCTGGGGCTGGTTCTGGGACTGGCTGCATGGCGGCCCTGCGGCCGAGAAGTTCGAGCTCGCCAGTCTGATGCTCAAGATCACCTTCCCCTACCTCTGGTTTATCACTTTTACCGCCATGGCGGGGGCCATCCTCAACACCTTCGGCCGCTTTGCAGTCTCGTCGTTTACGCCGGTGTTTCTCAACATCACCATGATTGCGGCGGCCTGGTGGATTGCACCGCTGATGGACAAACCTGAGATCTCGCTGGCGATTGGTGTCTTTTTGGGCGGTTTGGTGCAGTTTCTGTTCCAGTACCCCTTTTTGCGCCAAATCAACATGCTGGTATGGCCCAAGTGGGGATGGAATCACCCTGGGGTGGTGAAGATCCGCACCCTGATGATCCCCGCCCTGTTCGGGGTATCGGTCAGCCAGATCAACCTGCTGGTCAACACTATGCTGGCTTCTTTCCTCGCGACCGGTGCCATCAGTTACCTCTACTACTCGGATCGCCTGCTGGAGTTCCCCCTCGGTCTGTTTGCAGTGGCCATCAGTACCGTGATCCTGCCTGCGCTGGCCAAGAAGCATGTGGATGCCGATCCGGCCGACTTCTCCCGCACCATGGATTGGGGGGTGCGGATGGTGATGTTGCTCGGTCTGCCCGCCATGATAGGCATTGCGGTGATGCGCGAGCCCATTTTGCGAGTACTGTTCATGCGCGGCGAATTTGGCCTGCATGAAGTGAGCATGTCGAGCGCCAGCCTGCTGGCCTCCACTACCGGTCTGCTCTCCCTGATGCTGATCAAGGTGCTGGCGCCCGGTTACTACGCCCGTCAGGACACCAAGACGCCGGTGCGGATCGGGGTGATGTCGATGATTGCCAACATGGTCTGCAACCTCATCTTCATCTACCCGCTCGGTTACGTGGGGCTGGCGCTCTCGACCGCCTGCTCGGGCACTCTGAATGCGGCCTTGCTGTTCAAGGGGTTGTACCAGCAGAGCGTCTATCGTCCCTCCCGCCAGACTGGCGTGTTCTGCCTCAAGCTGCTGGTCGCCAGCGTGCTGATGGGGGGCGTGCTCGCCTATCTGTCGCCAGATTTGGCCCAGTGGGGCGCATGGAGCATGGGCAAGGCCAGTTTGCAGCTGACCATGCTGCTGTCGCTGGGGGCTGCGGTCTATGCCGTGGTGTTGCTGCTGCTGGGCATTCGGCCGCGTCACCTTAAATCGGGGCAGCAGTAGCCGTGATCCTGCTGCGCCATGGGGATAGTGCCTCATGGCGCAGCAGGGGGCGTGATTGGGCCCGGATAGTTGAAATCAGGCTATGAGGGCTGACCCTGCCTGCTGCCTGATATATAATCCGCCGATTTCCATGGCAGCAACGCACAAGGCACTGATGGAGCTTATTCGCGGCATTCACAATCTCAAGCCCCGTCACCGGGGATGTGTATTAACCATTGGAAACTTTGATGGGGTTCATCAGGGTCACCATGCGGTATTGGCACGTCTCAAGGAGAAAGCGGCCCAGCTGGGATTGCCCGCCTGCGTCATGCTGTTTGAGCCGCAGCCGCTGGAGCTGTTTGCCGGCACAGCTGCGCCCGCTCGGCTGAGCCGGTTGCGGGAAAAGTACGAAGCGCTGCAGGGGCTGCATATCGACCGCATGCTCTGTGTGCGCTTCAGCCACCGCTTTGCCGAGCAGGCGGCCTCGACATTCATCGAGCAGTTGCTGGTGGAGAAGCTCGGAGTGCGCTACCTGGTGGTCGGCGATGATTTTCGCTTCGGCAAGGGGCGGGAAGGGGATTTCCACCTGCTGGAAGAGGCGGGCCATCGCTTCGGCTTCGAGGTGATCAGTACCCAGAGCTTCCAGCTCGAACGGCAGCGGGTCAGCAGCACCCTGGTGCGTGAAGCACTCAAGGCGGGCAGGATGGCGGAGGTGGAGCTGATGCTTGGCCGTCCCTATACCATCAGCGGCCGGGTGGCCCACGGCGACAAGCTGGGGCGCACCATAGGTTTTCCCACTGCCAATCTGGCCCTCAAGCGTCAGGTGATCCCGGTCGGTGGCGTGTTTGCGGTGGAAGTGATATGTTCCGGCAAGACCTTCCCCGGTGTAGCCAATGTGGGTGTACGGCCGACCTTGAGCGGTACACAAGCCAGATTGGAAGTACATCTATTTGATTTTTCTGGTGATCTATATGGTCAGCAGGTCAAGGTGCTGCTTCGCCACAAGCTGCGCGAAGAGCAGAAGTTTGCCTCTTTCACTGCCTTGAAAGAGCAGATCGAACGAGATGCCCTGGCGGCCCGAGCCTGGTTCGGGCTGCCACAATTCAATTTACCCAGCACTCTTTTAGAAAAGAAGGGAACCCAGGACTGATGAGCGACTATAAACACACCCTGAATCTTCCGGAAACCGAGTTTCCGATGCGTGGCGATCTGGCCAAGCGCGAACCCAACATGCTGAAACGTTGGTACGATCAGGATCTCTACGGCGCTATTCGCCGCGCCAAAGCGGGCAAGCCTTCTTTCATTCTGCATGATGGCCCCCCCTATGCGAACGGTAACATTCACATCGGTCACTCGGTCAACAAGATCCTCAAAGACATCATCATCAAGTCCAAGGGCCTCTCCGGTTTCGATTCCCCCTATGTGCCGGGTTGGGATTGCCACGGTCTGCCTATCGAACTGAAAGTAGAAGGCATGGTCGGCAAGCCGGGCGAGAAGGTTTCCGCTGCCGAATTCCGCGCCGAGTGCCGCAAATACGCCAAGACCCAGATCGAAGCGCAGAAGACCGACTTCATCCGTCTGGGTGTGCTGGGCGACTGGGAACACCCCTACCTGACCATGGATTTTGGCACCGAAGCCAACATCATCCGTTCCATGGCCAAGATCGTTGAAAACGGCCACCTGCACAAAGGTTCCAAACCGGTGCACTGGTGTACCGATTGCGGCTCCGCGCTGGCTGAAGCCGAGGTTGAGTACTACGACAAGAACTCTCCCTCCATCGATGTGCGCTTCAAGGCCGTTGATGAGGCGACCGTTACCGCCAAGTTTGACTGTGCCGAAGGCCACACCGGCAAGGGCCCGATCTCTGCGGTGATCTGGACCACTACCCCGTGGACCCTGCCAGCCAACCGCGCCATCGCCATGCACGCCGATCTGGATTACGCACTGGTGCAGGTTGAAGGTGAGCACCCCGAGCGTCTGATCCTGGCCGCAGAGCTGGTCAAGGACGTCATGGATCGCGCCGGTATCGAGAAGTTCCACAATCTGGGCTATGCCAAGGGTGCCACGCTCGAGCTGCTGCGCTTCAACCACCCCTTCTACAGCTTCGATGTACCTGTGGTACTGGGTGACCACGTCACCCTGGATGCCGGTACCGGTGCCGTTCACACCGCCCCTGGCCACGGTCAGGAAGACTTCGTGGTCGGTCAGAAGTACGGTCTGGAAGTGGCCAACCCGGTTGGCAGCAACGGTGTTTACCTGCCGGATACCGAACTGTTTGCCGGCCAGCATGTGTTCAAGGCCAATGCCTCCGTGATCGAAGTGCTGACCGAGCGCGGCGCCCTGCTGCACCACAAGGTGTTCAACCACTCCTATCCGCACTGCTGGCGTCACAAGACCCCGATCATCTTCCGTGCCACCCCGCAGTGGTTCATCAGCATGGAGCAGAAGGGTCTGCGCAAGCGCGCGCTGGAAGAGATCGAGCGCATCGAGAAGGACGGCATTGCCCAGCAAGGCCAGAGCGGCTGGGTACCGGCTTGGGGTAAAAACCGCATTCAGGCGATGGTCGAGAACCGTCCTGACTGGTGTATCTCCCGTCAGCGCACCTGGGGTGTGCCTATCTCCCTGTTCGTCCACAAAGAGACCCAGGAACTGCACCCGGAATCTGTGCGCCTGATGCACGAGGTCGCCAAGCGGGTCGAGCAGTCCGGCATTCAGGCATGGTGGGATCTGGACAAGGCCGAGCTGCTGGGTAGCGACGCCGACATGTATGACAAGGTGCCTGACACTCTGGACGTCTGGTTTGACTCCGGTTCTACCCATGCTTCCGTGGTTGATGCCCGTCCCGAGTTCAACGGCAAGCCGGCCGACATGTATCTGGAAGGTTCTGACCAGCACCGTGGCTGGTTCATGTCCTCCCTGATGATCGGCGTGGCCATGAAAGACAAGGCTCCCTACAACCAGGTGCTGACTCACGGCTTCACCGTGGATGGTCAGGGTCGCAAGATGTCCAAGTCCATCGGCAACGTGGTGAGCCCGCAGGACGTAATGAACAAGCTGGGTGCCGACATCCTGCGTCTGTGGGTAGCGAGCACTGACTACACCGGCGAGATGACTGTCTCCGACGAGATCCTCAAGCGCTCTGCCGATGCTTATCGTCGTATTCGCAACACTGCCCGCTTCCTGCTGGCCAACCTGAACGGCTTCAATCCGGCGACCGACATGGTGGCGCCTGCCGACATGGTAGTGGTGGATCGTTGGGCTGTCGGTCGTGCCAAAGCGGTACAGGCCGAGATCATGGCGGCATTCGACGAGTACAACTTCCACGGCGTAACTCAGAAGCTGATGCAGTTCTGCTCCATCGAGATGGGCTCCTTCTATCTGGATGTCATCAAGGATCGTCAGTACACCGCCAAGGCTGACAGCCTGGCCCGTCGCTCTTGCCAGACCGCCCTCTATCACATCGCCGAAGCCATGGTGCGCTGGATGGCGCCGATCATGAGCTTCACCGCCGATGAAATCTGGGCCCTGCTGCCGGGCGAGCGCGGTGAGTTCGTCTTCACCGAGGAGTGGTACGACGGCCTGTTCGGGCTGGAAGCGGGCGAAGTGCTGAACGACGAGTTCTGGGCCGAGATCCTCACCGTGCGTGGTGAAGTGAACAAGGCGCTGGAAGTGGCCCGTGGCGAGAAGCGTATCGGCGGCTCCCTGCAGGCCGAACTGACCCTGTTCGCCAAGCCGGAGCTGGCTGCACGCCTGAATGCCCTGGCTGATGAGCTGCGCTTCGTGCTGCTCACCTCCAAAGCCAAGGTGGTGGTGGCTGACACTGCGCCGGAAGGCTCTGTGACGACCGAGCGTGATGACCTGTGGCTGAGCGTGGCCCAGTCTGCCGCCGCCAAGTGCGACCGCTGCTGGCACCATGTGGAAGATGTGGGCACCATCGCGGGTCACGAAGAGATCTGTGGTCGCTGTGTGACCAACGTTGAGGGTGACGGCGAAACTCGTCAATTTGCCTGATGAACATGACTCAACATAAAAGCGGCCTGCGTTGGCTGTGGCTGGCAGTGCTGGCCTTTGTACTGGACCAGGCGAGCAAGCTCGCCGTGGTCAAGTTGCTGCCATTTGGTTACCCGGGGGTGGAGATCACCCCCTTCTTCAATCTGGTTCACGTCTACAACAAGGGCGCCGCATTCAGCTTTCTGGCTGATCAGGGGGGCTGGCAGCGCTGGTTCTTCGCGGTGCTGGCTTTTGCCATCTGTGGATTGCTGATCCACTGGCTGCGCAAGCAGTCGGTGACCCAGCGTTGGAGCGGTATCGCCTATTCACTCATCATCGGCGGCGCCCTCGGCAACGTCTTTGATCGACTGGTGTTGGGCCATGTGGTCGATTTCCTCGACTTCTACTGGCAGCGTGCGCACTGGCCGGCATTCAATCTGGCCGACAGCTTTATCTTTATCGGGGCCGCCATGATCGTGCTGGACGGTTTCCGTGGTGAGAAAAAGGAGCAGGCATGAGCCAGCAGATCACCGCTAACAGCAGCGTGCTGTTCCACTTCTCCATCAAGCTGGAAGATGGCTCGGTTGCCGACAGCACGGCGCTGCACGGCAAACCTGCCCGCCTGCGGATGGGCGATGGCAGCCTGACCCCCACCTTCGAGCAGTGTCTGCTGGGCCTGTGCGAAGGGGAGAGCAAGAGTTTTACTCTGGCGCCGGAAGAGGCCTTTGGCCTCTCCAACCCCGATAACATCTACCATCTCGACCGTGCCAAGTTTGGCGCCGATGTGGAGCCAAAAGTCGGCACCATCATCCTGTTCGATCAGCCCAATGGCAGCGAGCTGCCGGGCATTATCCGGGCGGTAGCCGGGATGTCGGTGACGGTCGATTTCAACCACCCGCTGGCCGGTCATACCGTCACCTTCGAGGTGGAGATCCTGGACGTTGATGATGAGGAGAAGGTGCATTAATGGATATTCTGCTCGCTAACCCTCGCGGTTTTTGCGCCGGTGTCGATCGCGCCATCAGCATTGTCGAGAGCGCGCTGGAGAAGTTTGGGGCCCCCATCTATGTCCGCCACGAAGTGGTGCATAACCGTTATGTGGTGAACAAGCTGAAAGATGCGGGCGCCGTCTTCGTCGAGGAGCTCGACGAGGTGCCGGACGACAGCATCGTCATCTTCTCTGCCCACGGCGTGGCCAAGACAGTGCGCGAGATGGCCAAGTCCCGCGCCCTCAAGGTATTCGATGCCACCTGTCCGCTGGTGACCAAGGTTCACATGGAAGTCCATCGCGCCAGTCGCAAGGGCTCCGAAGCTGTGCTTATCGGTCATGCTGGCCACCCCGAGGTGATCGGGACCATGGGGCAATACGAGAATCGCGAAGGCGGCATGTATCTGGTGGAGACACCGGAAGATGTGGCCAAGCTCCAGGTGAAGAATCCGGATGATCTCTGCTTCGTTACCCAGACCACCCTGAGCGTGGATGAGACCTCTGACGTGATCGATGCGCTGCGCAAGCACTTTCCCAAGATCCAGGGGCCGCGCAAGGACGATATCTGCTACGCCACCCAGAACCGTCAGGATGCGGTGCGGGAGATGGCTGGGCTGGTGGACGCTATGCTGGTGGTGGGGTCGCGTAACTCCTCCAACTCCAACCGTCTGCGCGAGTTGGCCGAGAAGGTGGGCGCCAGAGCCTATCTTATCGACGATGCGTCGATGATCGAGGAGAGCTGGCTGGAAGGGGTGAAGGCGATCGGCGTCACTGCAGGTGCATCCGCCCCCGAGGTGCTGGTGCAAAACGTGATTGCCCGCCTGCGGGAGCTGGGTGGCAAGGTGGTCGCCGAGCATCCTGGCCGTGAAGAGAACGTGGTGTTTGAGGTACCACCCGAGCTGCGGATCCTCTGATCCCTGTC
This sequence comes from Aeromonas sp. S12(2024), assembly GCF_041402305.1. NCBI lineage: Bacteria > Pseudomonadati > Pseudomonadota > Gammaproteobacteria > Aeromonadales > Aeromonadaceae > Aeromonas > Aeromonas sp. S12(2024). Next base: position 123,158 of record NZ_JBGLRB010000012.1, read on the forward strand.
ATCTCGCTAGATGTCGGTTTATTGCCAAAGCCACCTCGTTGAGGTGGCTTTTTTGGTCCCAACGAGTCCTTTGTGCATGTTCGCAACCAGATCGCAGCAAAAATTGATGATGTAGCTCGAACTTTTGCATTGCCGGGATTGAAACCCCAAGTGCCCGGCATAGACTGCCAGCAAGCCCTTATTCTGGCTTAGCACACATGGAGTGTGTCTGTCCTCCTGGAATAAATCAGAGCGAAACAGGATGTTTTTGCGTTCAGGTTTTAGCCTTATCGAGCTTATGGTCACCATAGCGCTCGTCTCTTTGTTACTCACGTTGGGGGTTCCTTCCTTCAACGCTTTGCTGCGCACTATTTCTCTCAATACTCAGGCTAACAACTTTGTTGCGGCCATCAACCTTGCCCGCTCAGAAGCCATTCGCCGCAACACGGTAGTGACCCTCTCCGCCTCTGCCGATAACCTGACCCAGCATCACTGGGAGGCTGGCTGGCAGATCTGGGTCGATGGCAACGGTAACGGCATACTGGATAATGGTGAGTTGTTGCGAGGCTTTCCCGACATGGGGGGCGGGGTATTGAGCAGCAATACCTCCCTGCTGCGTTTTAATAGCGAGGGTTTTCTTGATGGCCGCACTCCGTTGGCACGGGTATTTTCCCTGCGTCCTGATGAGTGTCGGAATGAGCCCTCCCGTGATATCAACATCACAGTGGCTGGTCGCCCTTCCATTACCGAGGCTAGCTGCCCATGATGCGAGAACGGGGTTTGTCACTGCTTGAAATCATGATCTCGGTACTGGTGCTCTCCATCGGTATTCTGGGCATGGCGACTCTGCAACTGCAGGCTCTCAAGAGTAACCAGTCGGCGCTGACGCGTACCGAGGCGACCCAGTATGCATACATGATCAACGACATGATGCGGGCTAATCGCAGCGCGGCTCTGAACGGGCAATACAATATCGACTTGGGCGAAACTGTCTCGGGTAGCTCTATGGCGGTTCAGGATCTGCAACACTGGAAGCGGGTCGTAGCCGAGCTACCAGGTGGCGATGGCGCCGTATCGGTCAGTGCCGGAAGGGCCACCATCACTATTCAGTGGGATAGCAGTCGGCTGTCGACTGATCCTGCGTCGCGCAGCATGATCCTGAGGACGGACCTATGAGCAGGAGCGGTTTGCCGCTACACCAGCACGGGATCGGCTTGGTCGAGGTGATGATCGCCTTGGTGCTCTCGCTGATAACGGTGGGGGTCATGATTCAGGTGTTTCTCGGCAATCACAAAACCTATCTCACTGGCGAGGCCATTGCCCGGGTGCGGGAAGATAGCGGATTTGCCACCAATCTGCTGCAAAAAGAGCTGCGTATGGTGGGCTATCAGGGGTGTCTCAGCAAACAGGGGGTCAATATCACCAATACCCTCAATAACAGTACGGCACTGCCCTACAACTTCACCACCTTTTTGCGTGGTTACGACAATGTGACGTCCACTTTGCCAGCCGAGCTGTCTGCTCTGTTCAGCGGTTCCGAGCCCAGACCCATGCCGGGTAGCGATATCCTGTTGGTTCAGGGGCCGGTTGGGGTTGGGGTTCCGCTCAGTCGTGATAATCATAACAGTGCCGCCCAGCTGTTTGTGCAGCAGCTATCCAGCAAGGCCGACTATTGTGGTTCCGGCGCACAGGGTTATAGCGATCTGTGCGAGGGAGATATCGTCATGGTCTCCGACTGTCAGAAGGCCAGAATATTTCAGGTCACCAAAGTACAGGGTGTGGCAGGGGGGCGTGAGGTCAATATCGTCCACTCCAATGACAACAAATATACGCCAGGCAATGCCAGCAGTTCCTGGGGGGGGGCCAGCAGCCCACCCGAGGAGCGATTCGGTCTTGGCTCGGTCGTGAACAGGGTGGAAACCCGTCTCTACTATATCGCCCGCCCCTCTGCCAGCAGCCCCTACGCGCTTTATCGCAAGAACGGGGTGGCTGCAGGTATGCCCCTTATCGAAGGGGTGGCCAATATGCAACTTACATTCGGCGAGGATCAGAACCGGGATCGGGCGGCAGATCGCTATGTGAACGCCGCCAGCAATCCAAATTGGAACAATGTACTGGGGATTGGAGTACAGCTTCTTATGCGCAGTAACCAAGGCAATGTGGTGTCGTCTCCGCAGGCCCTTAGCTTTGCCGGAGCCACCTTCCGGGCGACCGATCGCAACTGGTACTGGGTCGCCGAAACCACAGTTGCGCTGCGCAACCGGCTACCTTGAGGAGCCCAGTCATGATGGATCGACAGCAGGGGATGGCGCTGGTGATCAGCCTGATTTTTCTGGTCATGGTGAGCCTGCTGGGTATGGCCAGTATGCGTGGGGCGCAGTTGCAAGAGAAGATGGCGGGTAACCAGAAAGAGGCGCTGCAGGCATTGCAGGCGGCAGAAGCGGGCCTGCGCGCTGCCGAACGCTATATCGAGGCTGGCAACTCGGGTCCTTATGACAACAGCTCGGGCCTGTATGAATTTGTCGATACTGCGGTGGATCCCGCATCACCCTCCACATCCTGGCGCACCTATGCCAACAGCGGTCTGGCGGGGCGCGCACCCGAATACTTTATCGAACGGCTGCCCTATACCCTGGGGGGGAGCGAGGATATGGCAGTCGATGAGCCCATCAGTGAGCGTCGTCTATATCGTATTACAGCAAGGGGATTTGGTCTCTCTGACGAGAGCCGGGTGCTGTTGCAATCGACCTATAGTCGCTAGGAGGCGGGGTATGGGCAAACTCGGTTTTGGTCTTTCGATGATGCTCTGCTGCACTTCGGCGCAGGCGGCGCTCGATATTGCCCAGGTTCCCCTCTATCTCGGCACCCGGGCCGATCCCAATATCATGTTTACCCTGGATGATTCGGGTTCGATGCATTTCGAGATCATGCCCGAGTCCTTGATCGAGAACGAAGCACGCTATGTCTACCCACGAGCCAACAATGTTTATGGGAATGACGATTACTCCAACTATACGATCACCTTTGCTAGCGACAATGCCCGCAATGCCTACGTGCGCTCCAGCCATAACAACAAGCTCTATTACAACCCGCAGCTGACCTATCGTCCCTGGGCCAATGCGGATGGCTCCTTGATGGCAAATGCCAAAGTGACCTGTGCCCCTCACAACCCTATGAAGACGGCGGCCGGTTGTCGCAACCTGACTGAAACCAATCGAGCATGGTGGGCCATCTATTACACTGAGTTTTCTCCTGATTATTACAACCAAGACGAGAGTTTCTGGCCGGCTGTCTATTTTGACTACAAGGGAAGTGGCAATGTATTCAACGCCAAGAACTATACCCGGGTGGTGATAAACAAAGCGGTGGCCACCGTCTATGACGGTCGCCCCAATCGCAGTGACTGCAAAAACGCTCCCCTTTGTAGCTATGACGAAGAGATCCAGAACTTTGCCAACTGGTATACCTATTACCGCTCGCGGATTTTGGCTGCTCGTGCAGGCGTGGGACGAGCTTTTGCCAGTCAGGGAGAGGGAATTCGGGTCGGCTTTGCCACCATCAACGCCAAGGATAGTGTTATTCGTGGTGTCACCCCTTTTTCGGGTACCGACCGAAGCGCATTTTTCAATGAACTGTATGGCCGCGATATTTTGGCGAAGGGGACACCGCTGCGTACCGGCCTGAAAGAGGTAGGGGAGTATTTTTCCCGCAGTGACAATAATGGCCCCTGGTCTGCCCGTGCCGGCAGCACGCTTCCTCATCTGACTTGCCGCCAGAGCTACAACATCCTGATGACGGATGGCTACTGGAACGGTGATTCCCCCTCGGTCGGCGATCAGGACAAAGATAGCATCGAGAATACGCTGGCCGATGTGGCCTACCAGTACTGGAAGAGAGATCTGCGCCCCGATCTCGCCAACAAGGTGCCAACCAGCACGGCGGATCCGGCCAATTGGCAGCATCTGGTCAACTTTACCGTCGGGCTCGGGGTCAACGGTTCGCTCAATCCGGCCAACGGTATCCCGAGCCGCTGGCCGAATCCTTATGATTCCGATGAGTTCAAGATCGACGATCTGTGGCATGCTGCCGTCAACAGCAAAGGGAATTTCTTCAGCGCGGCAGATCCCGATACCTTCGCCGCAGCCCTGAGCAGTACGCTGGCACAGATTGCCGCCCGTAACAGCTCCGCCAGCTCGGTAACCGCCAACGCAACCCGGCTGGACAGCAATACCCACATCTACCAGGCCCGCTACAACAGCGGCGACTGGTCGGGGCAACTGGTCTCGATCCCGCTGAACAGCGATGGCACCCTTGGGGAGATCGCTTGGGATGCCGCTACCTTGATCCCCGAGCCTTCGGCACGCAATATCTTCACCCGGCAAGATGGTGTCGGCATCCCCTTTCGTTGGGATACGCTGAATGTGACCAACCGGGCTCTATTCAATGTCGCTGGTGACAACCAGGGAGAAAGCCGTGTCGCCTATCTGCGCGGTGATCGCAGTGGTGAGCAGCGCAATGGTGGTGCGTTTCGTAATCGTAGTGATCTGCTCGGCGACATCATCAATTCTGATCCCGTCTACGTGGGCAAGCGTGATTACGGTTACAGCAGTGCAGCCGGTCTGACCCAGACCGAGCGGGAGGGTTACCAGGCTTTTCTAAGCTCGACGGCGATTACCCGCCGCCCACCCATGCTCTATGTCGGTGCCAATGACGGTATGCTGCACGGATTTCGAGTCGCCGACGGTGTCGAGCGACTGGCCTATATCCCGTCCAGCCTGCTGGGCGAGCTGAATCAGTTGACCAGACCGAATTACAGCCATCGCTACTATGTGGATGGGACGCCCAAGGTGGGCGATGCCTATCTGGGCAGTCGCTGGAAGAGCATCTTGCTGGGATCCACCGGTGCCGGTGGCAAGGCGGTATTTGCCATCGATGTGACGGCCCCGGATAACTTCACCGCCGACAAGATGCTGTGGGAGTTCACCGATAGCGAAATGGGGGTTGCACTGGCGGCACCCACTCTGGTACGTGTCAAAGCCGACAACAAATGGGTTGCTCTGGTTGCGAATGGTTACAACAGCACCAGTCAGACTGCGAGGCTTTTTGTGCTGGATCTGGCGACTGGCGCCATCATCAAAGAGATTGATACCGAGGTAGGGTCTTCCAGCGAGCCCAACGGTCTATCTTCCCCCTTGCCGGTAGATCAAGACGGGGACAGGGTTGTCGACTATGTCTATGCCGGTGACCTGCACGGCAATCTGTGGAAATTCGATCTGACTGACAGAAACAGTGCCCAGTGGGGAAGTGCTTTGAAAACGGGCAACAAGCCCAAGCCGCTGTTCCAGGCCTGTAATGGCAGCTGCAGTGCCGGTACGCGTCAGCCGATCACCATGCGTCCTTTGGCTATTCGGCACCCTAAAGGGGGGGTTATGGTGATGATGGGGACTGGCAGTTATTTTACTAATGATGACAAACTGGTTCCCGCCACGCCGAGGCTGGAAGCGGTGTACGGTATCTGGGATACGGGGGCTACCGTGCTCAGTAGCCAGCTGTTGCAGCAGATCATCACCCATGAGTTTGTGGCCAACGGCACCACTATCAAGTTCAACGTGAGGGTTGTCTCCAACCGGAATGTCAATTACACCAGCCAAAAGGGTTGGTATCTGCTATTGAAATCGCCAAGCTTTAGCAAGGGGGTCGGTGAGCGGGCCGTCTCCGAGATGCTCTATCGGCATAAGCGACTGATCTTCAATACCTTGATCCCGTCGGCGGATGCCTGTGACTTTGGTGGCCGCTCTTGGTTGATGGAGCTGGATCCCATCTCGGGGGCCAGACTCACCTACTCGGTGTTCGACGTTAACGGCGACGGGGCTGTCAACGATGATGACTACGTCGCGATCAAGGATGATTCTGGTAATGACATCAAGGTGCCGGTCAGTGGCAAGCAGTTTGACGAACTCACCACGACGCCAAGCGTAGTGGAAGATGCCGAGATGGAGCGCAAATATATCAGCGGTTCCAGCGGAAATATCTCGGTCACGCTGGAAGAGGGGGCAGGCGATCTGGGTGGCCGCCAGTCCTGGTTGCAACTGGAGTAGAGGTTGGCATGGAACGTGGTTTTACCCTGATTGAGTTGATGATAGTGGTCGCAGTGGTCGCCATTCTGGCCGCGATCGCGTATCCCAGTTACAACAACTACATGGCGGCTGCCAAGCGGGCCGAAGCCAAGGCAGTGTTGCTGGAAGCGGCGCAATATCTGGAGCGGGAGTTTACTGCCAATGGCAATTACGACGCCGGTAACCTAGCCTCTGCCGGCTTGGCGACCCTGCCGAGGGATGGGGGGGCTGCGTATTACAATGTAGCGCTCAATGCCAGTGGGGCCCGTTATACCCTGACCGCCATTCCGACAGGTGTGATGAATGGTGACCCCTGCGGCCTGCTAACTCTGGATCAGGGGGGGCTGCAGGGAGTGTCGATGGCCACTATGACGGCTGCCGAGTGCTGGTAGTCAGTTACCAGCAGGCGGCAGGAGTCTTGGTGTCGGCCTTGTTGATAGTCAGGGTATCACAGGCCGTATTGCCGGCCTTGTCGCCGACCTGGGCCCCCTTGCTGGTGGCTACCAGTGTGTAGGCGGTGGCGGTGGCGCCAGAAATGCTAAAGGTGTAGTGGTCGCTGGTTGGGTTGCCCACACTGGCTATCGCACTGCTGTAACTGGCATTGGAGATGCGAAATTCTTCCTGTTTGAGCTGCATGGTCAACAAGCCCTTGATGGCATCGGCTCGACGAGATTTACGCAGACCGTCGGTAAAGCTCGGGTAGGCGACAGCAGCAATAATGGCAACAATGGCAACGACCACCATCAATTCCAGCAGGGTGATTCCAGATTGTTTGATTCTCATGGGCGCGGCAGGGTTCGTTAAACAGGTAGATACTATAGGATAGCACTGACCTCATACTCTACTGGCATGTGCGAAAAGAAAGGAGTCTTTAGCCAATGGAATGCGCAGAAGGCCGCTCAGCCGGTTTTACCGTGATTGAATTGATGATCGCTGTCGCGTTGGTCGCGTTGCTGCTGACCGTGGCGATCCCCAGTTATCAGTCATTGCACCAGGAGCAGATGGTCAAGGCGGCTACTCAGGCCGTATACACGGATATCATGCTGCTCAAGTCAGAGGCGATCAAACGTAATCGCACCTTGCAGTTTATTATCTTCAACAGCGGTACCAGTAACTGGTGCTATCGCATCAGTATTGATGGTGACAGCAGCTGTGCAAGCTGCAGCGATACTTGCTCCAGCTTGGAAGGGCGCAAAGGAGCTGACGCTAGTGAATTCCCCGGGATTATCCTGACGGGCTCATATGCCGAGAGTGCCAGCAACACTCGGCCCATCACCTTCTCACCCCGTCGCGGTACTTTGCCAAGCGGCAATATTACGGTCACCTCGTCTAATGCAAGCATGAAAGTGATCACCAGCAATCTGGGTCGAGTGAGAACCTGTGCAGTCAGCAGTGTGATCGGGGAGGTTGCATGCAATTGAAGATGCGGGGCTTTAGTCTGGTCGAGCTGATGGTGGCTATGGTGGCTGGTTTGCTGCTGGTTGCCGCAGTGACATCATTGTTTGCCACCATCCTCAAGGCTAACTATACCGCCATGCAGACCAGCCGTTTGAATCAGGAAGTACAGGCTCTGACCGACATGATCGCTCGGGACATTCAACGGGCCGGTTATGACGCCAACGCAACCCAGTTTCTTGCAGCCCCCTCTGGCAGCCGATCCAGTTTCTACTTTGATACCGTTACAGACTTGATGAACGAAACAGCTACCGGTTCCGGTTTGTATACCTGTGTCAGAGTACGTTATGACAACGATGGGAACGGTGTGTTGGGCACAGATGACACCTTGGTATACAGCTATCTGAGCGCTGATAAAGGAATCAAACAGGGAACTGGTTCCACAACATGCGGTAATGGCACTTTTATTTCGACCGATGACACCATTGAGATCACCGGGATGACGCTGAAACTGTTGCCGAGCAGTCAGGGCAGCGGGGCTCGAGCGCTGCAACTGATGGTGAGCGGTCGTTTCAAAGCGTCGCCTGCGCTGACCTTGACTCTGCAGCGCGATATCAAATTGCGTAACGACGGGTACTGAGATGAAGCGACAGTCCGGTTTTACAACCTTTACCATCACTCTATTGCTGGTGTTGATCCTGCTCGGTATCTCGCTGCTGGTTGGCAAGATGCTGGTTGCAGATCGGCGGGTAACGCTCAATGAGGTGCTCTATCGACAAGCGATGGCGATGGCTGAGGTGGGCCTGGCTGATGGACTTGGGCGGCTGGCTCTTGATCCCACTTGGCGTACCAGCGGGGCAACAACCACTTTAACGACTGGGAGCTACACATTGTCATCTGTTGACGATGCCGCTATTACGGTGGGATCTGTGGCGGTGACCCCCGTCATAGTGCGTTCCCAGGCGACGTTAAGCAATGATCAGGCCCAAGCGGTAGTAGAAACCAAAGTCGTTCGGTTCAGTGTGTTGGCCGGCACTCCTGCGGCTCCCTTGACTGTTGCTGGTGGTATGGCAGTGGGGGGTAATTTTACCATTGTGGCCAACCCAAATGGTGGCGGTCTTGGCGTTCCTCTGTCGGTCTGGACCAATGGTAATGTCGACCTCATAACTGGTACGGGGCAAACCTGTCATCAGGGGGATTATAACGGGGGGTGCTCTGCCAATATCAGCCAGAAAGGGGATAAACAGTCAGATATCAAGGACAACGATACGGCTTTCCCGACCGATTTGGTCTGGTATCTATTTAATGAAAAGGATGATGCGACAGGTTGGTCAAATCTGGAGGCTAGAGCGACCCAAAAGTTGACCGATTGCAGCAGCCTTGGCCCGACGTCAACGGGTCTTGTCATAGTGGATGGTGATTGCAAGCCTTCTGCGAATGTTGGCTCTGTGACCGCACCAGTCATTCTGATCGTGCGTAATGGCAATCTGGCAGTGAACGGTAATACCGTTCTGTATGGCCTCGTGTTCGCTTACTCATCAAATCCAGCTTCTGCAGCAACGGATGTGAAGTTGACGGGTGGCGCCATCGTAAACGGCGCTATGGTTGCCAACTATCAACTGGGTAATGCCAATGGTACCTATGATGCCAAGTACGATGCCGGTGTTTTGAGCAATATATCGAATGGCGCCTCTTTTCAGGTCGTTAATCAGGTGCCTGGTAGCTGGCGGGATTGGTAGAGGGAGATGGCGATGAATAGGCAAAAAGGATTTGGCCTGCTTGAGATCCTCATTACTCTGGTTGTGCTGGGGGTGGGGATAGTTGGACTGGTTGCAATGTCTAAGTCAGGGTTGATCATGTCGCAAGATGGTCGCCGTTATGAGACTGCTATGCGTCTGGCAGAGTCCAAGCTTGATGAGTTTCGCAATTTTAATAGTGTGGTTACCGCAACAGCACCACTGACGGCTTACAACCAAATCTCATCGGCAAGTGCTGCAGTGACCATGTCGGGGGATCCTTACTCCCTGACCTGGACGGTGACCAACCAGTATTTGAATGGCTCTAACTGGCAAAGTACAGCGCCAGTTGGTTATCGTCTCAGCTATCCGGGACGCAAGGCAATTATCGTCAGCGTTGGCTGGACCGATAGCGAAGGACAGGCCCAAACATTACAACTGGCAGGCAATGTTTCACCAATAGAGTCTCTAAGCTCGGCGCAGCTTGATGGTGGATTGGATACAACCCGACAGGGGCCAAAAGTTAATTACACCCCTGGCGTGGCGCCAGATGTTATCTCTGTCGAATTGGGAGATGGCAACAAGCAGGAGACCAGCAAGCCCTTACCTACCGTCACCTCCAAAGATGGTCAGGTTGGAAAATTGGTGCAATTTGAAACCGTCACATACAAACCTGAAGCCGGTGGCAGTACCCAGCAAGTCTTGCAAGATATGGCATCCGTCTCTTGTTCCTGTAGCTTCGATGACAACCTGAGCTCTTATCTGCCTGGCCAGATCTACAACTCGGCGAGTAACCAACTCTATTGGAAAGCAGGTGCGATGCAGAGTAAACCCACGGGGTCTCTGGATAACAGTATCAATGGCCAGCCGGCCCTATGCTCTAGCTGCTGTAAGGACCATTTCGATGGCAGCGGGTCGAGTTTTAGTAATTTCTATGCACCATTGAATACATCAAGAGTTCGTTACAACAGCTCTCTGAATGCGGTGACCAATGGTAAATATGTGGATGCGTGCCGCTTTGTCCGGTTGGATGGTTATTACCGTCCATTGCCGGACTGGAATCTGGTCAAAGTAGTCGTAACTACCGCTGATTTTTTGGCCAAGCCAGCAAATCAGGCCAGTTATCAGAAATACATCAAATATGTGGTCAAGACCTATATTGATTGGCAAAAATCGACGCTGAGGTGGGTGAAAGGGGCCTCTGCCACCTTGCCGACCATCACCGATTTTTCAACCTGGCTGGCTACCAATGCAGAAGCTGGAGGGAATACTACGACCGGGATCACAGTGAGTACCGGGACGGCGCAGCTTATTGCTCGAGGCATCTATGTGGATGTGCTTGACCCCGTCTATTTAGCCAATATTGATACCAGTTCAGTCGATTACCTAACCAAAGTACCCTTTCAGGATATCAACCTGACCATGCTGGCGGAGTGGTCAATGGGACCGTTGACTCAACTCACAGGTAATGCCACGGATTATGTTGCTGTGACCAATGAAGCGGTCAAAACCGTGGTTGATCTCAATAACTACTACTTCGGTAGTTATAGCCGAGGCTATATGACGGCGAAGAAGTCGACCAAAGATAGCAATCAGGTTCTGCGCGACGTGACCGTGCGAGTCACTGCATATCAGGGGAATTCGGGGATCACCGCATCCTTGATCTCCGCCAGAGACCAGTCACTGGCATTGACGGCAGATATGCTGGTCAAGGTCGATGCGGCGCAGCAGACCGTGCCAACCATCAAGGTGAGTGGGCGAATTCAATGTTTGGAACGTGGCAAGGGGAACAATAATCCTCCCCCCGAGGCATGTGGCAAAAATTCTTTCAGCAATTTGAGCATCAGCACACCAAACTCTGGTGCGACTTGCCGTATTGATTACCCACAGGCGAATAATCAACCGGCAGCATATCTGTGTGAAGCGCCTGAGAATTCAACGTTGGTTATCAATCTCTCATACACCAACCAGGGCAGCACCACCTTTATGTTGCAGCCATCTTCTTTCAGCGTACAGATGACCCCTCAGTCCAACAACCAAGTGCTGAGTGGCCCTTGCTCGCTGCTGGTGGACAACGGGGTGACCAATGCAACCAGTCTGACTTGCACCCGTTAAGCCTTGGGCGCTGGCACAGCCAGCGCCTTTTCTTTATCATTCCCCATCATTTTCGAATTCAAGATGCATCGCCATGGCAAAAGCCCTCTCTCTGATGCTTGCCCAGTTGAATCTGACGGTAGGCGCTATCGAAGATAACACTGACAAAGTGCTCGCGGCGGCGGCTCAGGCCGAGCAGCAAGGCGCTGATCTGCTGGTCTGTTCCGAGCTGGCCCTGACCGGCTATCCACCGGAAGATCTGCTGCTGCGCGCCGATCTGATGATCCGGGTCGAAGCTGCGTTGGCTCGTGTTGCCGAATGGCAGGGCAACTGTGCCATTTTGGTGGGTCATCCCTGGCGTGAAGGGGAGGCGCTCTACAACGCGGCTTCCCTCTATGAGCGGGGCCAACTGATTGCCCGTTACTTCAAGCAGGATTTGCCCAACTACGGCGTGTTTGATGAGAAGCGCTACTTTACCGCTGCAAGCGAGACCTGCGTGGTGCCATTCCGGGGTCACCAGCTGGGGCTGCTTATCTGCGAAGATTTGTGGCAGCCAGGTCCGGCGCTGGCCGCCAAGGCAGCGGGGGCCGAACTGCTGCTCACCATCAACGCCTCGCCCTATGATCAGGAAAAACCCTGGATCCGCCGCGAGCTGATGGCCGAGCGCTGCGATCAGACCGGTCTGCCGCTGGTCTACCTCAATCAGGTGTGCGGTCAGGACGAGCTGATTTTCGACGGCTGCTCCAAGGTGTTCAGCAGCCAGGGCGAGTTGACTCACAAGCTGGCTCCGTTTGCCGAAGAGCTGATGCTGGTACGTTTTGCTGATGGCCAGCCGGTGAAGGAGCGGGAACCCGCTGCGCCGCTGGAGCCGTTGGCCGAGACCTATCAGGCGCTGGTGCTGGCAGTGCGCGACTATGTCACCAAGAACGGCTTTCACGGCGCGGTGCTGGGTCTCTCCGGCGGCATCGACTCGGCACTGACGTTGGCCATCGCGGCCGATGCCATCGGGGCCGACAAGGTGCAGGCGGTAATGATGCCGTTCCGCTACACAGCACAGATGAGTGTGGAAGATGCCAAGGCGCAGGCCGAGCGGATGGGGGTTGAGTTCAACATCATCTCAATCGAGCCGATGTTCGAAGGGTTTATGGCCCAGCTGGCGCCGCTTTTTGAAGGTACCGCCCGCGATACCACCGAAGAGAACCTGCAGGCCCGCTGCCGCGGCGTGCTGCTGATGGCGCTCTCCAACAAGCGTCGTCGCATCGTGCTGACCACCGGCAACAAGAGCGAGATGGCGGTCGGCTATGCGACTCTTTACGGTGACATGGCCGGTGGCTTCGACGTGCTGAAAGATGTGCCCAAGACGCTGGTGTTCAAGCTGTGCGAATATCGCAACTCGGTTGATTACGTGATCCCGCAGCGGGTTATCGACCGTCCTCCTTCAGCGGAACTGGCACCGGATCAGGTGGATCAGGACAGCCTGCCGCCATACGACATCTTGGATGCCATCCTCAAGCGTTACGTGGAAGAGGATGCCTCGGTCGCCGACATGGTGGCAGAAGGGTTCGAGGAAGCGGTGGTGCGCAAGGTGATCCGCTTGGTGGATCTCAACGAATACAAGCGCCGTCAGGCGGCGGTCGGGCCCCGCATCACGGCTCGCAACTTTGGTAAGGATCGCCGTTACCCCATTACATCCGGGTTCGGCAAACAGAACTGGTAAGGAGTCACCATGAAGAAGATTGAAGCCATCATCAAACCGTTCAAGCTGGACGATGTGCGCGAGGCCCTGGCCGAGATCGGCATCAACGGCATGACCGTATCCGAAGTCAAAGGCTTCGGCCGCCAGAAGGGCCATACCGAGCTCTATCGAGGCGCCGAATATATGGTCGACTTCCTGCCGAAAGTGAAGGTGGAGCTGGTGGTGCAGGACGAGGATCTCGATGCCTGTCTGGAAGCGATCCAGAACACCGCCCGCACTGGCAAGATTGGTGATGGCAAGATCTTCGTCTGCGAGGTGGAGCGTGTCATTCGTATCCGTACCGGCGAAGAGAACGAAGACGCGATCTGACCTTGGCTATCTCTTTACCTGACCAGAGGTGCGAAGTGCTGCCTCATTTGATGGGGTGGCTGCGCTTCGTGGTGGTCGCCAGCCTGTTGGCGGGCCTGACTGCTTGCAGTACCCGTCCACCTGCTCAGCCGGAGAATCTGTGCCAGATCTTTCGCGAGAAGCCGGAGTGGCATAAGGCCGCGCTCAAGATGAACGAGAAGTGGGGGACGCCAATTCATGTGGTGATGGCCATGATGTATCAGGAGTCCTCTTACGTACATGATGCCCAGCCGCCGATGCAGTATTTTCTCTTCATCCCGACCGGGCGGGCCAGTTCGGCTTATGGTTATGCTCAGGTCAAAGATGAAACCTGGGCTGATTACCAGCGGGAAACCGGCAACAGCTGGAGTGACCGCGATGACTTTGCCGACGCCATCGATTTTATGGGTTGGTACACTAACAAGGCCCAGCGGCTAAATGGCACCTCCAAGTGGGATGCCTATGGTCAGTACCTCAACTATCACGAAGGGTGGGGTGGCTACCGGCGTGGCAGCTATCGCAGCAAGGGGTGGTTGATGAAGACCTCTCGCAAAGTGGAAGCTCGCGCCCAGCGCTACGGCGCCCAGTACCGTCAATGCAAGGATCAGCTCTCCCGTGGGGGCTGGTTCTGGTAACCAAATCAGGAGTCAGAAATGCCGTTATTGGACAGTTTTACCGTTGACCACACCCGTATGGAAGCGCCAGCGGTGCGTGTGGCCAAGACCATGCAGACCCCGAACAAGGACACCATTACCGTGTTCGACCTGCGTTTCTGCGTACCGAATCAGGAGATCCTCTCCGAGCGCGGTATCCATACGCTGGAGCACCTGTTCGCCGGTTTTATGCGTGATCACCTGAACGGCAATGGCGTGGAGATCATCGATATCTCCCCCATGGGTTGCCGTACCGGTTTCTACATGAGCCTGATCGGCGCGCCGGACGAAGCCCGTGTTGGCGCAGCCTGGCAGGCGGCCATGAGCGACGTGCTGACCGTGCAGGATCAGGCCAAGATCCCCGAGCTGAACGAGTATCAGTGCGGCACCTACAGCATGCACTCGCTGGAAGAGGCGCACGCCATCGCCCGTCATGTGCTGGAGCGAGGTATCGGCGTCAACCACAACGACGAGCTGGCCCTGCCGGAAGAGAAGCTGAAGAGTCTGTGAGGCTGATGAGCTGTCGCTCATCGGATAACCTCTTCAGGGAATGTTAAAAGAGCCGGTCAGCCATGCTGACCGGCTCTTTTTTATCTCGCCCAACCGCAATAGTGGGGATGGCTTGCTCCCCTTGCCGACTCTGATTAGGATGGTTTTTGAACCGAATCCGTTGGCGGAGGTATGACGATGAAAGGGGTATTGCTGCGTTGGCTGGCCCGTTATGACGCGTGGTGCGAGGAGTGGGGCCTCACCCAGGAGAACCGGCGCTGCTGCACGCCGGTTCGTTATGATGATGATTCAAGCAAAGAGCGAGCTTGCACAGAAGAGGCTGAGCTCAATCAAAATTGCGGGTCACGGCACCGGTAACGCTGTTGTACTCGAAGCCGAGGCCATTCGGGTGATCTGGGAAACGGCCGATAGAATCACGCAGAATATAGCTGCAATTGTTGTGAGTTTGGCCATGCTCGTCGGTTGTATAACTGTCGCTAACAGTCGATAGGTAGTCGGCTTTGTCTTGCAACGTTTGGCTTTTATTGCTGGCTTCAACCGTGTATTCAGTTTCGAGTAGCTCCTCGAAGACAAGCTTGCAGTCATCATTGCCGGAAATTGAAATATAGTCAGATGGCAATTTGCTCAGGTCATACGTCTCGTTTATACCTTTTCCTCTGGCTTCTTCGGAGCCTACTGGCCAGCCATAGAGATTGATGTCCATATTCTTGGCACCAAAACTTCCCAGATTATATAGAGCGAGAGCTTGTCCTTGTGTGGCTACAGCCCACCCAGCATGAGCCAGCTGAACTGCGTTGGCAAAGCTGCCAGCGGTCGCCGAAACCGTGCTTTTCAGGGCATCATCCTTGATATTGATAAAGCGGGGCAGGGCGGTGACGGCCAGGATCCCCAGCACTATGATCACCAGCACCAGTTCAATCAGGGTAAAGCCGTTGTTTCTGTTGTTCATCATGTTCAATGACCCATTAAATACCGCAAACAGGTGTGAGTGATATGCAGCTGATAGATACCCATTGCCATCTCGACTTTCCGGTGTTCGACCAGGACAGGGAGGCACTGCTGGCCCGTTGTCGGGCATTAGGGGTGACGGAGTATATCATTCCTGCCATCGCAGAGGATAACTGGACTCGTGTGATGGCACTGGCAGAGCAACATGACGGCTTCTTTTATGGTCTGGGCGTTCATCCCTGGTACGCCGGTGAACAGCGTGAGGGGGTGATGGATCGGCTGCGAACGCTGGTGATGAGCCAACCTGCCGGGCTGGTAGCCATAGGCGAGTGCGGGCTGGACCTCCGTTCTCACGTGCCACAGGAGGGGCAGCTTGCGCTGTTTGAGGCTCAGATCCGGCTGGCTGCTGATGCCGGGCTTCCCCTGATGATCCACTCGGTGCGTGCCAATGACACTGTGGCCAAGCTGTTGCGCCGCTTCAAGCCGCCACGTGGCGGGGTGATCCACGCTTTCAGCGGTTCGTTGCAGCAGGCGGAGACTTTCTGGCAACTGGGCTTTCGACTCGGGGTGGGCGGGGTGATCAGTTTTGAACGGGCGAACAAGACGCGAGAGGTATTTCGGGCTATGCCGCTCGAGGCTCTGGTGCTGGAAACCGATTCGCCAGATATGCCGTTGCAAGGCGCACAAGGCTCCCGAAATACACCGGAAGCGCTGCTGAAAATAGCGGAAATATTGATGACCTTGCGGGATGAACCATCGGCAGATGTTGCCAAGGTGTTATTTGAAACTGCCCGGCATATTTTCCATCACGACCAATAGCCATGAAACAAATTCGCAACACCTGATTTAGTTGTCAGGAAAAAAAATGAGCGTAAAAATCGTTTGCTGTCTAATTTTGTGACACTTGGACATTTTGATAACGATAAAATGTGACCAGCATTCTATTTTATCGGACTTTAATTAGTATAATGCGCTCCCCTTGATTAGTTGGGTTTAATAACAACTCGCTAACAAGCCAGGTGCTACTAGAGGAAGATAATAATGAATTTGTTCATGGGTCTGGTAGGGATGGCGACGCTCGTCCTTATCGCGGTGCTGTTCTCCAGCAATCGCAAGGCAATCAACGTCCGTACCGTTGTCGGTGCGTTCGCAATTCAAGCCGGTCTGGGGGCGTTTGTTCTCTATGTTCCGGTTGGTCGCGATATCCTGGTCGGCGTGTCCGACGCGGTATCCAGCGTGATCAGCTACGGCCAGAACGGGATCGACTTCCTGTTTGGCGGTCTGGTCAGCAACAAGATGTTTGAAGTGTTCGGTGGCGGCGGCTTTGTCTTTGCCTTCCGTGTTCTGCCGGTCATCATCTTCTTCTCTTCCCTGATTGCAGTGCTCTACTACCTGGGCATCATGCAGATGGTCATCAAGTTGTTGGGCGGCGGTCTGCAGAAAGTACTGGGTACTTCCCGCACCGAATCCCTGTCTGCAACTGCCAACATCTTCGTCGGTCAGACCGAAGCGCCGCTGGTGGTTCGTCCTTACATCGCCAAGATGACTGACTCCGAGCTGTTCGCCGTCATGTGTGGTGGTCTGGCCTCCGTTGCCGGTTCCGTACTGGCCGGTTACGCCTCCATGGGCGTGAAGATGGAGTACCTGATTGCTGCCTCCTTCATGGCTGCACCGGGTGGTCTGCTGTTCGCCAAGCTGCTGGTTCCCGAAACCGAGACCCCGAACTACGACGAAAGCTCTGCCGATGCCGAGCTGGATGACAAGCCTGCCAACGTCATTGACGCTGCTGCTGCTGGCGCTTCTGCCGGTATGCAACTGGCCCTGAACGTCGGCGCCATGCTGCTGGCCTTCATCGGTCTGATTGCCATGATCAACGGCATCTTCTCCGGTGTGGGTGGCTGGTTCGGTTATCCGCAACTCTCTCTGGAACTGCTGCTGGGCTGGATCTTCTCCCCGCTGGCCTTCCTGATCGGTGTGCCCTGGAATGAAGCGGTGGTTGCCGGTTCCTTCATCGGTCAGAAGCTGGTAGTGAACGAGTTCGTGGCTTACCTGAACTTCGCTCCGTACCTGAAAGACGAAGTGCTGATCAATGGTGTGGCCATGTCCGATCACACCAAGGCGATTATCTCCTTCGCACTGTGTGGTTTTGCCAACCTCTCCTCCGTTGCCATCCTGCTGGGTGGTCTGGGGTCCATGGCGCCGAACCGCCGCGGCACCATTGCACGCTTTGGTCTGAAAGCCGTACTGGCTGGCTCTCTGTCCAACCTGATGTCTGCCACTATCGCAGGCTTCTTCCTGGCACTGTCCGGCATGTAATCGCCGCCTGACTGACAGGGTATAAACACGAACGCCACGGCATCTGCCGTGGCGTTCGCGTATGGAGCGGTGACAACCGTTTTCCTATCTAAACTAATAATAAAATGAGTCAAATCGGAGGTTATATGAATGAAGTGCTACTGGCGATGGTGGCCGGCTTTATAGTTGGTTTGTTGTTTTCTTTCCTCAAATTGCCGATCCCGGCGCCTCCCGTTTTGTCCGGGGTAATGGGGATCGTCGGGGTCTATCTGGGGGGATTGGCCTACTCCTGGATCCTGACTCGTTTCTTTTCGTAAGGCTTTTTTAGACCTGGATTTGCCAGATGTGAGGTACCTCTGAAATTGGCAAATCCGGCTTGCAAACAGGGGGTATCTCGGCTGAAATAGGCGTTGCCAGCAGGGTGCTGGCAATGACTAATACTCGATGAAATCGGGTGTTGGCGGTCAAATGGAATTGATTGGGAAGTCGGGTCAGATGCTGTCGGCCTTTCTCAAGTCTTCATGGAACCAAGTCCGCACTTTTGTAAGAAAGTGACAGGGCTCTTGCCTTATTTACAGTCGCAGTGCCTGCAGGGTGTTTTGAATAACATCCCGATAGTGCCGGTGCCTTCGCACTGTAATTCCATTCCCGTATAGCTGGGGATTACTGCCTGTGCATCCATCGCTGGATGGTATGGTGGTGCCCGGTTATCTGGATTAAATCGAGACTTTGGAGAACAGAATGACTGATCTGAAAGTGGCCGCTCAGCGCGCCCTGAACCTGATGGACCTGACCACCCTGAACGATGACGACACCGATCAGAAGGTGATCGACCTGTGCCACAAGGCCAAGTCACCGGCTGGCCTGACCGCCGCCGTCTGCATCTACCCCCGTTTTATCCCTATCGCTCGCAAAACCCTGCGTGAGATCGGCGCAGCCGACGTACGCATTGCGACCGTGACCAACTTCCCGCACGGCAACGACGACATCGAGATCGCCGTGGCCGAGACCTGTGCCGCTGTCGCCTACGGTGCTGACGAAGTGGACGTGGTGTTCCCGTATCGCGCCTTCATGGCTGGCAATGAACAGATCGGTTTTGATCTGGTCAAAGCCTGTAAAGAGGCCTGTGGTGCCAACGTGCTGCTGAAAGTGATCATCGAAACCGGCGAGCTGAAAGAAGAGGCGCTGATCCGTCGCGCTTCCGAAATCTGTATCGATGCCGGTGCCGACTTCATCAAGACCTCCACCGGCAAGGTGCCGGTCAATGCAACCCCGGAAGCGGCACGCATCATGATGGAAGTGATCAAGGCCAAGAATCCGAAAGTCGGCTTCAAGCCAGCTGGTGGCGTGAAAGATGCAGCCGTTGCCGGTCAGTACCTGGCCATGGCCGAAGAGATCCTCGGCAACGACTGGGTATCCGCCCGCACCTTCCGCTTTGGTGCATCCAGCCTGCTGGCCAGTCTGCTGGCCACTCTGGGGCATGGCGACAAGCCGGCCAACACCAGCGGTTACTAATAGGTTGATGAGAGGGCGGACGGCTGTCCGCCCTGTTAGCCCCCACCATGCGGTGTGCGGGCAAGGATTCAGGCTTGTGTAACGCCAGCAATGGCGGAGGGAATGAAAGATGTTTTTGCCTCAAGAAATTATTCGCAAGAAGCGCAACGGTGAAGCGCTCAGTACCCAAGAAATTCAATTCTTCGTTCAGGGCATTACCAACAACACCATCGGTGAGGGGCAGATTGCCGCGCTGGCGATGGCGGTCTACTTCAAAGATATGACCATGGATGAGCGGGTTGCCCTGACCTGCGCCATGCGCGACTCCGGCATGGTATTGACTTGGGATCACCTCAATCTGGGTGGCCCGATTGTCGACAAGCACTCCACCGGTGGTGTGGGGGATGTTGTCTCCCTGATGCTTGGCCCGATGGTCGCTGCCTGCGGCGGTTTCGTGCCGATGATCTCCGGCCGTGGTCTGGGCCACACCGGCGGCACCCTCGACAAGCTGGATGCCATTCCCGGCTACCAGACCTCGGTCGACAACGACCGTTTCCTGAAAGTGGTGAAAGAGGCGGGGGTCGCCATCATCGGCCAGACCGGCGATCTTGCCCCCGCTGACAAGCGTATCTATGCAGTACGTGACATTACTGCAACCGTCGAATCCATCGCCATGATCACCGGCTCCATCCTCTCCAAGAAGCTCGCCTCCGGGCTCGAAGCGCTGGTGATGGATGTGAAAGTGGGCTCCGGCGCCTTTATGCCGACCTTCGAAGCCTCCGAAGAGCTGGCCAAGAGCATAGTCGCCGTGGCCAACGGTGCCGGTTGCCGCACCTCTGCGCTCTTGACCGATATGAACCAGGTGCTGGCCTCCAGCGCCGGTAACGCGGTGGAAGTGCGTGAAGCTGTGCGCTACCTGACCGGTGAATACCGTAACCCGCGCATCCACGAAGTGACCATGGCGCTGTGTGCCGAGATGCTTATCTCTGCAGGCTTGGCCAGCGACGAGCGCGATGCCCGCGCCAAGCTGCAGGCGGTGCTGGATAACGGCAAGGCGGCCGAGATCTTCGGTCGCATGGTGACAGGTCTCGGTGGCCCGGCCGATTTTATGGAGCGTTATGACGCTTACCTGCCCAAGGCTGCCATCGTGCGCCCGGTCTTCGCGGCCAATAGCGGTTTTGTGACCGCCATGGATACCCGCGAGCTGGGTCTGGCCGTGGTGGCGATGGGCGGTGGTCGCCGCGCAGCCGGTGACAAACTTGATTATGCGGTCGGTCTGACCGACTTTATCCGCCTGGGTCAAAGCGTCGATGCTGACAAGCCGATCGCGATGATCCACGCTCAGACTGAAGAGCAATATGCTCAGGCTGCCAGCATGGTGCAGGCGGCTGTCCGGATTGGTGGCGAGCGGCCGGAGGCACTGCCTGAAGTGTACCGCCGTATCACCCTGGCCGATTTGTAACAAGGGGAAGACCCATGAAACGTACCTTTATTCTGATGATGGACTCTTTCGGTATTGGCGCTGCTGCCGACGCCGACAAGTTCGGAGATGTGGGCGCCAACACCCTTGGCCATATCGCCAAGGCGTGTGCGGCAGGTGAAATTGAAGGCCGTGGCGCCCTTAATCTACCCAACCTCAACAAGCTGGGTCTGGGCCACGCCTGCGAGCAGGCCTCCGGCTACTTCCCGGAAGGGCTGAAGAAAGATATCGAAGTGGTCGGTGCCTATGGCTTTGCTCAGGAGCTCTCCTCCGGCAAGGACACCCCGTCCGGTCACTGGGAGATCGCCGGTGTGCCCGTACTGTTCGAGTGGGGCTACTTCAAGGATCACCACAACAGCTTCCCGCAGGAGCTGCTGGACGCCATCGTCGAGAAGGCTGGTCTGCCGGGCTATCTGGGCAACTGCCACGCTTCCGGTACCCAGGTGCTGGACGATCTGGGCGAAGAGCACATGCGCACCGGCAAGCCGATCCTCTACACCTCTGCCGACTCCGTGTTCCAGATTGCCTGCCACGAAGAGACCTACGGCCTCGAGAAGCTCTATGAGCTGTGCCACATCGTGCGCGAGCTGCTGGAGCCCTACAACATCGGCCGCGTGATTGCGCGTCCGTTCGTGGGCAGTGGCAAGGGCAACTTCAAGCGCACCGGCAACCGTCACGACTACTCAGTGCTGCCGCCGGCGCCGACCGTGCTGGATTACATGAAAGATGCGGGCGGTCAGGTGGTCTCCATCGGCAAGATTGCCGACATCTATGCCCAGCAGGGCATCACCAAGCAGGTGAAAGGGACCGGTCTGACCGAGTTGTGGGATCGCACGCTGGAAGAGGTGAAAGCGGCCGGTGACAACACCATCGTCTTCACCAACTTCGTCGACTTCGACTCCTCCTACGGCCACCGCCGTGATGTTGCCGGTTATGCCGGTGCGCTGGAGTATTTCGATTCCCGCCTGCCGGAGCTGTTTGATCTGCTGCAAGATGGCGACGTGGTGGTGCTGACTGCCGACCACGGCTGCGACCCGACCTGGGGTGGTACCGACCACACCCGCGAATACATTCCGGTGCTGTTTTTCGGCAAGCCGGTCAAGGCTGGCTCCGTCGGTCGTCGCGAGACCTTTGCCGATATCGGCCAGAGCATCGCGGCTTACCACGGCCTGCCGAAACTGGCGTACGGTACCAGCTTCCTGTAATTTACCCGCCCGCCACTTCGGCGGCGGGCAATTTATAAAACAATAAAACTCAACCTAGTGTGAAGGAATCAAGAGAATGGCAACTCCTCATATCAATGCGAAAGATGGCGCCTTTGCTGATACCGTGCTGATGCCGGGCGACCCCCTGCGCGCCAAGTACATCGCTGAAACTTTCCTGGAGAACGTTGAGCAGATCTGCGACGTGCGCAACATGTTCGGGTTCACCGGTACCTACAAGGGCCGTCGTATCTCCGTCATGGGTCACGGCATGGGTATTCCGTCCTGCTCCATCTACGCCAAAGAGCTGATCACCGATTACGGTGTGAAGACCCTGATCCGTGTGGGCTCCTGTGGCGCTGTGCGTGAAGACGTGAAACTGCGTGACGTGGTGATCGGTATGGGTGCCTGCACCGATTCCAAAGTAAACCGTCTGCGCTTCAAGGATCACGACTTCGCTGCTATCGCCGACTTCGACCTGGTTGCCAATGCCGTGCAGGCCGCCAAGAACAAGGGCGTTGCCGTGCGCGTCGGTAACATCTTCTCCGCCGACCTGTTCTACACTCCGGACCCCTCCATGTTCGATGTCATGGAAAAATACGGCATCCTGGGTGTCGAGATGGAAGCCGCCGGTATCTACGGCGTGGCCGCAGAGTACGGTGCCAAGGCGCTGACCATCTGCACCGTATCCGACCATATCCGTACCGGTGAGCAGACCACCTCTGAAGAGCGTCAGCTGACCTTCAACGACATGATCGAGATCGCACTGGATTCCGTCCTGCTGGGCGACAAGTAATTCCCTTGCGAATAAGAAACGGCGGCCTTCTGGCCGCCGTTTTTGTATCTGCTCATTGGTTGCGCCATCAATTTTCCGGAGGTGGCGAGGGGGGCGTACTCTTTTTCTTGTGCTTGCGCACCCGCATGTAGTTACGGCGCACGCCGTAGGAGATGAGCACCCCGGCCAGCAGGGCGACCAGCAGCATCAGGCGCTGTTTCTCCTGCACCACCTTGAGCCGGGTGTCCTTGTCTGCCAACATCTGTTGCTCTTCCAGGGTGATGCGCAGGAAGCCGATGGTCTGCTCGCCATCCCGGATCTCCTGTACGAACTGGATCCGCCCCTTGCCCTGCTCCGGTAGTGACTTGTTATCGCTGCCGATGGGCAGCAGGCTCTCCAGCGGCACCGCCTGCTCAGACTGGGCGAGGGGAATGCCGCGTCCGTCGTAGAGGGTGGCATCGAGGATCTCCGGCTCCGCAGCCAGATCCCGCGCCAGCCGCTCCAGCTCGCTGCTCTTCTCCTCCTTGATCCAGCGTTTCATGTCGCGGGCAGCATAGGCGACCAGCGCCTGCGCCCGGTTGCGCGCTTCGCTGTGCAGCGAGGCCTGGCTTTCACCCTGCATATGGATAAGCACACCGAGCACCCAGCATCCGAGCAGGATACCGGCACCCAGGCTGAGAACACGTTTGATGGGAAGATGACGCTGCAAGCGCGAGACCTCATGGTAACAAGGAGTGGCGGGATCTTGGCGCTTGCCTGTACAAAAAGCAATACGCTACTCTGGGCCAGCATTGTTAACCCCCTGATCACCAAGGAAGGCGTATCCCTTATGTTGTTGTCCCGGCTCCCCCCTCTGTTATCCGATTGGCCCGCGTTGTTGTCCGGCTCACCCTGTTGGCAGCTCAGCGCAGATGCGTTGCAACCGACAGAGACTCCGCAGGCTGGCGGCTGGTTGGTGCTGTTTGGCAAGGGGCTGGGTGCCTCCCATCTGGCGCGTCTGTCGCCACTGTTGGCAGCACAGGAGTTGGCGGCCACCCTCTATCCTCCCACCGAGGTGGCGGGCGTGCCTTTGCTGCTGCTTGGCTGCGATCGCTTCTCTGCCGATTTGGTGGCCGAGCTCAAGAGCGGTGAGTGGGAAATCGATCTCTGCCATCTGCCCGCCCTGCCGACCCTGAACGAGCCCGGCCTGCTGGTGATGGATATGGACTCCACCGCGATCCGCATCGAGTGCATCGACGAGATTGCCCGGCTTGCCGGGGTCGGCGAGCAGGTGGCGGCAGTAACGGCCGCAGCCATGCAGGGCAAGCTGGAGTTTTCCGACAGCCTGCGCAATCGGGTTGCCCTGTTGGCAGGGGCGCCGGTCACTATTCTCGACGAGGTGGCGGCATGGATGCCCTGGATGCCGGGCTTGCAGCTGATGGTCGATACCCTCAAAGGGGCGGGTTGGAAGGTGGCCATCGCCTCCGGCGGTTTTACCCGTTTTGCTGGCCAGTTGCAGCGCGAGCTGGGGCTCGATGCCATCTTCGCCAACGAGCTGGCGGTGGAAGGGGAGCAACTGAGCGGCAAGGTGAGCGGGCGCATCGTTGATGCCAGCGTCAAGGCCGAGGTGTTGCAGCAGCTTGCTCAGGAGTACGGCATTGCTGCCGCCCAGACCGTGGCCATCGGCGATGGTGCCAACGATCTCAAAATGATGGGGGTCGCGGGCCTTGGCATTGCCATTCACGCCAAACCACTGGTGCGGGCGCAGGCGGCGGCCACCCTCAATCATCACGATCTGGAGGGGGTGATCTGCCTGCTGGCGGCGCGGGCCTGCAGCGAGCAACGTTGGGACCAGCGCTGACAGTGTTTCAAGGAGGAAACCAATAAAAATGGAATTGTTGCAGCAGTCTCTGTTTATCCCCTGTGGCGCCCATCAATTGCATGTGCGCCACATCAAACCCCGGGTCGCCGTGCATGGCGAGCCGATCCTGATGGTGCATGGCGCCATCGAGAACGGTCGCATCTTCTATACCGAATCGGGCAAGGGGCTGGCCTGCTTTCTGGCCCGCCACGGCTATCAGGTCTATGTGGCTGATTTGCGGGGGCGGGGGCTCAGCACTCCGGCCATCGCCGAGCAGGCAGAGCACGGTCAGCATGAGCTGATCACCGAGGATCTGCCCGCCCTGCACCGCTGGATTGCCGAGCGCCATCATGGCTTCAAGGTGCACTGGGTGGCCCACTCCTGGGGCGGTGTCATCATGGCCTCGACCCTGGTGCGCTTCCCCGAGCTGGCGGACCAGGTGGCCAGCCTGCTGTTTTTTGGCACCAAGCGCGGTGTGTCGGTGCACAATCCCGAGCGCTGGCTGAAGGTGGATCTGATCTGGAATCGGTTGGCCCCCTGGCTGGCTCGCCGCCGTGGTTTTCTGGCGGCTCGTACTCTGAAGATCGGTGCTGACGACGAGCCGCTGCGCTATCTGCAGGAGACCATCCCCTGGGTCAAGTGCGGCCCCTGGCAGGATCCTCACGACGGTTTTGCCTATGACGAGGCGGCGGCACGAGTCAACTGGCCACCGCTCTGGATGATCTCGGCCAAAGCGGACAAGGTGCTGGGTCACCCGACCGATGTGCGCCGTTTCAGCGACGAGATGGGTTCGGCAACTCGTCACACCCGATTGGGGCGGGACAACGGCAACCGCCTCGATTATGACCACATCAATATGCTGACCGCCCCGCAGGCGCAGGAGGATCACTTTCCCCAGATCCTCGACTGGTTGCTTAACCCGCAGGCGGTATGACAAAAAACAGGGCGCCTCGAGCGCTAATGCCAGTCAGTTAAGCCTGACTGGCATTGTTTTTATTGGCTTTTTGCACTGCATACTTTTGTGGTCTTGGCTTCACACTGCGGGGATAACTCCGCTCCCTTCGCTCC
>NZ_JBGLRB010000013.1:0-147016 GCF_041402305.1 Aeromonas sp. S12(2024)
CCAGTTTGTAAAAAAAATGATTTAGATGGGTCGTTAGCTCAGTCGGTAGAGCAGTTGACTTTTAATCAATTGGTCGCTGGTTCGAATCCAGCACGACCCACCATCATTTCAAGAATCCCAGGTCGTTTAGCTCAGCTGGGAGAGCACCTCCCTTACAAGGAGGGGGTCACTGGTTCGATCCCAGTAACGACCACCATATTCGCAAGCGAGGCTGAGATATCAGCTGCGATTGCAGAGAAAGTCCCCATTCAGATGGGGATTTTTTTTGCCCGCAATTCAGTACTCCAGCTTCTTCTGTTGCCGTTGTGGCGAGCCGAACGCCACCTCTTATTGTGCCACTCTGCCACTCTGCCACTCCGATCCTTCTTCATCCTGCTCTTCCGAGATTGCCCGACTGCACTCCTGTCCATCGTGATGCTGCTCATATGAACGCCTGTAATAAAGTAAATGCCAGCAATAAAAAGGGCAGGCCAAGGCCTGCCCGCAAAGATGCGCAAGGTGCTACATGATCCCGCGGATCAAGATCCCGCTGATCAGCAGCGGCGCCACCACGCGCCAGCACCAGAGCAGCGCCAGACGCAGGGCGGGTGACAGGCCTACAGGGAGAATGGCATCACCCAATCGCCAGCCCAGCAGCAGGGTCAGTACCAGACCAAACAGCGGCATCATCAGGTTGGAGGTCAGATAGTCGAGCAGCTCGAAGATGGTCTTGCCAAACAGGGTCAGATCACTCCATGGGCCGAACGACAGGCTCACCGGAATGCCGGAGGCCATGATGAGCAGAGTCAGTACCCTGCAGGCGCCACGACGCGACCAACCCCACTCCTCGGTAGTGAAGCGCACCAGATGCTCAAGCATGGAGATGGAAGAGGAGAGGGCGGCGACCAGCAGCAACAGGAAGAAGACCACACCTAATCCCTGACCGAACGGCAGATGACTGAACACGGCAGGCATGGTCATAAAGGTGAGCCCTGGGCCCGCGGTGGGATCGATGCCGGTGGAGGCCAGCGCCGGGAAGATCATCAAGCCCGCCAGCACCGAGATAAGGCTAGCCAGTGTGACCACCCAGACCCCGGAGCGCAGCACCCCTTCGCTATTGGGCAGGTAGGCGCCATAGGTCGTGTGTACCCCGAGCCCGATGGAGAGGGAGAAGAAGGCCAGTCCCAGCGCGTCCAGCACGCTCTGGCCGGTCAGCATGGAGAAGTCCGGCAGCAGCAGCTGGCGCACACCCGCCATGGAGCCCGGCATGGAGAGGCCAACCCCCACCAGCAACAACATCATGATGAAGAGCGCGGGCATCATCCAGCGCAGTGCCCGCTCCACCCCTTTCTGAATACCCCCCTGCACGAACCACCAGGTAAGTCCCGCGAAGATCAGATGGGTCAGCACCGGCCACCAGGGGTTGCTGACATAGCCGTTGAACAGGGCGGTGAGGGCGCTCCCCTCGCTCAGGTTGAGCTTGCCAGCCATCGCCAGCGCGGCGTAACCCACGGTCCAGCCACCGACCACGCTGTAGAAGCTGTAGATAAAGAAGCCGCAGGCGATCCCCATATACCCCATCCAGCGCCAGTTCAGCCCCACCAGTTTGCGAAAGGCGCCGAGCACCCCGCGCTGGCTATGGCTGCCGAGCAGAGTTTCGCCGACCTGTACCGCTACCCCCAGGGTGAAGCTGAACAGCAGAAACACCAGCAGAAAAGCGCCACCGCCATTGGTGGCGGTCACATAGGGAAACTTCCAGATGGCACCAAGGCCAATCGCTGTGCCTGCTGCGGCCAGTACATGACCGAGACGGGAAGACCACTGAACCTGGCTCATACAACCTCCGGGTAACACGACATCGAAGCAATACTCCTGAGTAGCAATAAACGACAGACCATAAAAAAGGCCGCCTGAGGCGACCTTTGCAATGAACATTCAGAAAAACTGTGCGTGCAAGGTCACCTCTCTTGCGAGCTAAAAAATCGACCAAACAGCACGAGGATGGCAGACATGAGGTGACAACCTGACTAATGAATGAGGAAACAGCCTAAACCATGGAAAGAATAATTGACACATAAAATCAAAAATTTTTTTGTGTGCCGCTGTCACCACTCTGGCTATACGTACAACTCAATGGGGGAAAACCTCGCCGGGCCGTATCTTTTCTACCTTGTGGCTATTTACTGGGCGATAATCGACGTAGCTTCTTCTGGAACTAGTGACCGCTACATGGCGCTGACGGGAACAACGATGAGACAGGATGTCGTATGAGATGGATGGTGCTGCCCTGGTTATTGATCAGCCTGAGTGTGTCGGCGCAGCCCGGATTAACCCTGCTGAGTCACGACTTACCCCCCTTTACCGAATACCGCGACGGCAAGCTCGATGGCTTCGCCATTCGTTTGATTGATGAGGTGCAGGAGGAGCTTGGCACCCGCTATCCGGTGCGGATTTACCCGCTCAAGCGGGCGCTGGCGCTGGCACGGGTCGAGCCCGGCTATGGATTGTTCGTGGTACAGCGGCTCCCGGAGCGGGAGTCCCATTTCAAATGGGTTGGCCCGCTCTTTATCAATCGGGTCTTTATCTATCAGGCGCCGGATAGTCGCCACCCGCTGACCTCGCTGGCGCAGCTGCGGGATCTGCCCAGAGTGGGGGTAGTGCTGGGCAATGCCGATGATGTGCGGCTGACCCATGAGGGCTACACCAATCTGGTGCGCTACAAGACGGTCGGGGAGGCGATAGAGCGGCTGATGCTGGGCAAGATCGATGCCTTGCCGATGGCGGAGCTGGTGATGGAGGCCACCCTCGACAAGATGGGGTTATCCCGGCGCAGCATCGTCAGCAGTGGTGTACTGCTCCATCAGGCCGGTCTTTATATCGTCTTCTCCAAGGGAACGGATGATGCCGAGATCACCCGCTGGCAGCATGCCCTGGAGGCCGTCAGAGCCGCACAGGGGCGGGCCGATGAGCCCACCCGCGAAGAGTAACCGTCACACCAGACCGCGAATCAAGATCCCGCCGATCAGCAAGGGGGCAATCCAGCGCCAGCAGTTCATCAGCAAGTGATGCCAGTGGCTGGCAATCCCCTGCGGCAGCGCCTTGCGTCCCAGCTTCCAGCCCAGCAGCAGCGTCAGCATCAGGCCGAACAGCGGCATCATCAGGTTGGAGGTGACAAAGTCCAGCAACTCGAAAATGGTTTTGCCAAACAGGGTGGCGTGTTGCAACGGGCCAAACGACAGGCTGACCGGAACACCGCTAACCATGACGAATCCAGTGATGGCGCTGCAGGCCGTGCGGCGTGACCAACCCCAGGTCTCGCACAGGAAGCACTGCAAATGTTCCAGCAGGGAGATGGCCGAGGAGAGCGCCGCAAAGACCAGCAGGGCGAAGAAGATCACCTCAAGCACCTGACCGAAGGGCAGCAGCTGAAACACCGCCGGCATGGTCATAAAGGTGAGACCGGGACCGGATGCCGGGTCGATACCGGTCGAGGCCAGCACCGGGAAAATCATCAGCCCCGCCAGTACCGCCACCATGCTGGCCAGCAGTACCACCCAGAGGCTGGAGCGACCAACCCCTTCGCTGGTCGGCAGATAGGCGCCGTAGGTGGTGTGGATGCCAAGACCGATGGAGAGGGAGAAGAAGGCCAGCCCCATGGCATCGAGCACGCCGGACATCCCCAGCTTGCTGAAGTCGGGCATCAGGAAGTGACGTACTCCCGCCATCGCATTGGGCAGGGTGAGGCCAAAGGCGACCAGCATCAGGATCATCAGGAACAGGGCCGGCATCATCCATCGCAGGGTGCGCTCCACCCCTTTCTGAATGCCGCCTTGCACCACCATCCAGGTGAGGGCGGCAAACAGCAGATGGGTGAGAATGGGCCAGACGTCGCCGCTGACATAGTCATTGAAGCGGGCGGTGAGGGCTGCTGCATCACCATGGTTGAGATCGCCGGAGATGGCCATGCCGGTATAACCCAAGGTCCAGCCGCCCACCACGCTGTAGAAGCAGTAGATGAGCAGGGTAGAGATCACCCCCATTACCCCAACCCAGCGCCACTGTTTGCCGAGCAGATCGGAGAAGGCTCCCACTACCCCGCGGCGACTCATGCTGCCGAGCAGGGTTTCCCCCATCAGTACCGCAACCCCCAGGGTGAAGCTGAACAGCAGAAAGACCAGCAGGAAGGCGCCGCCGCCGTTGACGGCTGTGACGTAGGGGAATTTCCAGATTGCGCCGATACCGACCGCGGAACCCGCTGCGGCGAGGATGTAGCCGAGTCGGGATGACCATTGGGACTGCTTCATAAGAACTCCAATCGAGCGCCCCTTGGCAGGGGCAGAATGGCGCTCATGTTACGGAGGTCACGGCGCAATCACTACGACGGTTATCAGGTGTAAATGCGATTTATTGGCATGATTGGCTAATTTAATTCTGTTTTTTGCCCAATCCTGCCACCAAATAAAAACCGGAGCGAGATTGCTCCGGTTTGGTCTCTGAAAACTGCTCGTCGGTGGATTAGAGCACCCCGAGCTCCCGCAGCCGCTCCATCAGATAACTGTGAGCGGTATGGCGCTCTGAGAGCACCACCTCGGGCCGCGGATGGAGGAACAGCGGCAGGGAGATGCGTGACTTGCTGGCGCTACCGCCGGTCGGGTTGATGACGCGGTGGGTGGTGGAGGGGTAGTAGCCGCGGGAGGCCTCCTGCAGCATGTCGCCGATGTTGATGATGAGGGTGCCAAAGTCGCACGGCACGTCCATCCACTCGCCGTCGGAACCCTTCACCTGCAGCCCTGGCTCGTTGGCGGCGGGCAGAATGGTGAGCAAGTTGATATCCTCGTGGGCGGCGGCGCGGATGGCACCCGGCTCCTCGGTGCCATCGAACGGCGGATAGTGCAGCACCCGCAGCAGGGTCTTCTGGCTCTCTTCGATCATCGAGGAGAGGGGGCAGCTGTAGTGAGCGGCGATATCGGCCGGGGTGTACTGCTCCACCCAGCCCAGCAGCTCGGCGGCCAGACCGTTGGCCAGACGATAGTACTCCATCGCCTGCTCCTTCAGCTCTTCCGGCATCTGGCCCCAGGGGTAGATGTGGAAGTACTCCTTGATGTCTTTCTGGCTATGGCCCTTGGCCACCTCGGAGACCGACGGCGGGAAGTAGCCATCTTGAGTCTCGCGGTTGAACAGGAAATCCTGCTTCTGCTCGCTCATGAAGAAGCGATACCAGTTGTCGTAGATGGACTGCACCAGCTCTTTCGGAATGGGGTGGTTGGTCAACACGCCAAAGCCGGTGGTTCGCAGGGATTCGGTGAAGCGTTGGGCCGCATCGGGTGAGCGGTAATCGACGGTCAGGACTTTCATTGTTTTTGTTGCGCGCCAGTTAAAAGATGGCGCAGTTTACCTTGCACCTGATAACAAGGAAAGCGGGTTGGCCGCCCGTCTGGCACGGCGTTGAATAGTGACAAAAACATCAAATAAACCGCGCCAGACCGCACGGGAGCGCATCCCTTGTTATGGCCTTTTATCCTCTCTAGAATGCCGCTCACAATCTTTTCCGGAGTCTGTTCATGTCCCCCAAAATCCTGTTGCTGACCCTGCCGGTATTGCTGGCGGGATGCAGTGCCCTGTCAGAAGATGAGTGCCGCACCATGAGTTGGTACAACCTGGGTTATCAGGATGGATCGGAAGGCAAAACCCGTCAGGCGACCCGCGATTACGTTTCGTCTTGCAGCGAATATGGCCTCAAAGTGGATGAAGCCGAGTGGAAACGGGGCTACGACAAGGGGCTGGAGCTCTACTGCATTCCCGAGCTGGCTTACAGCAAGGGCAAGGAAGGGCAGGCTTATCTGGGGGTATGCCCCAATGACGCCAGCTTCCTCAAGCAGTATCAGCGTGGCTACGAAGAGTACAAACTGGCTGCTCGCCTGCGGGAGATCAGCGACGAGCTGGAGCGTACCGAGCGGGATATCGATACGCTGGAGCGCAGCATCCGCAACGAAACCAACACGGAACAGCGTGACTATTACCGCGCCAAGCGCGATCGGGCCATTCGCCACTACGAATCCCTGCGCCGGGAGTACAACCGTCTGCGCTATCCGGATCGGGTGATCCAGTTCTCCTTCGGCGGTTAATCCCTCTCTTCATGGCCAGCCCGCGTGCTGGCCATGTTGCATCTTGTCAGATCAGGGCAGTACCCAGCGCTGCAGCGCCAGTGCGATACCATCTTCGTTGTGGTCGGCCGTGACCCGATGGGCATGGCTCTGGATCTGCGGGGCCGCATTGCCCATGGCCACTGCCAGCCCCACCTGCTCGAACATGCTGATGTCGTTGTTGTTGTCCCCAAACGCCACCACCTGCTCCATCGCAATCCCTTCGCTGGCTGCCCACTGGGCCAGCCGGTTGCCCTTGCTGCAACCGGGCTGTACCAGCTCCACCGCATAGGGGGCCGCCCAGTCGCGGGTAAAGGGCATCTGCTCGACCACCTCGCCCATAAAGGTGTGCAGGCGTGCCGGATCCTGATTGAACAGCTCCAGCTTCCAGACCGGGTTGTCGAGCCAGCCTGCCAGCTCCTCGACCGGGTGGAGGGCGATCTTGAGGTGGTCCGGCTGATTGGCCGACCAGTGGCGGATGCGGGTGACATGCTCTTCACAGCCGATGTAGCCAATGCCCTCGCTCAGGTGGAACAGGGCGCCCATCTGCTGCGCCTCGACCGCGGTCAGCAGCTCGGTAAGCGGGGCGACCGCCAGCGGGTCGCCACGTAGGATCCGGTTCTGCACCGGATCATAGAGATAGGCGCCGTTGCTGCAGATGAGGGGGGTGTCGAGGGCCAGCTCGTGGTGGAAGGGACGCGCCGTCATGTAGTGGCGCCCCGTGACCAGCAGCACCTTGATGCCGTGGGCGCGGGCCTGCGCCAGGGCTGCCCGGGTGGCCGACGAGATCTTGTGATCCCGGGTCAGCAGGGTGCCATCCATATCGAGCGCGATGGCCTTGTACTCACTCATAGCTCCTCCAGCATCGAACAAATCCGCAAAGAGCTTTACCGTCCCAGACCCGGCGCCCCGATGCAAGTCTTGCCCGCAGCCGAAGCGCCGAACTGTGATCCCTTCGTGGCTCAGGTGCAGCTGGCCAGCTGTTGACGACGGTCGGCACGGCGACGCAGCAGATAGAAACCGGCGGCACTGGCAAGGGAGCAGAGGGTGGCGAGATAGAAGGGCCACTCGGTACCGGCCAGCAGCACCAGACTGCCGAGCAGCACCGCCAGGATCTCGCTGCCCACGGCGAGGGCTCGGTAGAGCCCCATCGCCTGCCCCTGCTGCTCCGGGTGACTGCGGTTGGAGATCGCCACCGTGGTAGCCAGCTCCCCCAGACTCATGCCGATGCCAGCGGGAACGAAGGTAAGCGCCAGTCCCCACCAGTGCACGGGCAGGATAAAGAGCAGCATGCCGCTCGCCATCACCAGATGGCCGACAATCCCGAGGGAGCTGCCGCGCCAGTGACGGGCGATGCGGGAGCCGAGCCAGGAGCCCGCCATCATGGGCAGGCTCACCAGCACCGCCGCCTGCGCCAGCTGGGCCGGATCCCAGGACAGCCGCTCCACCAGCCAGATATTGAAGTAGGTGAAATAGAGCTGCACGGCGCCATAGCTGATCAGGGTCAGTGCGAAGTAGGGGAGCAGGGCCGGTTGCAGCAGCAACTGGCGGCTGGAGATGGTCGCTGCCTGACGGGTGGCCGCCACCGGCGGACGATAGGGGATCAGCCAGAGCACCAGCAGCAGGTTGAGCAGGGTCATTCCTACCGCCAGCCAGGCGGCCAGACTGTAATCCCCCGAGATCACCGCGGCGTAGCCCCCGATCATCGGCCCCACGACCCAGCCCAGATTCATGCCGATGTTGATCCAGGCGAAGCTGCGTGCCTTGTGCTCCTTGCCGGCGAGATCCGCCGCCATCGCCTGCACGATGGCGATGTTGCCGTTGCACAGCCCCTCCACAATCCGGCTGAGCAGCAACAGGGGGAGGGAGCGCCAGGCGATACCGAGTGCCATCAGGGCATAGCCTGCCAGTACCCCCGCCAGCGAGAGTAACAGCAGTGGCTTGCGGCCATAGCGGTCGGAGAGGCGACCGAGCCAGGGGCTGCCCACCAGCTGGAACAGGGGATAGAGCCCCATGATGACCCCCAGCCACACCTTGCGGCTCCAGTCGGAGGCTTCCGGCGTCAGCATCCCCTGCGCTGGATCCAGCAGCAAAGGTGCCAACACCGGGGAAGGGAGACTGAAGCCTGCAACTGCCAGCGTGACCGTCATGACCAGCACCCAGAGGGGATTTTTGTGCCCGTGTTTCTCCATGTTGCACCCATTAAGTAAAGTTATTTGTTTATTTATGCTGATTCATAGACGGGATTAAGTAAAGTGAATTGTTGATTTAATAAAGGGCGATCCCCATAATGAGACCATGAACGCAAGCACCGACAAGATCCTGTTTCTGCTCAAGAGCCATGGCCCGCAGAGCGCCGCCGCGCTGGGGGAGCAGTTGCAGATGACCTCCATGGGCGCCCGCCAGCACCTGCTCACGCTCGAGCAGGAGGGGTGGGTTACATTCAGCGACGAGGCGCGCGGGCGCGGTCGTCCCGTGCGGCTGTGGCAGCTCACCGAGCAGGCCTGGCAGCGCTTCCCCGATAGCCATAGCGACCTGACCGTGCAGTTGATCGACAACGTGCGCGAGCTGTTTGGCGAGGAGGGGATGGAACGGCTGATCCAGCAGCGGGAGCAGCAGATGCTTGCTCGCTATCAGGAGGCGCTGGGGTCCCATGGCCTCTCTGGCCAGCTGGCGGCGCTCAAGGAGCTGCGTACTCGCGAGGGCTACATGGCGGAGATCCGCCGCGAAGAGGATGGCAGCTGGCTGCTGTGGGAGAGCCACTGTCCCATCTGTGCGGCAGCGCGTACCTGCCGCGGTTTCTGTCGCAGCGAACTGGCGCTGTTTCGCCAGCTGCTGGCGCCGGCGACGGTGGAGCGGGAGCAATATCTGCTGGAGGGGGCGCATCGCTGCCTCTATCGCATCACGCCGCCCGCGCTCTGATTTCGTCAAACGCCCAAAAACAACAAAGCAGGCGCCGGGATGCCTGCTTTGTTGCCTTCGGGGAGGGGGTTCTCTCGTTCCAGCCCGTCGTTTCCCGATAAGGTAAGACGGCTGATGGGGCTCTTGACCCGGTAAGGTCCTTCACCGCAGAGACCCGGTCAGGTATCTGCTTTGCCACCGGAAGATGTAACCATAGTATCCCTCCCGTGCCGGTGAGTGGTTGCAAAGTAACCACTTATTTCGGTTGTTTTTGCAATAGTTCACCCTTAATCTAGGAAAAGTGGATTAGTCATTGCAACGAGGAAGGGTAAATGCTGAAACTTGATCGCATAGACAGACATATTCTCGAGCTGATGCAGGAGAATGGCCGCATCAGCAATCTGGAACTGGCCGAGCTGGTCGGGCTCTCCCCGTCCCCCTGCTCCCGCCGGGTCAAGGCGCTGGAGGATGCCGGCCTCATCGACACCCACGTTACTCTGCTCAACGCCCGCCAGCTTGGCCTCACCCTCACCGCCTACATTCACATTTCCATGGACAGACATACGCCCGAGCGGTTCGAAAACTTCGATCGCGCCATCAGCGAACTGCCCGAAGTGCTGGAGTGTGATCTCATCACCGGCAATGATGCCGACTACCAGCTCAAGGTGGTGGTGCGCGACATGGAGCACTACCAGCACTTCCTGCTGGACAAGCTGACCCATATTCCGGGGGTGACCGGAGTGCGCTCCAGCTTCGTGTTGCGCCGCATCAAGCACAAGACGGCGCTGCCGCTCAACCATCTGGGGTGAACCCGCGCAAACCGCTCATATAAACAGAAAGAGGAGGCCTGTGGCCTCCTCTTTTGCTATTCGCTCTTGGTTATTCGGTCGTGGTTATCGGGTCTGGATTAGCTGTCGCGGTGACGGGGCGACTGCCGCTGTCAGACGCTGACCTGGCTGATGTCTTCCACCTGCAGCAGCCAGCCGCTCTGCTCCTGCTGCGGTTCGCCGCTGACCCGCAGCCGCTCGCCGGTCGGCACCCACTGCCCCTTGGGCAGGGATACCAGCAGGCTCTCGCTGCCGTTGTCGAACAGCCAGCGATCTTCGCCAAGCGATTCAATCAGATAACCTTCCATCTCCACTCTGGACTCAGCTTGCCAGGATGGCGCAACGGAATCACGGCTCTCGATGAAATCCCCCTGAACACCAAAACTGGCTAGCCCCCACAGAATGGAGAGCCCGACGATGGATGTTTGCATCTTGTCTCTCCTCTTTTGGAACTGTAGGGCCAGTATGGGAACAGAAAACTGAGCGCACCATGAACAAGGTGGCAAAGTGCTGGCGAGATCGCGAAAAAATCCGGCCAATTGGCCGGTAGTGTCATTTTATGGTGTCTGGATCACACTATTTGGCGGCTTCTTCTGCCATCCGTTCAGCTCTTGGCTTATTCGTCCACATGGCTACCCCGCGATGATCCCCACAGATCCCCTCTGCCACTACGGCGCGAACCCGGGTGCCATCTTTGCAAATGGCCTGCCAGGCGTCGGCATCATCGATGGCGAGCGAGTTGGGGGGCGGCGTGGTTTGGCAAGCCGTGAGCAGCAGAGCGCACAGGGGGAGCAATTTTTTCATGGCGGACTCCTCGGGGTGATGGGGGACTGAGAGGATTGGGATGACCTCTCCACTCCCCAGCATCAGTGATAACCGGTTAAGGGGCAAGGGGAGGGACCACTGACGGCCGCAGGTGCCGTGTAGTTGGGGCTTGCCCTGTGCCCTCCTTGGGCCTAAGGTGGGGCCGTTTTACTGCCTTATTGAAGGAGCGTTTTCATGTCCACTCTCTATCCCCGCGTCGGGGTCGGCGTCATCCTGACCAACGCCCAAGGCCAGGTGCTGCTTGGCAAACGCAAAGGGAGCCATGCCCCCTACTGGTCGATCCCGGGTGGTCATCTGGAGTTGGGGGAGAGCTTCGAGTCGGCGGCGATCCGCGAGGTGGCCGAGGAGACGGGACTTGAGATCCACGGGCCCGAGGTGGTGGCGGTGACCAACAATCTGGAGACCTGGCGCGAGAGCGGGCTGCACTATATCTCGGTGACGCTGCACGCTAAGGCCGATGGTGAGCCGCAGCTGCTGGAGCCGGAGAAGTGCGAAGGCTGGGTCTGGTGCGATCCGCGCGCGTTGCCCGAGCCCCATTTCGACGCCAGCCGTCAGTCCATCGCCTGCTGGCTGGCGGGACGCTGCTATCTGCCGGGTGATGTGCCAATGGTGTCGGCCGAATCAGCCTGATTGTCATAAAACGATCATCGCGCTGTCATAATATCCCCTCTCCATCGGGAGAAGAGAGATGAGGGAGAAGAGCGTGGGACAGGTATTTATTCAGTTTTTATGGCTGGGATGCATCAGTTTTGGCGGTCCGGCCGCTCATATCGGCTATTTCCAGCGCACCTTCGTCCAGCGGCTCGGCTGGCTGACACAGGCCGAATTTGCCCGCTTGCTGGCGCTGTGCCAGCTGCTGCCGGGGCCCGCCTCCAGCCAGCTTGGTTTCGCCATCGGTCGTCATCGCGCCGGTCTGGGCGGGGCGCTCTCTGCTTTTGTTGGCTTCACGCTGCCCTCATTTCTGCTGCTACTGGCGGCCGCGATCGGTATCGGTCAGCTGGGCAGCAATTTGTGGCTCGATGCGGCGCTGCATGGCCTCAAGCTGCTGGCGCTCATCGTGGTGGCCGATGCGGTGCTCACCATGAGTCGTCAGTTCTGTGCCACGGGAATGACCCAAGGGATCATGGTGGTGACCGCTGCTGCACTCTGGTGGCAGCCCGGTCTGCTGACTCAACTATTGATGCTGGTGGGGGCTGCGCTGATCTGCGCCCGCAGCCAGCGCGGGGCGGGTAGTCGCCCTGCCACCGCCGAGCTGCCTTCTGCCGCCAGCAGTCAGCCTCATTGGCCGACCCTGCTGCTGTTTGGCATCCTTTTTATCGGCCTGCCGCTGCTCGCTAGCCCGATTGGCCAGCTGGCTGCCGACTTCTATCGCGCCGGTAGTCTGGTGTTTGGCGGTGGCCATGTGGTGTTGCCGCTACTGCAAGAGAGCGTGGGACACACTCTCAACGAGCAGCAGTTTCTGACCGGTTACAGCCTGGCCCAGTTAGTGCCGGGCCCCATGTTTACCCTCGCCACCTATCTTGGTGCCCAGTTGCAGCCCGAGATGCCGATGATCGGGGCCCTGTTGGCGACCCTGGCGCTTTTTGCACCCGGCTTTCTGCTGCTCTGGGCGGTGGGCCCCTGCTGGCAACAGTGGCTGGCCCGCCCCCGTCTGGCGGGGGCCGTCACCGGCATCAACGCCGCTGTGGTGGGCTTGTTGCTGGCGGCGCTCTATCAGCCGGTGTGGCAGAGTGCGGTGTTGGCGCCGACCGATCTGGCGCTGGCGGCCATCGGCTTTTATCTGCTGCGGGTGTTGAAGTTGCCGGTGCCGGCCATCGCGGCCCTGCTGGTGATGGCTGCTATCCTGCTGGCGTGAACGCGGTGAAATCCCGATAAAAAACGGCGCCTCCGTGATGGAGGCGCCGTTTTTTATTGCAATGGGTCAGCCGCTTAAGCGTCGGGATCGAAATCCAGACTCAGGCTGTTGACGCAGTAGCGCTGCCCTGTCTCGGTCGGTCCGTCGGGGAAGACGTGACCGAGGTGAGAGCCGCACTGGCGGCAGGTGATCTCCACCCGCTTCATGCCGTGGCTGTTGTCTTCGGTGTACTCCACCGTCCCCTCGATGGCCTTGTCGAACGAGGGCCAGCCGCAGCCGGAATCAAACTTGGCTCCTGAGTGAAACAACACGCTCTTGCAGCAGACACAGAGGTAGTCGCCGCTCTTGCGATTGTGGAGCAGGGCGCCGCTGTAGGGGCGCTCGGTGCCCTTCTCCCAGCAGACGTGAAACTGCTCGGCGGTCAGTTTGCTGCGCCACTGTTCCGGATTGTTACTGCTCATACCGACTCCTTGCCATCCATACCGGAGCCCAGCATAGCGGCTCCGTAAAGCTGACTCCAGCATGCCTCTTATGCTTTGCCTGTATCTGTGATCGAGGTGGCAACCATCTCCTCACCGGATGCAGGGAGAATTTCCTGCTGCGCTGGCTGGGCATCCTCCGCCGTGCTGGCCAGCGCCACCCGCTCCAGCAGTTTGAGGGAGTGGGCCCGGCCGACTGCCACCTGCCGTTTGATGTCATCGGGCAGAAAGGGCAGCCCATCGTTGGTGGCGGTGTCGATGGTCTGGATCCACTCCAGCCCTTCCCCCGGCGGGGGCAGGCGGAACTGGATGTCATAATCGCTGGCGTTGAACAGCACGTACCAGCGCTCGCCAACACAGTTGATCATGCCGATATCCATGGCGAACGCCTGCCCCATGGGGGCGTGCCAATCCTGATCGGTGAGCTGGTGGCCGTCCGGGTGATACCAGTTGACCTGATGGCAGCTGGACGGGGTGCCATTCCAGCTGTCGTCGCTCAGTTGCAGGTTGGAGAAGACGCAGGACTCCGCCCGCAGCGCCATCATCTGCTGGGTGAAGGCGAACAGCCGCTCATCCTCCGGCCGCCACTGCCAGTTGACCCAGCTGATCTGGTTGTCCTGACAGTAGGCGTTGTTGTTGCCAAGCTGGCTGCGGCCCATCTCGTCGCCGGCAAGGAAGTGGGGAGTGCCTTGGGAGAGCAGCAGGGTGGCAATCAGATTGCGCTTCTGCTGCTGGCGCAGGCTGTTGACCCGCGGATCCAGGGTCGGCCCCTCTACCCCATGGTTATAGGAGAGGTTGTTGCCGTGGCCGTCCCGATTGTCTTCACCGTTGGCCTGATTGTGGCGCTGGTTGTAGGAGACCAGATCCTCCAGGGTGAAACCGTCGTGATAGCAGAGGTAGTTGACGCTGCTGTGAGGCGAGCGCCAGTTCTTCGGGAAGATATCCCGCGAACCCACCAGACGGGTGGCAAAGTCCCCCATCTTGCCCGCATCACCGCGCCAGAAGGCGCGCACAGTATCGCGGTAGCGGTCATTGATCTCCTGCCACTGGCTCGGGAACTGACCCAGCCGGTAGCCGAAGGGGCCGATATCCCAGGGTTCGGCGATGAGCTTGACTTGTGACAGCACTGGGTCGGCCATCACTGCCTTGAAGAAGGCACCCATGGGCTCGAACTCCCCCGCTTCCCGCGCCAGTGTCACCGCCAGATCGAAACGGAAGCCATCCACCTGCATCTCGGTGACCCAGTAACGCAAGGCATCGAGCACCAGCCGCAGGGTGTTGGGGTGATCCAGATTGACGCTGTTGCCACAGCCGGTCACGTTGGCGTGACGGGTGTAGTCCGGGCCGTGGGGGCCCGCTTCGAAGGCGTAGTAACCTGCGTTGTCAAAGCCCTTGAACGAGAGGGTAGGGCCGTCGAAGCCAGAGGCGGCAGTGTGGTTGTAGACCACATCCAGGATCACCTCGAGCCCGGCCCGGTGCAGCTCGCGTACCATGGTCTTGAACTCGGTCACCGCCTCGTCGGCTCGGGTGCTGTAGCGCGGCTCCGGGGCGAAGAAGGCGATGGGGTTGTAGCCCCAGTAGTTGGTCAGTCCCAACTGCTCCAGTCGCGGTTCCGACATGAAGGCGGCCACCGGCATCAGCTGCACCGAGGTGATGCCGAGACTCTTCATATGCTCGATAACCAGCGGGTGACAGATGCCAAGGTAGGTGCCCTGCAGCGCTTTGGGGATCCCCGGGTGCTGCTTGGTAAAGCCCTTGACGTGGGTCTCGTAGATAATGGTGCGGGCCGGGCTGATCCCGGGTTTGCCAACCCCTTGCCAGTCAAAGCTGTCATCCACTACCACCGACTTGGCAATCATCCCGGCACTGTCCCCCTGATAGAGGGCTTCATCCCAGTAGGTGGGATGACTGAGCGCCTTGGCGTAGGGGTCAATCAGCAGTTTTTGCGGATCGAACAGCATCCCCTCCTGCGGGGTGCCATAGACCCGATAGCCGTAGCGCTGACCGGCCTTTACACCGCGCACGTAGCCAAAGCGATACTGGCCACGGCGGCCGGGCAACTCCAGCCGCATCAGCTCCTGCTCCTGCTCGTCGTACAGGCAGATCTCCACCTTGTCCGACTGGGGGGCCCAGACGCAGAAGTGGCAACCGTTCTCGTCAAGGCGGGCCCCCAGCGGGTGGCCCACCCCTTTTTCCATTACAAGCATCAAGACTCCTGTTTGATAAACAAGGTCGCCAGCGGCGGCAGATCCAGCACTATGCTGTGTGCCATCCCCTGCCAGGGGGTCGGCTCGGCAGCGAACACCAGACCTACATCATAGTTACTACCCCAGTAATACTCGCTGTCGGTGTTGAGCACCACCCGATAGTGGCCCGCAGCTGGGACGCCGATCCGATATTCGAGACGGGGCACCGGGGTGAAATTGCAAGCGACCACAATAGCCTGCTTGCCCTCTTTGTCCGCCCGCAGCCAGGCAAAGATACTGTTGTCGGCATCGTTGTGATCCAGCCAGCGGAAGCCGGTCTGCTCATAATCGGCCTGATACAAGGCAGGCTCATGACGGTAGAGGTGGTTGAGATCGTGGATCAGCCGCTGCTGACCGGCATGTTTGGGATATTGCAGCAGATGCCATGGCAGCTGGGCATCGTGGTTCCACTCGTTGCTCTGGGCGATTTCGGTGCCCATGAAGTTGAGCTTCTTGCCCGGGTGGGCGTACATGAAGCCCATATAGGCCCGCAGGTTGGCAGCCTGCTGCCACTCGTCACCGGGCATCTTGTAGAGCATGGAGTGCTTGCCGTGTACCACCTCGTCGTGGGAGAGCGACAGGATGAAGTTCTCGTCATAGTGGTAAACCATGGAGAAGGTCATGTCGTTGTGGTGGTAGCGACGGTGGATCGGCTCTTTCTGCATATAGGTGAGGGTGTCGTGCATCCAGCCCATATTCCACTTGAAGCCAAAGCCGAGGCCGCCGAGGAAGGTGGGGCGGGAGACGCCGGCAAAGGCGGTGGACTCTTCGGCGATGGTCATGGCGTGGGGATACTTGCCGTAGACCTCCTCGTTGGTCCACTTGAGCAGGCTGATCGCCTCGTAGTTGTGGTTGCCGCCATCGACGTTCGGTACCCACTCACCGGCGTTGCGGGAGTAGTCCAGATAGAGCATGGAGGCGACCGCATCCACCCGCAGTCCGTCGATGTGGAACTTGTCGAGCCAGAACAGGGCGCTCGCCACCAGGAACTGGCGCACGGTGTCGCGGCCAAAGTCGTAGATGTAGGAGTTCCAGTCCGGGTGCCAGCCACGGCGCGGATCCTCGTACTCGTAGAGCGGGGTGCCATCGAAGCGGGCCAGGCCGTGGGCATCGGACGGGAAGTGGGCGGGCACCCAGTCCAGAATGATGCCGATCCCGGCCTGGTGGCACTGGTCGACGAAGTATTTGAAATCATCGGCGGTGCCGTAGCGGCTGGTGGGGGAGAACATGCCCACCGGCTGGTAGCCCCAGGAGCCGCTGAAGGGGTGCTCGGAGACCGGCAGCAGCTCGATGTGGGTGTACTCCATCTCCTTGACGTAGGCGACCAGCTCCACCGCCAGTTCGCGCCAGCTCAGGCTGTCGCCATTGGGGTGGCGTTTCCAGGAGCCGACATGCAGCTCATAGATGGAGAGCGGCTGCTCGCGCTTGTCGTTGTGCTGGCTGGCAATCCACTCGGCATCCTGCCACTGGTACTGGGCGTGGTCATAGACCACGGAGGCGAACGACGGATACTGCTCGCAGTAGAAACCGACCGGATCGCTCTTGTGGGGCAGCCGGTTGCCCATGGGGTCCTTGAGCTCGAACTTGTAGCGATCCCCGGCTTTGAGGCCCGGCACAAACAGTACCCAGTGACCGCACAGGCTGCGCTGCATCGGATGGCGGCGGCCATCCCAGAAGTTGAAATCGCCGATGAGGCTCACTGCGGTGGCGCTCGGCGCATAGACCGCAAAACGCACCCCTTCCACCTGTTGGCCATGATGTTCCACGGTGCGCAGCTGGGCGCCAAGGGTGTGGTAGAGGTTTTCCGGCTGGGTGGTCAGTTCGGCCAGGCCTGCCCAGGCGGTATCCTGAAACTGATAGGGGTCGATGACCTCGGTGGTGGCATCTTGGTAGCTGGCGATCAGCTGATAGGGGAAGGAGTTTTTGCGGCGGGTGAAAACAGTTTCAAAAAGACCCGATTCATCGGTGGGCGCCAGGGTGGCAACGACTTTGCCCGACTTGAGATCCTTGACGCGGACTTCGAGGGCATCAGGCAACCAGGCGGTCAGTTTGAGGCCGGGCCCATCCGGATTGGCCTGCAGGCCTAAGTGAGAGAAGGGATCGGAACAGCGGGCAGCAACCAAACGTTCAACGAGCATCGAGATTTCCTTTCATGACAGAGCATCCACTCCGGCCGAAGCCGGAGTGGATTTAGGTGAGAACGCTGTGAGAGACAGCGTCTCAACGACTGGCCTCATCACGGGCTTGGCTCATCTTGCCAGCCAGTGCCTTGAGTGCCTCATTGGCAAAAATATCTTCCAGATCAGCGGAGAGCTTGCGGCGCCAGTTGGGGTATTCGTAACTGGTGCCCGGTACGTTGACCGGCTTGTCCATCTCCAGCCAATCTTCCAGCTGGGTACTGAACAGGGCGCAGCTGCCGCGGGACATGTGGATCTGCAGACCGTGGTTGAGTTCGGTGTTCATGCCGACCCAGTTCACGTCATGACTGATGTTGTCAGAGATGACCTTGTGGGCATGCAAGCTGTCGAGGATCCGCTGTTTGGCCTGGTGACGATCAGCATACAGAGTCTTCAAAACATCTTCATCCGGATACAGACCCAGTTGACGGCCGAGCGCCAGATCATCGCAGTGCCAGAAGCCCTTGAGGGTCGGCATGTCGTGAGTGGTCAGGGCCGACATCGCCTGCTCGGTGTAGTGCGCCGGGGAGATAAAGCCGCCATCTTCCTTGGAGCGCTCGAAGAAGAACACCTTGTAGGAGTGAACGCCGTTCTCTTTCAGGGTCACGTCGATCCCCTCCGGCACGGTGCCCAGATCCTCGCCGATCAGCAGGCACTGATTGCGGTGGGATTCGAGGGCCAGAATGCCCAGCAGATCGTTGACCGGATAGTAGATGTAGGCGCCCTTGGCGGCGGACGCTCCGGGCGGTACCCACCACAGGCGCAGCAAGGCCATCACGTGGTCGATACGCAGTGCGCCACAGGAGCGCATGTTGGCACGGAACAAGTCCACCATCGGCTGATAGGCCGCTTCAAACAGCTTGTTCGGGTTCATCGGGGGCAGGCCCCAGTTCTGACCGAGCGGGCCGAGAATATCGGGCGGCGCACCGACCGAGGCTTTCGGACAGTAGAGATCCTGGTTGGCCCAGATCTCGGTGGAGCCTTCGGAGACGCCCACTGCCAGATCCCGGTAGATCCCCATCACCATGCCGGCAGCCTTGGCGCGTGCATCG
Source organism: Aeromonas sp. S12(2024) (assembly GCF_041402305.1). Lineage (NCBI taxonomy): Bacteria > Pseudomonadati > Pseudomonadota > Gammaproteobacteria > Aeromonadales > Aeromonadaceae > Aeromonas > Aeromonas sp. S12(2024). Next base: position 18,485 of record NZ_JBGLRB010000013.1, read on the forward strand.
GCTTGCGCCAGCTGCTCGTCGGCCAGGAACTGCAGATAGAGGTAGAAGTTGACATCTTGCGGGTGCGCGGCCATCCAGGCGGCAACGGCAGGATTGTGGTAATCGCGCAGCTCCTGCGGCCATACCGGCCAGCCCCAGGCATTTTCGCCTTTGGCATAGAAGTGGGCCTGCAGGGCATCAAATGCTGCCTGCTGTTGCAGGCTGTCGCCACCGGCGGCCACGAAGGCATCAAAGGCGGCCTGACGGTCGGCGCTCAGGGTGGCTTCGTCGAACACCTGACGCAGCATGCCGAGTTTGGTCTGGATCACGCCGGTGTAATCGACGTTCTCTTTGGCGCGCAGATCAGCCAGATGTTGCTGGAAGGCAGGACTTGCCACTTCCGCTTTCAGGCGATCGCTCTGCTGGAATTCGGGCACCGCTTCCACATTGATATAGGCCACGTTGAGCCAGCGACGGGAAGAGGGGCTGTAGGGACTGGCGCTCTCCGGATTGGCCGGATAGAGGGCGTGGATGGGGTTGAGGCCGACGAAGTGGGCACCCCAGGCGGCGGCTTTCTCGACCAGCTGGCCCAGATCGCTGAAATCACCGATACCCCAGTTGTGGCGGCTGCGCAGGCAGTAGAGCTGCACGCTCGGACCCCATACCTTGCGGCCATCGGCAATCGGCGCCTGCTTGTAGCAGGCCTTGGGGGCGACAATGAGGCGCATGGTGGCCAGCGGCTCGTCATTGCCCTCTTCCAGCAGCACCAACTGGTGGTAACCCAGCTCCGGGGCCATCTCCAGGGTGACGCGATAGGCCTGGCACTCCATCTCTTCAAATTCGGCCACGCCGACCAGCTCACCCTCGATGGGGGTGAATTGACCGGACAGCACTGCACCCTGCTCCTGCTGGAGCTGCCAGGTGAGGGCGTCGTTGACGAATTCGATGGGGAGGCGAACCTCAAGGGTAACGGTGTCGCCGGTGCGAACCACCATCACAGGATCCAGCGCCCGCAGCCAGTGCTGACGATGCTCCTCTTCCAGCTGCTGCACCAGTGCGGCCTCGTCATCGACGCGGTAGCCCATGGCGCCCAGCATGGCGGCCTTGCTCTCTTCGGATACCTGGGCCGGGTGGCCCCAGGCATCGACATACTCGCTGGCGATACCTTTTGCGGCAGCCAGCTGTTCAATCAGGGTGGTCATAGTTTGAGAATTCCCGCTGTGGATTCTATCTATACTATTTTGTTTGATTTTTATGGGGTGGTACTTGAACAGTGGCTCTTTGGCCATGCTAAACCGCGCACATTTTTACATATCTCTGTGAATGGTTGTGTGACCGAGTAGGCACTATTGTTGATATCTGCGCGATGCCACGATCTGGCACTTTTTTCGTCAAAACGTGGTAATCAGTTACATAAACAGAAAATTAATTTCACAGTTTTTCATGATATAGCGCAATTTCAGACAGAATGTTGGTTGACTCACCGGAGAGTTCTAGTAAATTTACAAGCGGAATTTTCTTTGACTACTGAACAGTTAGGTAACTAAATATGACTATCAAAGTAGGTATTAACGGTTTTGGCCGTATCGGTCGTTTCGTATTCCGTCTGGCTTGCGAGCGTGCAGACATCGAAGTTGTTGGTATCAACGACCTGATCGATGTTGACTACATGGCTTACATGCTGAAGTACGATTCAACTCACGGTCGTTTCAACGGTACCGTTGAAGTTAAAGACGGCAACCTGGTTGTAAACGGCAAAACCGTACGTGTTACCGCTGAGCGTGACCCGGCCAACCTGAAGTGGGGCGAAATCGGTGTTGACGTTGTTGCTGAAGCTACCGGTCTGTTCCTGACCGACGAGACTGCTCGTAAGCACATCGCTGCTGGTGCCAAGAAAGTTGTTCTGACTGGCCCGTCCAAAGACGCTACCCCGATGTTCGTAATGGGTGTTAACGACTCTACCTACGCTGGCCAGGACATCGTTTCCAACGCTTCCTGCACCACCAACTGCCTGGCACCGATCGCCAAGGTTCTGAACGATACCTTCGGTATCGAGTCTGGTCTGATGACCACCGTTCACGCTACCACTGCTACCCAGAAGACCGTTGATGGTCCGTCTGCCAAAGACTGGCGCGGTGGCCGCGGTGCGGCTCAGAACATCATCCCGTCCTCTACCGGTGCTGCCAAAGCTGTTGGCGTAGTTATCCCGGAACTGAAAGGCCTGCTGACCGGTATGGCTTTCCGTGTTCCGACTCCGGACGTGTCTGTTGTTGACCTGACCGTTAACCTGAAGAAAGCTGCCACCTACGCAGAAATCTGCGAAGCGATGAAAGCTGCTTCCGAAGGCGCTATGAAAGGCGTTCTGGGCTACACCGAAGACGAAGTTGTATCTACCGACTTCCTGGGTGAGCGTCAGACCTCCGTATTCGACGCCAAGGCTGGTATCCAGCTGAACGACAAATTCGTTAAAGTTGTATCCTGGTACGACAACGAAATGGGCTACTCCAGCAAAGTTCTGGACCTGATCGCTCACATCTCCAAGTAATTTGGGATGCGCAATCGCGTAGCTTGAAAAAGGCGGCCATTGGCCGCCTTTTTGTTTTTCGGTTTCCCCTGATGACAGGAGTCCACATGCAATCCATTCGTCCCCTGACAGCCAATTGCAAGCTTGCCAACAATGCGGCCGGTCTGCCGGTTCTCACCATCAACAACGACTATGCCAAGGCAGAAATCAGCCTGTTTGGCGCCCATGTGCTGAGCTATCAGCGTCATGGCGAGCCCGCCTCCATCTGGCTGAGTGACAAGGCGGTGCTGGATGGCAGCAAGCCTGTTCGCGGTGGTATCCCGATCTGCTGGCCATGGTTTGGCCCGGCGCCCGCCCGCGTCGGTAGCGGCAAGCCCTCCCACGGTTTTGCCCGTACCACCCTCTGGATGCTGGATGGGGTCTCCGATCACGCCGATGGCACGCTTGTTCATCTTTCCCTGCGCGACAGCGATGCGACCCGTGCCCTGTGGGATCACTCCTTCGAGCTGGAGCTGGATGTGCTGGTTGGCAAAGAGCTCTCGCTGGTGCTGACCACTCGCAACACAGGTGCTCAGCCGCTGACTTATAGCGGTGCGCTGCACACCTATTTGCAGATCAGCGCACCGGAGGCGGTGAGCGTGAGCGGTCTGGGCGAGCCCTATGCCGACAAGCTGACCGGACAGGATGCCAAGCAGCAGGGTACATTGACCCTGAGCGGGCCGCTGGATCGGGTCTACTGGCAGCCAGAGGCGTTGGTGAGCGTGCAGGATGGTGAGCGCGAGACCCGGGTAGTGAGCGGCAACCACGACAGCGTGGTGGTCTGGACCCCCTGGCTGGAAGGGGCCACCGCCATGGCCGACATGAGCGACGATGGCTATCGCACCATGCTCTGCGTCGAAGCGGCCATCGCTGGCGAGGCGGGGGTGACCGTTGCGCCGGATGAAGAGCACAGTCTCTCTACCGTGATCATCTGATCAGGATGAGGTTCAGATAAATAAAGAGGGCTCCCGCGGGAGCCCTCTTTGCATCTCGTGACGGCGGCAATCAGGCGTTGCCCTGAGTCTTGAGCTTGAGTTCGGCGGCGAAATTGAGCATCCGGTCGAGGGGGATCAAGGCTTTGACCCGCAGATCTTCGTCGACATGGATCTCGTGGCGCTCGGCACCGTCGGTGAGGGCCTCCTTGATCGCCACCAGACCGTTCATTGCCATCCAGGGGCAGTGGGCGCAGCTGCGGCAGGTAGCGCCATCGCCACCGGTCGGTGCTTCCACCATCTCTTTCTCCGGACAAGCCTGCTGCATCTTGTAGAAGATGCCCCGATCGGTCGCCACGATCAGCTTCTGCTGGGGCAGCTCTTTGGCTGCCTTGATCAGCTGGCTGGTGGAGCCCACCGCATCGGCCAGCTCGATCACCGAGGCGGGGGATTCCGGATGAACCAGCACGGCGGCGTCCGGATTCTGCTCTTTCAGCTCGCGCAGGGCACGGGCCTTGAACTCGTCGTGGACGATGCAGTGGCCCTGCCAGCGCAGCATCTGCGCCCCGGTTTTCTTCTCGATATAGGCACCCAGATGGCGATCCGGGCCCCAGATGATCTTGTGACCCAGACTGTCGAGGTGTTCGACGATTTCCAGTGCAATGCTGGAGGTCACCACCCAGTCAGCCCGTGCTTTGACGGCGGCCGAGGTATTGGCATAGACCACCACGGTATGGTCGGGATTGGCATCGCAGAAGGCGGAGAACTGTTCGATGGGACAGCCCAGATCGAGGGAGCATTCGGCCTCCAGCGTCGGCATCAGCACCCGCTTGTGGGGGCTCAGGATCTTGGAGGTTTCCCCCATGAAGCGCACCCCGGCGACGATCAGGGTCTGCGCCTCGTGATCGCGACCAAAGCGGGCCATCTCCAGCGAGTCACCGACGAAACCGCCGGTGGCTTCGGCCAGCGCCTGGATCTCGGGATCCGTGTAGTAGTGGGCAACCAGTACCGCCTTGCGCTCCTTGAGCAGCGCCTTGATTTCTGTGGTCAAGGTCGTTCTCTGCTCGGCACTCAGGGGAAGAGGTTTGGCCGGAAAGGGGTAGTCCATTGCGACTACCGGCGGGACACTGCTCAGTGCATTGCTCATTGCGACTGTTCCATCAACGCTCGGGAAGGCAAAAATTATAACCAGAAGCCAGCCACAAACCCATCAACAAATCGGGTGAAGCGCAAGTGGGCGAATATACTCAAGTAATTCGTTGTTATTCTGCCATAAGGAGTTGTCGCATGAAGCAACGTTCCCTCAAGTTCAAGCTGTTGTGCCTTACCATGGGGCTGTTTCTGCTGACCGGGCTGGCCATGACCCTGCTGCAATCGGCCTCTTTCAGTTCCCTTCGCAACATGGTGATGACCCAGACCAGCGATGCACTGGAAGAGGAGGTCTCCCGCAGCTTGCAGTATCAGGCAGAGCGCTATGCCATCCAGATTGCCTCACTGATGCAGAACTCCTATCAGATCCCCCTGACCGTGACCGCCCAGATTGAAGCCGGGATGGCCAAACCGGAACTGCGGTTGTCGCGGCCCCAAGTGGAGTATCTGCTCGGCAGCAGCCTGCAGCAGGCGAGCGGGATCAGCTCCATCTACGCCCAGTTTGAACCGGATGGCTATGATGGCGAGGATGGCAACTGGCTGGGCGGGGCCAGCCACTCGGTGGCAGGAAAGGGGAGTCTGGAGGTCTATTTCACCAAGGATCAGGGAGGGGCCGTCGCTCAGCAAGCGGTAGACGCCGCCGCCAGTGAGGCCAAGTTTGATACCTCCCTCAACGAGTTCGGTATTCGCAACAGCGAGTGGTATCTCTGTGGTCGCGATACCCGCCAGCCCTGCCTGATGGAGCCCTACCTCTACGAAATCAGCCCGGGCAACAAGATGCTGATGACCAGTCTGACTGTGCCCGTGCTGCGTGACGGCAAGTTTGTCGGGCTGGCCGGAGTGGATATGAACCTGCCCATCTTCCAGCAACTGGCTGAAAACCTTGGCAAGAGCCTCTATGACAACAAGGCGGATGTGACCCTGGTCAGCAAGATGGGGCTGATTGTGGGCAGCAACCGCTATGCCGACAAGCTGGGCCGTCCACTCAAGGAGGTGGGCCTGACCCTGCCTGACGGTCAGCCGGTCAGCAGCGACAGTGACTTCATTCTTCATCAGCCCATCCGGGTTGAAGCAGCCAATACCCAGTGGTGGTTGATGATCAAGGTGCCCAAGGCGCTGGCGCTCGGCAAGGCGCACGCCATCAGCAATGAACTGGGCGCCCTGCTGGTGGATGCCCAGCGGCAGCAGATCATCGCCATGGGCGGGATTACCCTGTTGGTGCTGGGGCTGCTGGTCTGGTTTATCCAGACCATCACTGCGCCGCTTTCCCTTATCAGCCGCCATGTGGGCCACCTCTCCAGCAACGAGGGGGACCTGACCCAGCAGATGGAGATCGACACCCATCAGGAGCTGATCGATCTGGGGTCCCAGCTCAATGCCTTCCTCGGCAAGCTGCGGGGCATGGTGCAAATGAGCAAGGGGATCGGTCAGCAGGTCTACCAGCAGGCGCGGGAGATGAAACATACCGCCGACACCATGCGCAACAGTCTGGACGAGCAGAATCTGGAGCTGGAGAGCGTGGTGAGCGCCATGCACCAGATGAGTACCACTGCAGTCAGCGTGGCAGGTTATGCCGAGCAGGCGGCGCAGGAGTCGGAAGCGGCGACCCACCACATCAATACCGCCCAGCAGACCCTCAGCAATGCCCGCAACGAGATCCATACTCTGGTCGGCGATATGCATGAGGCGGACAAGGCGGTAGCGCTGGTGGCCCAGCGCAGCACCAATATCAGCCGGATCCTCGATGTGATCCGCGCCATTGCCGAGCAGACCAATCTGCTGGCCCTCAACGCCGCCATCGAGGCGGCGCGGGCGGGTGACATGGGCCGCGGCTTTGCGGTGGTGGCGGACGAGGTGCGGGCGCTGGCGACCAAGACCCGTGAATCGACCGACGAGATCGGCCAGCTTATTGGTAGCCTGCAGACCGAGGTGAGCAGCAGTCAGCGTCTGATGAATACCGGCATCGAGCGCTCCACTACCACGGTGCAGGGTACCGAGCAGGCGTTCGAGGCGCTCAATCGGGTAGTGGCCCAGATCCAGCAGATCCACGACCACATCAGTCAGGTGGCCACCGCCGCCGAGCAGCAGAGTGCGGTGAGCGACACCATCAACCAGAACCTGATGAGGATTGGTGATACCGCCAACGTGATCGGGCAGGAGGCCACCTCCAGCCATCAACTGAGCGAAGCGCTGGAGCAAGCGGCCACGGCGCTCGCCAGTCAGCTCGATCGGCTGCGTACCTGAGTGGCAGCCAGAGAGACAAAAGCCCGCGAGCGATCGCGGGCTTTTTTATGACTCGATGGCAGAGTTGCGTCAGTTGCGGGGTTCAACCAGCAGGATGTGGGAGTCAGCCCCCACCACCCTGACCTTGCTGCCCGCAGGCAGCGACTCGTCGCAGCGCACCGTCCAGACCGTATCGTCCAGATGCACCCGGCTGGTGCCTTGGGCGACATCATCCAGCAGGGTCAGCTCGCGGCCCATATAGCTCTGCATCCGCTCGTTGATGGTGCTGGCGGCATCCTGACCCGAGTTGTCACGCTGGTGCTGCCAACGCCACCAGGCCCAGGTGGTGAGCAGGGATTGCACCGCAAACAGCAGCAACTGCGCCTGCCAGCCAAAGGGCCAGATCAGCAGCAGTAGCCCCACTTCCAGCGCGGCGATGCCGGTCCAGAGCAAAAAGCCCACCGAGCCGAGCACCTCGATGGCCAGCAGAATGAAGCCGAGCCCCAGCCAGTGCCAGTGCGTCAGCCCCTCTAACAGGGCTGTCATGACTTGCTGCCCTTGCCATCTTTGTTGAACAGCTCGGCCATGCCAGCCACAGAGCCAATCAGGCTGCCCGCTTCCAGCGGCATCATGATGATCTTGCTGTTGGGGCCTTCACCGATGCGGGCCAGAGCCTCGGTATATTTCTGAGCCACGAAGTAGTTGATGGCCTGCAGGTCTCCTTCCGCAATCGCCTGGGAAACCATATGGGTCGCCTTGGCTTCCGCCTCGGCAGCCCGCTCCCGCGCTTCGGCGGCGAGGAAGGCGGCCTGACGCTCACCTTCGGCTTTCAGAATCTGGGACTGCTTTTCGCCTTCCGCTTTCAGGATCTTGGACTGGCGCACCCCTTCGGCCTCCAGTACCTCGGCCCGTTTCTGACGCTCGGCCTTCATCTGGGCGTTCATCGCTTCGACCAGCGCCAGCGGCGGGCGCACATCTTTAATCTCGATGCGGGTCACCTTGATGCCCCAGGGGGCGGTGGCGGCATCCATGGTGCGCAGCAGTTTCTCGTTGATGGTGTCGCGCTGGGAGAGCATCTCGTCCAGCTCCATGGCGCCGAGCACGGTCCGCATATTGGTCATGGTGAGATTGCGGATGGCGCTGGTGAGATCGTTGACCTCGTAACCTGCTTTGCGGGCATCCACCACCTGCACAAAGCTGATGGCATCGATGGTGACGTTGGCGTTGTCGCGGGAGATCACCTCTTGTGCCGGGATATCCAGCACCTGCTCCATCATGATGATCTTGTGGCCGACCCGATCCACGTAGGGGATCAGCAGGTTGAGACCCGGGGTCAGGGTGCGGGTGTAGCGGCCGAAGCGCTCCACCGTCCAGTTGTAGCCCTGAGGCACGATCTTGATGCCCGCGCTCAGGGTGGCGAGCACCAGGAACACGAAAATCCCTAGCACAATCAATGATTCATTCATCATTTAGCTCCTTATGAAACACAGTCCCTAGCCTATGGTCTGGCGTCAGGTACCACAAGTGACTTTGTACGCCTTTGTCATGAATTGGCTTTGTTAATTACTAAAACGCATTAAAAAGCATTTTTTATTATTTTGAGGGATAAGCTGCCCTGCCTATAGTCGCCCCATATTAGTCGTGTTCCGAGGGATGGGCCGAAATGGATTATTTACCTATGTTTGCCAAGTTGGAAGGCCGCCCGGTACTGCTGGTGGGCGGGGGCGAGGTTGCCCTGCGCAAGGCGCGCCTGCTGCTGGCAGCCGGTGCCCGGCTGACCCTGGTCTCCCCGGAGCTTGAACCGGAATTTTTGGAATTTGCCGGTCGTTTTACCCATCTGGCGGAGCGTTTCACCCCGGCCCATCTGGCAGGCCAGATCCTGGTCGTTGCCGCTACAGACAATCTCGAAGTCAATGCGCTGGTTTATCAGAGCGCCAACCAGCTGGGTCTGTTCGTCAACGTGGTGGATGACCCGAAGCGCTCCAGCTTTATCTTCCCCTCGATCATCGATCGTTCGCCGCTGATGGTGGCGGTCTCCAGCGGTGGTAAGGCGCCGGTGCTGGTGCGCCTGCTGCGCGAGCGGCTGGAGAGCCTGCTGCCGCGCCATCTTGGCGGGCTGACCGAGCTCTCAGGTCGGGTCCGTGACAAGGCCAAGCGGGTGCTCTCATCGATTTCCGATCGCCGCCGCTTCTGGGAGCGCGCTTTTGCCTCCAACACTCTCGCCAGCCTGATTGAGAAAGAGGACTGGCAAGGTGCCGAGCAGTGGCTGAGCGATGGCCTCGATCAGGCGAAAAGCGAAGTGGGCGAGGTGGTATTGGTCGGTGCGGGCCCCGGTGCTCCGGGCCTGTTGACCCTCAAGGCGCTGCAACAGATTCAACAGGCTGAAGTGGTGCTCTACGACCAGCTGGTCTCCGCCGAGATCCTCGATCTGGTGCGCCGCGATGCCACTCTGGTGTCGGTCGGCAAGAAGGCGGGTGCCCACAGCGTGCCGCAGGAGGAGACCAATCGCCTGCTGGTGGAATACGCCAAGGCGGGCAACCGGGTAGTGCGGCTGAAAGGGGGCGATCCCTTTATGTTTGGCCGGGGTGGCGAGGAGCTGGAAGTGCTGGCCGATGAAGGTATCCCCTTCTCGGTGGTGCCCGGCATCACGGCCGCTGCCGGTGCCACCGCCTATGCAGGTATTCCGCTGACTCACCGTGATTACGCCCAGAGCGCCGTCTTCATTACCGGCCACTGTCAGAAAGAGGGCAAGGAGCCCGACTGGCAGCAGCTCGCCGCTACCAGCCAGACCCTGGTCATCTACATGGGGCTGATGCGCTCCGAGCATATCCAGCAGCAGTTGATGGATCACGGCCGCAGCCAAGCCACCCCCATCGCCATCATCGAGCGCGGCACCACATCCCGTCAGCGGGTGCTGACCGGCACGCTGGCCGACTTGGCGGAGCTGGCCAAACAGGCGGTGAGCCCTTCGCTTATCGTCATCGGCGAAGTGGTTGCCCTGCGCGATCGGCTCGCCTGGTTTGGAGAAAAGGGCTGCGAGCAGCAGCGCGCTAACCCGGATCTCGATGGCTGTGACCTCAAGCTGGTGCAGCTGGCCTGACCGAGAAAGAGATATTTGATGCGGCTGCTGGTGCGGCCGCGCACTGAACCACCCAGCGCCCCGAGCAGGCGCATAAGCAATGACCCGAGGACCAACATGGACCGTGAAAGATTGACCCACTTGCAGCAGCCGAACGCGGAGAGCAGTCATGCAGGTGTCTCTCGTGAAAGATTGACACATCTGCAGCAGTTGGAAGCCGAGAGCATCCATATCATCCGCGAGGTGGCTGCCGAATTTGAAAACCCGGTGATGATGTACTCCATCGGCAAGGACTCCTCCGTCATGCTGCACCTTGCCCGCAAGGCCTTCTATCCGGGCAAGATCCCGTTCCCCTTGCTGCACGTCGACACCGACTGGAAGTTCAAGGAGATGATCAAGTTCCGCGACGAGACCGCCAAAAAGTACGGGCTGGATCTGATCGTCCACAAGAACCCGGAAGGGCTCGCCATGGGCATCAACCCCTTCGTCCACGGCAGCGGCAAGCACACCGACATCATGAAGACCGAGGCGCTCAAGCAGGCGCTCAACAAATATGGCTTCGATGCCGCCTTCGGCGGTGCCCGCCGCGACGAAGAGAAGTCCCGTGCCAAGGAGCGGGTCTACTCCTTCCGTGACAAGTCTCACCGCTGGGATCCGAAGAACCAGCGCCCCGAGCTGTGGCGCGTCTACAACAGCCAGGTCAACAAGGGGGAGAGCATCCGGGTGTTCCCGCTCTCCAACTGGACCGAGCTGGATATCTGGCAATACATCTATCTCGAGAACATCGACATAGTGCCGCTCTACTTCGCCGCTTACCGTCCGGTGGTGGAGCGCAACGGCATCAAGATCATGGTGGATGACGATCGTATGCCCATCGGCCCGGAAGACGAAGTGAAGCAGGAGCTGGTTCGTTTCCGCACCCTCGGTTGCTACCCGCTGACCGGGGCCATCGAATCCGATGCCACCACCTTGCCGGAAATTATTGAAGAGATGCTGCTCACCACCTCGAGCGAGCGGCAAGGGCGGCTGATTGACCACGATCAGGCCGGCTCCATGGAGCAGAAGAAGCGTCAGGGATATTTCTAAGGAGTCGTCAGCATGAACAGCCATATTCAGACCGCCATCACCGAACAGGGCATCGAAGCCTATCTGCACGCCCAGCAGCACAAGAGTCTGCTGCGTTTTCTCACCTGCGGCAGCGTGGATGACGGCAAGAGCACCCTTATCGGTCGCCTGCTGCACGACTCCCAGCAGATTTATGAAGATCAGCTCAAAGCACTGGAGTCCGACAGCCAGAAGCTCGGCACCACCGGCGAGAAGCTCGACTTGGCGCTGCTGGTGGATGGCCTGCAGGCGGAGCGTGAGCAGGGCATCACCATCGACGTGGCCTACCGCTACTTCTCCACTGCCAAGCGCAAATTTATCATCTCGGATACCCCTGGCCACGAGCAGTACACCCGCAACATGGCCACCGGCGCTTCCACCTGCGATCTGGCCATCATCCTCATCGACGCCCGCAAAGGGGTGCTGGATCAGACCCGCCGCCATAGCTTTATCGCGAGCCTGCTCGGCATAAAGCAGTTCGTGGTGGCGGTCAACAAGATGGATCTGGTGGAGTTCAGCCAAGAGGTGTTCGAGCGCATCAGCGCCGATTACCGCGAGTTCGCCAAAAAGCTCAGCGTCGACACCATCCATATCGTGCCGGTTTCGGCGCTGGACGGTGACAACGTGGTCAACCAGAGCGACAAGCTGGCTTGGTATCAGGGCGAAACCCTGCTTGCTCTGCTGGAGTCTGCCGAGGTTGAGCGCGAGCTGGAGCGTCATCCGGTGCGCCTGCCGGTGCAGTATGTGAATCGCCCCAACCTCGATTTTCGTGGCTTCGCGGGGACGCTTGCCTCCGGCATCCTGCGGGTCGGCGACCGGCTTGCGGTGTTGCCGTCGGGCAAAGAGAGCACGGTGACCCGCATCGTCACCTTTGACGGGGATCTGGAGTACGCCCTGCCGGGTCAGGCCATCACGGTCACCTTTGCCGACGAGATCGACATCAGTCGCGGCGACCTGCTGGTGGATGCCGCCAAGCAGCCGCAAGTGACCCAGAACCTGCTGGCCCATATTGTCTGGATGGGGGAGGAGTCCCTGCAACCGGGTCGGGTCTACGACGTCAAGCTGGCCACCAAGAAGAGTCGCGGTCAGGTGGAGGCCATCCGCCACCGCATCGAGATCAACAAGCTGGACGAGTTGCCTGCGAGCGAGCTCAAGCTCAACGAGATCGGCCTGTGCGAGCTGAGCCTCACCGACCCGGTGGCGTTCGACCCGTATCAGGAGATCCGCGATACCGGCAGCTTTATCCTGATCGACCGGCTGACCAACGTCACCGTCGGCGCCGGCATGATAGTGGAAGGCTTGGCTGCCAAAGCGGTAAAAGGGCACTACAGCGAGTTCGAAATCGAGCTCAATGCGCTGGTGCGCAAGCACTTCCCGCACTGGCAAGCCCTTGCCATCGGTAACGACACAAGCAAGGAGTAAGCCCATGACCTGGCAACAATTCCTGGTGCTGGGTCTGCTGGCTGCTCTCGTGGCCCTGCTGATCCAGGGCAAACTCCGCCCGGCGCTGCTCTTCTCGGGCGCCGTGCTCATCACCTACCTGAGCGGGCTGGCGGATATCAATGCCGTGGTGGCGGGTTACACCAACAGTGCCCTGCTGACGCTGGTGCTGTTGCTGCTGGTGTCGCTGGCGGTGGAGAAGACCCGCATCATGAGCTGGTTCGCCAATCTGGTGGGCACGGGTTCATTCAACAAGGTGCTGGTGAAGGTGTGGTTCTCCACCGCCTTCCTGTCGGCTTTCGTCAACAACACCGCCGTGGTGGCTTCGATGCTGGGGGCGGTCAAACGCAACCCCAACCATGCACCGTCGCGGCTGCTGCTGCCCATGTGCTTCGCGGCCACCTTTGGCGGCGTGCTGACCCTGATCGGCACCTCCACCAACCTGATCGTCAACAGCTTCCTCATCAAGATGGGGGCGCCGCCGCTCGGCATGTTCGACTTCTTTATGGTGGGAGCGGGTACTCTGCTGACCGGTCTGGTGGCCGTGCTGCTGTTTGCCCGTCACCTGCCGGAGCAGGATACCGAGATGAGCCGCGAATCCGGCTACTTTCTCGAAGCCAAGGTGGGCACCGGTTCGCCGCTGGCGGGGCGCAGCGTCAAGGAGAACGGCCTGCGCAGCCTGAAAAGCCTCTATCTGGCGGAAATCATTCGCGGCGATCAGGTGATCTGCCCGGTGCAGCCGGAACACGAACTGCACGAAGGGGACGTGCTGCTCTTTTGCGGCGATGTGGAGAGTGTCGGCGTGTTGCAGGAGATGAAGGGGCTGGATCTCTACGGCCAGCACCGCCTCAACGGCCAGCATCTGGTGGAGGTGATCGTCAGCCACAGCTCGCGGCTGGTGGGTCAGACCATCAAGGATGCCGAATTCCGTACCCACTTCGATGCGGTGGTACTGGCGGTGCGCCGTGGCGAAACCCAGCTTACCGGTGGCCTCGGCCAGATTGAGCTGCACGCCGGTGATACCCTGCTGCTGGCCCCCGGCCCCCAGTTTGCCCGCAACAAGTCGCTGGGGCGGGAGTTTGTGGTGGTGAGCGGGCTGGAAGCCTCCACCCGTCTCGATGGCAAGCGCAGCGCCGCCGTGGTGCTGGGCTTTCTCGGGGTGCTGGCGCTCTCGGTATTCGATCTGGTGCCGCTGTTCAAGGGCTTGCTGCTGATGCTGGTGGCGCTGCTGCTCACCCGCATTCTGACTCTGGACGAGATCCGCCGCCGCTTTCCGCTGGATATCTGGCTGGTGGTGGGCGGGGCGCTCGCCATCGCCGATCAGCTGGAAAAGAGCGGGCTGGCCAAGCTTATCGCCGACTGGCTGATGGGGGAGTTCAACGGTGCCAGCCCCATCATCGCCTTTATCGGTATTTATGTGTTTACGCTGGTGCTGACCGAGCTGATGAGCAACAACGCAGCCGCCGCGCTGGCCTTCCCCATGGGTTACCAGCTGGCGCTCAGCATGGATGTCTCGACCATGCCGTTTATTCTGGCTGTGCTGTTCGGGGCGAGCTCCAGCTTTATCCTGCCCTACGGCTACCAGACCAACCTGATGGTCTATGCCGCGGGCAACTACAAGATGCCGGACTACCTCAAGCTGGCTCTGCCGGTCTCGCTGGCCTATAGCCTCGGGGTGATTGTGATGGTGCCCCTGCTGTTTCCGTTTTAAGGCGTGAGCGTCAATCAAGGCGTGTTGGATGAGCAATACCATGGCATCAGCACGTTGTCGGCGGATAGTCCGAGGCGGCTCCCCGTGGTGCCGGACAGTTTAAGTTTTGAGGCGTGAGCGCCAATCAAGGAGTGTTGGATGAGCAATATCGTGTGGCACAAACATGCCGTCGACAAACAGAGCCGGGCCGAGCTTAAAGGGCAAAAACCGCTGGTGATCTGGTTTACCGGGCTATCGGGGGCGGGCAAATCGACCCTGGCGGGGGCGCTGGAGCAGGCGCTGGCCGCCGAGGGCAAGCACACCTATCTGCTGGATGGGGACAATGTGCGCCACGGCCTCTGCGGCGATCTCGGTTTCGATGATGCCGCGCGTCAGGAGAATATCCGCCGGGTCGGCGAGGTGGCAAAACTGATGGTGGATGCGGGCCTTATCGTGCTCACCGCCTTTATCTCGCCGTTCCGGGCCGAGCGGGCGCTGGTGCGTAGCCTCTTGGGTGAAGGGGAGTTTGTCGAGGTCTTTGTCGATGCGCCGCTCGCCGTCTGTGAAGAGCGCGACCCCAAGGGGCTCTATAAAAAGGCGCGAGCGGGGGAAATTCGCAACTTTACCGGTATCGACTCCGCCTACGAGGCACCGGAGCAGCCGGAAATCCATCTGCTGAATGCCGGCAAGCCGGTCGCTGTGCTGGTGGATGAGCTGCTGACCGCCCTGCGGCAGGGGAACTACCTGTAGCTGGAGCGGAAGAACCTATAACAAGCGCCCGGCGGCCGGCCAGTTGGTTACCACGGGCGCTGATGGGCTGGCGGTCGCCACTATAAGCAAAAGCTGGGTCATTATCGGAAACCCCATAAATCCAGCTTATAGTGGCACTGGCAAGCCTTGAGCCACCCCAAGGCGGTCGATAGCTACCCCGCAAGAGGATCTTCCGATCCTTGCTTATATCGCGGCGGGGTTATTCATGATTGTCAGAATACGCTGCGCTGTTCGAACCTATGTGATGATGTATTTTTTATTGAGTTAAATTTTGGTTTTTATCAAAGATAAAATCTAGGTGTAGTAATTTTGCTTTAAAACGTTCATCACCTAATGAAATTCTCCAACGTGTCTCCATAAACTGGAGTAATTCCAAGCCACGTAAAAGAATGCTTTCAGGTAACCATTCATCTAACTGAGCAATTTCATTTTCAGATGCTGAACCATTGTAATAGCCAACACCAGAGCCGTTATTCTTCTTATCTTTGAAGTCATCGTTTTGTAGGCTAGAGTTTTTCGCTAGACTAAGCGGTACAAGATTGCCCAAAGAGTTTGTAATCCAAGTGATTTGTTCTTTGTTGAAGCTGCCAAATCGCTCTTGCCAATATTGGTTTGACGGTGTCTGTGGGAATATATGCTCAATGGTAACCTTATCGTTACTATTGATCTTCAGCTGATTCCAACTAAGTTTTATAGAGTATTGTTTACTCCGTTTTATCAACCATGCATCATACTCGAATAAAAAGTAACGTAGGCTATCCCACTTGAAAAAACCTTGTTGCCCAAGTTCATACTTCTCAGAAATGTAGTTGTAAAAACGATCTGGATCGTAGTAGTAATCGACCCATTCATTGATTGATTTAATAACTGAGTTAATCGTTTGTTGACCTTTTAGAAGTTCCCTTGCCATACCGAAGAACTCAGAATCACCAGTGTTTGAACGACGATGGCACAGAGAGAATAAAGTAAAGTTGTAGCGTTCTGCTGCTATAAGAAGATCATTAATATCTTTAACTGGCTGTTTAGAGACGAAGGCTGCAAGCAATAGTGGTCTGAATGCTCGGAAGCTTAAACGCTGAAGCCTGTCAAGTAATAGTTTGTTATCATCATTGTTGTAGTTAGGAAGATAGAAATAAGGGTTGTGAATATAGAACCAATGACGAATCGACTCTTGCAAACTTTCAACGTAGTTGCTTATTTCTTCTACCGAAATACGCTCTTGTTCATCTTTAGGATGAGTTACATTTCGTGCTGTATATTTTTCATTTAGTAGGTACTTAATGTAGTCATCACCCTTATTTCTGCTGTATTTAAAGTACATTGTCCAATGATTTCTTAAGAAGGTATCTTCATCTAAAGGACTGTCTGGATTCATACCAAGGTATTCATACATTGTTTTCCATGCGCTATTGATTTTACTGCGTAGAACTTCATGCCCCTCATGATTGTGATAAAGCGTAGATAGGTAAATTAAGCGATTTTTTAGTAACTCAAGACTGGTTAGTGGCTTGCCTCTATTGTTCATTGTTTCGAAGGTCACGAATACATCAATTTCGTCATCAATCTCGTATAGATTAAACTTTAACTTTTGAGTTAGTTTCTTAAAAACTAGTGCGATTTCATCATTGGAAAGGATGGATAATTTATTTTTGAAGTATATTTTTGCTGTCTTTAAATTCTGTGTATACAGAGTTTCTTTATATTGATTACTGTGTGACCTTTCACCAAAAATCATAGTTTTAAGGTATTCATCACTCGGGTTGTCCTTTTCGTAACCGAAGATAAAACTTTTTCTTTGGCCATCATCAGCACTATACAATACATAACGTTTACGTATAGTTTCTAATGATTGATAGTTGAGCTGAACATCACCTTTGATAGATTCAAGAATTGCTTGAATTAATATCATTGATGTTGTTAATCGTTGTTGGCCATCAACGATGTAAAATGGCTTGAAGCCAACCCCATCAATAATCCATTCGTCTTGCTCCCACTTTTGCCATAAGTGTGGTTTGACGGGTTCTAGTGTAACTACACCTGTGTAGTGGACTCGGCTTGGGTCAAGTTGAATTATATCCTCCCAAAAATCATCGAGTTGTTGTGAAGACCAAGCATAGCCTCGTTGGTAGTCTGGAATTCTTAGAATACGACGTTCAAAAATATCATTTAGACTTTGTATTTTCATTGTTAATTTTCTCAGAAGCAGAGCTTCAATAGAGTTAATGTTTATTCTTATGTGATTCTATTTTTTTACTTAATCTCGATCTGGATGGCATTCATATAGGTAGATAGGTTGTTTTATTAATTTAACGATGTGTTTTAACTTAAAATAAAGTCTCGTATTTTGGGCTAAGAGTTGTAGGTTTGAGCTGAGCGCGGTGAAACCCAACGTTTACCGTGAAACATATCTGCAAATTTGCGAGCGGCACAATCCATGTATATCCCGCTCAGCTTGGCGTGATCATGCTTGCCTGTTGGGCTTCGATCTGCACCAACCTGCAAAAACCACGCTACCGCCCCTGAATTCCAGCCTCCAGTCTGCTGCTTTTTACCTGCGATTTGGAACTGGCTTGGCTCATGGCTGACTCCGACAAGGGGTTGCCAAGCGGCTATGTTACCGAACGGGGCTGGGGTGAGAAGTACAAGCGGGCGGTTTTCTGAGCAAGATCAACAAATTAATCAGTAACGGGCGGTGAGATGACCGCGCAACAGCAGCGGTCATCAGTGCAGGGGAAAATCGGACAGTGAAGCGAGGATGTCGTCCTCTTGTTGGCGGACACTAAAAAACCCTATGGGCCCAAAGGCCCATAGGGTTTTTCTGCGGTGATTGTTTGTGTTGTGGTTATCTCGCTTGGCGAACCGGCACGGCGCGGGTGGTGGCCACTTCGTAGCGGCTTTGGCTTGCCGGAGCGCCCTTCTGGAACTGGCGTACCAGCCGGTCAAGATCGCTCAACTGGTTTACCAGCTGGGTGATGCCGTGTACGGCGTGCTGGCTGCCGACGCTGGAGTCATCGGCCAGGGTCTTGATGCTGAGCACGTTGCGGTTGATCTCGGCGGTGACGTGGAACTGCTCCTGCACCGCCTGGGCAATCTGGCCGCTGCCGGAGGCCACCTGCTGCAGCATATCGTTGATCTGCTGGAGTATGGTGCCGGTTGCCGAGGCTTTTTGCTGGCAGCTTTCGGAGAGTTGGCAGCCCTTCTCCATCGCCTGCTCAGCCTCACCAGAGCTGTTTTGCAGCTCGGTGATCATCTTCTGGATCTCGCTGGTCGAGGATTGGGTCTTGATGGCGAGCGTGCGGATCTCGTCGGCCACTACCGAGAAGCCGCGACCCGCTTCGCCAGCCCGGGCCGCTTCGATGGCGGCATTGAGGGCCAGCAGGTTGGTCTGGTTGGCGATGTTGTTGATCACATCGAGGATGCCGTCGATATCGCGGCAGTGGCCGACCAGCGCACTGATCACGCTCTTGGAGGTGATAAGTTCGCTGTTCATACCCGCCACGGCAGCCACGGTTTCGGCCACGCTACTGTTGCCGCTCTTGAACAGCAAGGCCGTTTCATCCAGCAGGCTGGAGGAGTCTGTCGAACTTTGCGACACCTCGCGAATGGATTCCGACATTTCGGTCACGGCAGTGGCTACCTGATTGGTTTCGGCCTGCTGCTGTTGCAGGTTGTCGGTGATGGATTCGGCGTTGCGCAGATCCCCCTCGGCGGCCTGCAGGATCTTGCTGCAGGTCTGTTGGGTGCGGGCCAGCACGGCGTTGAACTCGGCCTGATTCATCACCATCGAGAGTTCGATGGCGGCGATGTTGTCCACCTTGTTGGTGTAGAGCAGCTGCATCAGCGGGTTGTCAAAGCGGCTGCGGGCCATCTTGTTGAGCTTGCCGAGGCGGCGGGAGAGGGCATTCAGGGTGATGGCCGCTATCGCCAGCGGCAGGGCGGCCAGCGCCAGTTGCCAGTTCATGTCGTGGCTGTAGCCCAGCGCAAACATGGCGAGCAGGCTCAGCAGCAGGCAGAGGTTGATGGTCAGGGTATGGGAGAAGGTGGGCAACTTGAGCGCCAGCGGCAGCTTGTTGTTGCGAAGGTCGGCATAGGCCTTCTCGGCCCGCTGTTTGATCTCCTCGCTCGGGGCGGTGCGCACCGACTGATACTCCACGACCCGGCCGCTGGCATCCTTGATGGGGGTGACAAAGGCGCTGACCCAGTAGTGATCGCCACTCTTGCAGCGATTTTTCACCGGCCCCATCCAGCTCTTGCCTTCGCGGATATGGTTCCACAGATCGGCAAAGGCCTGTTTCGGCATGTCAGGATGGCGCACCAGATTGTGGTGTTCCCCCTTCAGCTCGTCGAGCGAGAAGCCTGCTATCTCGCAGAACTCATCGTTGGCGTAGGTGATGCGGCTCTCCAGATCCGTGGTGGAGATCAGGCTCTGGTGGTCTGGATAGAGACGTTCTCTTTGGGTAACCGGTTGATTGATTCTCATGGCCTTGCTCCCGAGCCGTGATGGTTAAATTTTGATCTGCATCAAGACATGTGCAAAGGGCGGGCCAGCTGGCAAAAGCTAATGATTGATGTGTTATTAGTGCCGTTTTGGCAGGAAAAGATCGTTGCTGTTTGCAATATGCAACGGAGTTGACGGGGTGTGCCTCTGCGGCATCTGCAATTTGCAACCTATTCTGGACAAGCCCATGAGCTTGGAGCCAGCAGCTTGATGCGAAGGAACCACGAACCGACGGGGCATCAGCTGCCCCGCCAGAGCTCAGGGGAGAGGGTCAGGAGCGGGTGAGGAGGGGGCGCTTACGAGCTGCATCACTTCAATCTGGATACCCTGCACCAGCACGGTTTTCAGATCCTGCAGGTACTCCTCCAGCGGCGACTCTTGCAGCAGCTGGGAGAGCTCGTTGCCCACCGGGGTGAGGCGGTAGTAGAGCAGGGTGATGTTGTTCTGCTTGCACTGCAGCCGCCAGCGCTGGTTGCCGAACTCCAGCTCGACCCCATCGGCGGGCAGCGGGCCGGACTCCAGCTCCGCGCGATGCAGCAGCCCCAGCTCAAACAGTTGCAGCAGGGCGTTGTAGGGCAGTCGGTATTTGCCAAGGCCAAGGCGCGTTGCCTTGGCGCGACTCAGCAAACTGGCCCCCTTGTGCAGCCCCAGCAGCAGTCGCTGCTCGTCGCTGCCGGTGTAGTGGCAAGTCAGTGAACAGATGCGCTGGAACAGCTGGGCCTCGCGCTGGGTCATCTCTTTGAGGGTGGCGAGCGCCCGGATGGAGAAGCGGCCCGGCGTGGCGACTTCCAGCGCGAAGATCCGCCCCCACAGCTGCTGCATCGGTACCATGCTGATATCTTCCGCCAGTTGCAGGAAGCGGGTCAGCCAGTCGCTGTCCATCTCGCCGCCGGCGGCTGTCTCTTCGCAGTGGCGGGAGGCCATCACCATGATGGCTTCCAGATTGCGCTGGCGAGCGGCCTGATCCGCCAGATGGCGAAAGGTGGCGCGCTGTTCGAAGGTGCTGTCGGTGTTGCGGGTGAGCATGCCGTCGATACCGCGGCTGCGGGCCAGACGCAGGGTCTGCTCCTGGCTGCTCAGGATCGAACTCTCTTTTTTCGGGGGGGGGAGGTCTGCCATGCTGACTCCATTCGCACAGGTTCTGGAGCTGAATGTTACTCCAACCGGGATGCCAAGATAACAAAGCGGCCTCCGTGGAGGCCGCTTTTTTTACAACGGTAGGATTACTCCTCGTAGACACTCACCTCGACCGCTTCCATCGAATAGGAGGCGGTGGCCATCTCGTGACTGGAGCTGACCGTGCGCATCTTGCCCTTCACCCAGATGGCATCCCACAGATCATCCACCGGCGCCCCCTTGGGGTAGCTCACATAGATCACCTGATTGGTGGGGGGCGGCGGCACATGGATGCAGGCGCCGAAGTAGGGCACCAGCAGGAAGGCGGTGATCTTCTTGGCATCTCCTTCCAGCGGCACCACGAAGCCCGGAATGCGCACATCCTGGTTGTCCAGCTTCTTGTTTACCCCGCCCACCGGTTGCGGCACCGACATGGGATCTTCGTGATTGACCTGGGGTGGTGGCAGCAGTTTTTCCCCTTCCGGGATGAGCACATCCCAGTCGATGGTCTTGTAATCGGCGGCCAGGGCGGGCAGCACCAGCAGGCTGGCGAGCAGCGCCACAATTTTCCACTTCATCATCTGTCCTTCTGTTTCGATTTTGGGCGTCTCGCTAGACGCGAATGCTCATGCCATCGCTCAGGCTGTAGCGGTAAGCGCGGGCGGCAGGGAGCAGGCCAATCACCATGCCCGCCAGCCACACTACCCCCAGCAACTGCCACTCATAGGTGCTCGGCAGCCCCAGACTCAGTTGCAGGCCATAGTGGCTGAGCAGCCAGGGCGAGGCAAGCCCCTGCCCCAGATAGAGCACGGCGGCCCCGAGAGCGATGCCGACCGTGGTCAGCGCCATGGCCTCCAGCGCCAGCAGCAGGAACAGGTGGGCAGGGCCCGCGCCGAGGGATCGCAAAATGGCGAGCTCCCGACGCCGCTCGTTAAGCCCCGCCAGCAGGGTGGTCAGCATGCCGATAAGGCCCGCCACCACCACGAAACCGGCGATGACCGAGAGGGCGGTTTCCGCCACGCTCATCAGGCTCCACAGCTCCTGCAGGGCGGCCCCCGGCAGGATCGCCATCAATGGCTCCTTGGGATAGGTGTTGACGCTGCGTTGCAGCTGGAACGCCAGGATCCGGTTACTCAAGCCCACCATAAAGGCGGTGATGGTTTTCGGGGTGAGATCCTGCGCCAGCGCCTGCTCCGGTGTCACGTTCTTGCTGTGGCGGCCGGTATCCCAGCCCAGATGGATCGCCTCTATCCCCGCCAGCGGTACATGGATGGTGCGATCGATGGGCGTGCCGGTCGGCGCCAGAATACCCACCACCTTGAACGGCAGGTTGTCGTGCTGGCTGAACGAGGTGTTGCCAGCGCCGTGGGCGATGACGATGGATTGGTCGAGGTGATAGCCGAGCTTCTCGGCCACCTGAGCGCCGAGTACCGCTTCAAACGGCGTGTCGAAAGGCCGTCCTTCGCGCAGTTGCAGCGACTGCTGCTGACCGTACTTCAGGTGGGTGAAGTAGTCGCCATTGGTGCCGAGCACCCGAAATCCCTTGTGGGAGTCACCAAGGGAAAGCGGGATGGTCCAGGCGACGCCCGCTTTCTGCTTGATGGCCTGATAGGAGTCCCATCCCACATTGTTGGTGGGGTTGCCGATGCGAAACACCGAGTAGAGCAGCAGGTTCACCTGGCCGGAGCGGGCGCCGACGATGAGATCGGTCCCCGAGACGGTGTTGGAGAAGCTTTCACGGGCCTGGGTGCGCACCCGCTCCACCCCGAGCAGCAGGGTGACGCTAATGGCGACGGCCAGCAGGGTGAGCCCGGCGGTGAGGCGGCGGGCCCAGAGACTTTGCAGGGCGAGCTTTAGCATGATGCCCTCCGGTTGAGCTGTTGCAGGTTTTCTACCCGCGGGAACAGGGGTTCGAGATAAGGGTCGTGACTGACGAAGATCAGGGTCGAGCCCTGCTTGTCGCACTCCTCGAACAACAGCTTGATAAAGGCGGCCCGGTTGTCGGTGTCGAGGGCCGAGGTGGGTTCGTCGGCGATCACCAATGGCGGCGAACCGATCAGCGCCCGCGCGGCGGCAACCCGCTGTTGCTGGCCAATGCTGAGGGCATGCACGGGGCGATGCAGTGCGTCGTCCGGCAGTTGCAGCTCCGCCAGCAGACGGCGCGCCTCCTGCTCCGGACTCCCTTGCAGGCGGGCCCGTTTGGCGGGCGAGAAGGTGAGGGCCGCGGTCACGTTGTCCTGCACCGAGAGAAAGGGCAGCAGATTGAACTGCTGGAAGATATAACCCAGATTGGCCGCCCGGAAGTGGTCACGGGCACGGCCAGAGAGCCGGGCCAATGGTTGGCCCAGCACCTCCAGGGTGCCGTGGTTGGCGGTCTGGATCCCGGCCAGCAACCCGAGCAGGGTCGACTTGCCGGAGCCCGATGGGCCCTTGATAAAGACCCGCTCACCCTCGCGGATGGTGAGGGCGGGCAGATCGAGTACAGCGTCGCCACCTGGCCAGGCAAAGGCCAGATCGCGGATCTCAACCACGGCTTTTTTCATGGCGTTACCAGCTCAGCTTGTTGGCGGACGGGGTCAGCTCGCCAGCGGTCTGGCCGGTGGGCAGGATCCCCTGCACGCTCAGCTTCTCAAGGCTCGGATAGACGCTGAACAGGGTCGCCTCGAGGCCGGTCAGTTTGGTCGGCGTGGCGCAGGTGTAGGTGTACATGGCGCCCATATCGGCGTGACCCGCTTCGTCATGATCATGGTGATCTTCATGTTTGTCGCTGGCAGCCTTGTCATGGTCATGGTCATGGTCATGGTCATGGTCGTGATCATGCTCTTCTTTGGCTGCTTGCAGCTCCTGCTGGGTCAGTTTGCAGCCGGCGGCCGGGTCGAAGCGAAACAGGGCGTCAGGTTGCTGGAGGCGGGCGACCGCTTTGGCGTATTGCGCCTTCTCTTCATCGCTCTTGGCGGCGTGTTCGAAGCCCACCAGATCGGCTGCGGGGGCCTGCAGCTCGATCATCAACTGGTCGCCATCGACCACCAGATTGAGGTGGCCGTGGCCATGCTCGTGGGCGCCGTGGCTGTGGCTCTCGTGTTCGTCGTGATTTGCGTGTGCGCCAAAGGCCGCTGCGGCCAGCAACAGAGTAACTGCTTTCATCTTTAATCCTTTTTTCAAAACAAATAGTGAACTTAAACAAAGGGATAGATAAAAACAGAGGCGGGCGGCGCACGGATGGCATAGCTGTGAAGCGTGGCGGTATCTGCCGAGCGCTGCATGGTTGCAACTGCGGGCAGAACAGAGGGCGAACCGGGGAAACAATAGGGGGTGGCGGTGATGACCTGTTTGCCATCCAGATGGAGGGCGCAAACCAAGCAGTGATGGTCGTCGTGGCCGGGCAGGGCAGATTCAAACTGGTGCCGGGCAAGGGCAGGCTGCAGCCATAACCAGCCCAGCAGCAAGATCCAGATTTTCAGCTTGATACGACCCATAGACCCTTATGGAAAGGGCGCCATCAGCGCCCTTTCTCTCTGACTTAGAGATGGGACTTGATGAGCCCCATCACGGTAGCAATGTTGTTGGCATCGAGCTGGCCATCTTTGGCAAACAGCACCTTGCCCTCTTTATCCAGCAGGATGATCGCCGAGCTTTCCGGCGTCAGATCCCAGGCGTTGCGCGCCATGCCCTTGGCATCCAGCACCATGGCGGACCATGGGAACTCTTTCTTGCTGTCCTCGGCACTGCTCTTCACGAAGCCGGAGGTACCCCAGATGGCGTCATTGCTGTTGATGACGGTAACGGTCTGGTACTTGTCTTGCG
The DNA here is from genome assembly GCF_041402305.1 of Aeromonas sp. S12(2024). Lineage (NCBI taxonomy): Bacteria > Pseudomonadati > Pseudomonadota > Gammaproteobacteria > Aeromonadales > Aeromonadaceae > Aeromonas > Aeromonas sp. S12(2024). The sequence goes on from NZ_JBGLRB010000013.1 coordinate 42,833, forward strand.
GCAGCTTGGCGGCCTTGATCGCCTCGATCATCGGGGCGTTCAGCTCCTTGGCACTGGAGCGACCGGCAATATGCTGGATCAGAAACACCTTGCCGGTGAGCGAGGTGCTCTGCCACGGCTGGTAGCCGATATCCTTGCCGTTCAGTACCAGCTCACCCTTGTCGCTGACATTGACCAGCGGCACCGGGTTGCCATCCTTGAAGTTGTGAGCAAAGACCAGAGATGGCAGCAGCGCCAAAGTAAGTACGAGATGTTTCATCCTGATGACACTCCATTTGTTATGTTATAACGAGTTTCGGATTGAGGGAATGGGCGAGCTTCATCCTAAACTGATCGGATCTGTTTAAAAAGTGTTAAATAAGATCGCAATTCAGAAGCGTCGGCGCCCCGCCAGTCAGGGGGTTGGCTGGCAAGGGCGGCTAGGATGGCATGACATCGATAAAAATCAATGAATTGGCTGCTGGTCTGAGCTGTCTGCGTCAGTAGAGCGATTCGCTGATGAGAGGGATCTTGGCCATGGTCATCTGCTGGGCCAGCAGGGACGAGCCAGTAAGCAGCACATGGCGCTGATTGTTGATCACCACCACATCACCGGGTACGCCACTGTCTGCCGTAATGGCCAGCCAGGCAGGGGAGACGCTGCCGATGCTGATATCCGGATAGATGATGCTGAGCACATATTGCGGCGCCAGCTCCGCCAGCAGACTGGCCATCAGCAGCGCCTTCTCGTCGCTGTCGGCCTTGTTATCTTGCAGCGCCTGCAGCGGCGGCGCGAAGTGATCCAGCTGCTCCGGCTGGGTGGGGATGGCGTTCAGCCACTCCTGCAGCAGGCTGACGCTGGTGGCGAGATCCTTGGCGGCAAACTGCTGCGCCAGCGGCTTGAGGTGCCCTTTGAAGTGGTAGAAGAGCTGGGAGTAATCGGGTCGCACGCAAGGCAGTTTGCGATTGGCAGGATGGACGCAGGGGATCACCCTCATCTGGTAGAAGGCATCCTCCTGATACTGCTGGTAGGCTTGCCAGAACAGTAGCGACTCCATGCTGTCGTCCCGCAGGGTGAAGGCCTGCTCCAGATTGCGAAATTTGGTAGCGGTCTCCGGGCTGCTCTGATTGATCAGGTTGATGCTGTTGTAGAGCCGTGGGCTGATATAGGCGTAAAGGGTCTCCAGCGGATTGGTGAGAGAGGCCTTCAGCAGGCTCATCTCGTGGCGACTGGCGGCCATCACCTGATCGTCGGTGGTCAGCTGGAAGTGCTTGCGCTGGCCATCGGTGGATTGCCACTGCCAGCTCATGTTGATTTCGCTGGCGTTGCTTGTAGCACCAAGAGTGGTGCAGAGAGTGAGGCTGAGCAACAGCGCGGGGGTCAGCTTCATGGTGGTGCTTCCTGCCGTGGACGATAATTAACAACTAGGTGAGCCGGCACCACTTTGGTGATGTTTCGTTTTGTGATCTGGATAACAGATTGATGTGACTTTTAATTTAATTGTGAAATTAAGTCACTCTGGAGGGGTTATGAAGCCTTGGATCATAGTGCTGTTTGGGCTGCTCAGCCTGCCAGCCATGGCGGGTCAGGTGATCGTCAACAAGGGGATGTCCATTGCGGATACCTTTGCCCTGCGTGATCAGTTGGCACGCGAGCACGAATGGCAGGAGTGGCTGCGCTACCAGCAGGCCATCAAGTGGCTGGAGGTGTTGCCGGTCAACTGCGAGCTGATGAGCCAGCCGGGCGGCGGCTATCGCTGTGGCGGTGATTACTATCGTCCCTACCAGAAAGATGGCCGTGAAATATACATTCAGGGCAATCCTGCCGAAGATGCGGCCGGTCAGCTGCCGCAAACACCGACAAAAAAGGCGCCATAAGGCGCCTTTTTTACAAACCGAGTGATGCTTACTTGGCAGCGTAACGCTCGGCAGAGGTTTTGATCTCGGCTTCGGCAGCGGCCTTGTCGCCCCAACCTTCCACCTTGACCCATTTACCCGCTTCCAGCTCTTTGTAGCGCTCGAAGAAGTGTTGGATCTGGGCTTTCAGCAGTTCCGGCAGATCGTTCACATCCTGGATGTGGTCGTACTGCTTGGTCAGCTTGGAGTGCGGTACAGCAACGATCTTGGCATCTTCGCCAGATTCGTCGGTCATCTTCAGCACGCCAACCGGGCGGCAGCGAATGACGGAACCGGCCAGCAGCGGGTAGGGGGTCGGAACCAGTACGTCGACGGGGTCACCATCCAGAGAGAGAGTCGCGTTCACGTAGCCGTAGTTGCACGGATAGAACATCGGGGTAGACATGAAGCGATCGACGAAAATAGCACCGCTGTCCTTGTCGACTTCGTATTTGATCGGGTCGGCATTCTGCGGGATTTCGATGATGACATAGATATCGTCGGGCAGGCTCTTGCCGGCCGGTACCAGGTTCAGGCTCATGATAATTCCTTCGTTGTTAGTATCAGGTTTGCAGGCCGATATTATAGCGATGTGATGTTAAATGACCATATTTCAGCGGCTATCGCTAACAAAGAAGGGGGATGTTTCCTGTTTGCGGCGCTTTGATGTGTGCGGAATGCAACAAAACGGCTGTTTTGATGCCCTGCCGGTGAGCAAGGTCACCGGCAGGGCATGTGGAGTTGCGAACAAAGGGGGGGTCAGAGCGAGTAGGGGAGTCTCGACTCATTGACCAGTCGCGACAGGGCTGTCACTACATGAGGGTCAAACTGGGTGCCGGAGCGGGACTGGATATACTCCATGGTCTGCGTCAGCGTCCAGGGCTCTTTGTAGGGGCGCTTGCTGAGCAGGGCATCGAATACATCGACTACCGCCACAATCCTCGCCGACAGGGGTATCTGCTGACCAGACAGCTGCTGCGGGTAGCCCTTGCCATCGAAGTGCTCGTGGTGGCCCCGGGCGATCTCTGCCCCCAGCGAGAGATAGCTGGTTCCCTCCACCATTTCGCCCGCCTTGTGCAGGATATTGGCGCCGATACCGGCGTGCTGCTCCATGATGGCCCGCTCTTCCGGGTCGAAACGTCCGGGTTTGTGCAGGATATGGTCCGGGGTGCCCACCTTGCCCACATCGTGCAGGATGGAGGCCATGCCGATCATCTCGACAAACTCCGGGGTTAGCTGCTCGGGATAGGCCGCCATCTGCTTCAATTCGGCCACGATGGCATCCGAGAGCTTCTGCACCCGCAAGACATGCTCGCCGGTATCGGAGTCGCGAAACTCTGCCAGCGCCGCCAGCGCCACCACGGTGGCCTCCTGGGCGCGCAGCAACTGGTTGTAGAGATAGAGGTTGTCGTAGGCCGCCGAGATGCGCTGGCAGAAGACATCCAGCAGATCGCACTCGAGGGGATCGAGGGGCTGGGTCGGGGTAAAACTCAGCACGAACTCGCGACCATTCTGGGCGGCGATATAGAGGGAGTCCTGCGGGTGTTCAAAACGGTTGCTACGCGCCGCCAGTGCCTTCAGGACCGAGTCATTGAGGGTGGGAAAGTCGGTGATCTTGCCATCATCCAGCAGAGTCTCGTAGTCGCCGGTAGCGGCGAGGATCTCCAGCCCCTGTTCGCCGGGACGGCGCTCGGCGCAGATAGCCCCTTCGGTGCCCACATCGAGAATGGCGCTGATCTGTTTCAGCACGCCGGAGGCAAACTCCTTGAGTGAATGAAGATGGTAGAGATCGCCTGCCCCTTCCAGAATTTTGCCGAGCCCCTGACGGCTCTTGTCGATGGCACTGAGGGTTTCGTATGAACGCAGGGATGCGATGACAGTGGTGTAGAGCTTTTGTACCGTCAGCTCGGTCTTGGTCTTGTAGTCATTGATGTCGTAATCGAGGATCACCCGTTGCTCCGGCGCCTGGCCGGGTTGGCCGGTACGCAGCACGATCCGCACCAGCGAGTTATGCATTTCGTTGCGGATCCGGTGCACCAGCCGCAGACCTGCGTCTTCGGTCTCCATCACCACATCGAGCAGGATCAGTGCAATCCTGGGATTGGCCTCCAGCATGCGGCCAGCTTCGGCGCCGCTGTAGGCATTGAGCAGCTCCAGCGGACGGGATTTGTAGTGAATGTTGGAGAGGGCCAGGCGGGTGGCATGATGGATATCCGGCTCATCATCCACGATCAGCACTTGCCATGGGTTGAGTGCCTTGGGGACCACGACCTCCTCATCATCGAGTTCGATGATGTCGTCGTCCAGCAAGATATCGTCCTTGTCTTGGGCACTGCTCATATCGGTTACGCCTCCGGCGCTCAATGAGTATGTGAACAGTATGCACGATCACATCCTCTCGGATCATCAGGATAAGTAGATATCGTGAGCTGGCTCCGCCTCTTTATCGCTACTCGAAAGGTTCCAGATACCCCTGGATCGACTTCTTCAACCAGGCCAACACCTTGCCGTGATAGGCGTTTTCCGCCAGATAGACCCCGTAATCCCGCCACTGCAGGCTGAACTTGTGTTTCAGGGTCAGCAGGGAGCCTTGTCGCAACTGACTCTGGATCAGTGGCGAGGGGAGCACTGCCCAGCCCAGTCCGTCCAGCACCGCATTGCGCATCAACTCGAAGCTGGAGAGACCGATATGCTGGCCTCCCACAGGTAGCAGGCTTTTTACAGAAAATTCATCTACGTACGAGAGGGTGACCTGGGTGTGATCGGTCAGATCCTGCTGTTTGACCCGCTTCAGTCCGGCCAGCGGATGGTTGGGTGCCACCACCATCAGGGTGCGGATCGGGTTGAGCACGTCGATATTGAGGCCGCTGCGCTCCTGATCTTCGGTAATGAGGCCAAAAGCGGCATCGACGAATCCCTCTTCCACCAGCGCCGGTAGTTCGGGTGGGGAGGCGAGCACCAGCGAGATACTGGTGCCGGGAAACTGATTGTGCAGGCTGGCCAGCATCTCGCGCCATACTGGCTCGGGAATCGCGTCATCGCGGGCGACCCGCAGCGCCACTTCGGCCCCCGAGGCGTAATGTTTGCACTTCTGCTGCAGGCTGTTGGCTGCCTGCAGCAGGCGAGTGCAATCATCAAGCACCAGCTCGCCGATCTCGGTCAGGCGACTCTGATTGGCACCTCGTTCAAAAAGTTCGACGCCAAGCTCAACTTCCAGCGCCGCGATGGCGGTGCTGACGGCGCTGCGGCTTTTGCCGAGGCGACGGGCGGTGTTGGCAATAGAGCCGCTATTGGCTGACTCTACAAAGAGTTCTATCTGATATAGCTTCATCTTTTACAGGCCATGACGGATTTTTTCACCATCACCTTAGCGTGCGAACCAAGGCAAGGCAAACCTGTGGCGTCGGAATAATCGACGCTGAGCGATTGTCGCGAGTTGCTTCTCCCCGTTTACCATCTATCCCGTCGAAGCAACAAAGGCATCTTATATGTTATTAAGTCGTATGTTTCTGGCCCGGCTGTTTTTGACCGGCGCCATCGTGACCGAGGTCGCCGGTACCTCCAGCATGGCCATGATCCCCGAGCAGGGAGCTGGCTGGATGAATTACATCCCGATGTGGCTGTTGATCGGTTTCTCGTACTGGTTGCTGGCGAAAGCCGCCAAAACAATCTCCATTGGTATTGCGTTTGCGCTTTGGGAGGGGCTCGGGATCACCCTGATCACCATAGTGTCGGTCATGTTCCTCGGTTACGATGTGACCGTTCAGGAGCTGATTGGCCTGGCTCTCGCGATAGTGGGGATTGTTATGGTGACCATGGGGGAGACCCATGATGAGCCTGCAGACAAGTCAGTAGACGCGGAGGCCACAGCATGAGTCCGTTTGTGATTGTACTGGGTGCCGCACTGATCGATATCGGCGCCAACATGGCTATCAACCGCTCCAAGGGTTTTCGTTACAAGGGGTGGGGCTTCCTGGGGATCATGCTGGTACTCGGCGCCTTTACCCTGCTCTCGGAAGCGGTAAGTGGCGGCCAGATTGACCTGGCTGTTGCCTACGCCACCTGGGGGGCTATCGGCATCGTCGGTACGGCGCTGGGCGGTTTGCTCTTCTTCGGTGAGCGCCTCAAGCCCATCGGCTGGGCTGGCATGATGGTGATGGCGCTGGCTGTCGTTATGCTGACTACCGCCTGATAACCTGAAGCAATAAGAAAAGCCGCCCGGTTTCGCCGGGCGGCTTTTGTTTGGCTGATTGCTTGGTCGATGCCGGCTCAGCGCGGCGCTTCGTAGAGCTCCAGCGGCAGGCCGTCGGGGTCGGCGAAGAAGGTAAAGCGCTTGCCGGTCAGCTCGTCCACCCGTACCGGCTCTACCTCGACCCGATGGGCCAACAGATGGGCGATGACTCGGTCAAGATCGCTGACCCGAAAGGCGAGATGGCGCAGGCCGCACGCCTCGCGGCGGGAGGGGCGCTCGGGAGGCGAGGGGAAGCTGAACAGCTCCAGCTGGCTGCCGTCCGGCAGGGCCAGATCCAGTTTCCATGACTGGCGCGCTTCGCGCAGGGTCTCGGCGATGATTGGCAGCCCCAGCACCTCGTGGTAGAAGTGGCGCGAGCGTGGGTAATCGCTGGCGATGATGGCCACATGGTGGATGGCGTCAAACAGCGGAAAGGTCATGGTGTTTCCTTGTCAGCAGCATAGTGAACGGGCAGCCTGCGCTGCCCGTGTCGTTGATCTAGTTGAAGAAACCGCCGAACCAGTCATCCAGCGCACTGCGCGGCGTCGCGCTGCTGGCGCAACCGGCCGGGGAGCCCATAGTGGATGCCTTGGCCGGCACCTGCAGGCTGCCCGGGCAGTCGCTGGTGACGCGGGTGCCGCTGGCGCGGGAGAAGTTGGCCCAGGTGACCCCTTCCGGCATCTTCAATCCCAGACTGTTGACGCCGCGCTGGCTCATGTAGCCGCTAAAGAGCTGCAGGGCACCACTGGCACCGGTCAAGCCCGCCGGGGTGTTGTCGTCGCGACCGACCCAGATACTGACCAGTTCGTTGTTGTCCATCCCGGCAAACCAGGAGTCGCGCAGCTCGTTGGTGGTGCCGGTCTTGGCCGCCATGGTGGCGCCGGGGAACTTGGCACTGAGGGCGCGGGCTGTGCCCTGACTCACCGTCTTGGTCATGGCGAACAGGGTCAGCCAGCTTGCTTGCTGGTCGGTGACCCGCTTGGCGGTCTGATCATGCTGATAGAGCAGGCTGCCATCCCCGTTCACCACGGCGCGAATGGCCGACAGCGGCTGGGTCAGTCCCTGATTGGCGATGGGCAGATACATCTGGTTCACTTCCAGCGGGGAGAGGGCAACCGCCCCCAGCACCAGCGATGGGTAGGGCTGGATCTCCTGCTGAACTCCCAGCTTGTGCAGGGTGTCGACAACCTTCTCCAGCCCCACTTGCAGCCCCAGATTGACGGTCGGCACGTTGAGGGAGCTGGCCAATGCATCCATCAGCGGCACGCTCTGGCGGAACTTGCGATCGTAGTTTTGCGGCGTCCAGACCTGACCATCCTGACCGCGAATGCGGATCGGCTGATCTTTGAGCGGGGTCGCGAGCGTCAGGCCGTTTGAGAGACCGGTGAGGTAGACCGCCGGTTTCACCAGCGAGCCGATCTGGCGGCGGGCATCCAGCGCCCGGTTGAACCCGGCGTAGCGGGGATCGCGGCCACCCACCAGCGCCACTACTTCGCCCTTGTGCCAGTCGGAGACCACCATGGCCGCCTCCAGCTTCTTCTTGCCGCGCAGTTTCTCGATATCGGCGAGGCCTGATTCGACCGCCCGCTCGGCCGCGTGCTGGGCGATGGGGTCGAGGCTGGTGAAGATCTTGAGGCCAGACTGCTTGAGCAGATCGGCGCCGAAGCGGCTCTGGATCTCTCGCTTGAGCAGTCCCATAAAGGCCGGAGTGCGGCCATAACTCATCTGGCCGCGAGCGATAATGCCGAGGGGCTGACGGCTGGCCAGTTCATACTCGGCCTGGGTCAGGCTGCCGTGATCCATCAGCAGCTTCAACACCAGATCACGGCGGGTCTTGGCCCGCTCCGGGAAGCGCCATGGGTCGTAATAGGAGGGGCCTTTCACCAGACCGACCAGCAGGGCCACCTGATCGATATCCAGCTCGTTGACCGGAATGCCGAAGTAGAAGTAGGAGGCAAGCCCGAAGCCGTAGACCCCTTGCGAGAAGTTCTGCCCCAGATAGACCTCGTTGAGGTAGGACTCCAGGATCTCGTCCTTGCTGTAGCGATAGTCGATCAGCACAGCCATATAGGCTTCCTGCAGTTTTCGCCACAGGCTGCGCTCACGGGTCAGGAAGAAGTTTTTGGCCAGCTGCTGGGTCAGGGTACTGCCCCCCTGCACGGTACGACCAGCGATCAGGTTGGCGAACATGGCGCGCATGATGGCCACCGGCGAGACGCCGCCATGCTGGTAGAAGTCGCGATCTTCGGTGGTGAGCAGGGTCACCAGCAGGCTGTCGGGCACTTCGGCGATACGCACCAGCAGGCGATCTTCCCGATCTTCGGTATTGAGGCGATCGAGCAGCACCGGGTCCATCTGGGCGTAACCGAGCTGGCGCTGGTTCTCCAGCGACTGGATCCCCTCGAGGCGCGGGCCGTTGAAGGTGAGGCGCAGGCCGCGGGCTCCATCGGCGCCATCATAGAATTCGAACGGACGGCGAATCAGCTCGATGCGGTTGCCGTTGATGGTGTATTCACCCGGCGTGTGAGGTTGGCGCACCTGCTTGTAGCTCAGCATGTTGAGCTCGCGCAGCATCTGGTCCCGCGACAGGCGCTGGCTGGGGTAGAGCTCCAGCGGACGGCTGTAGACCATCACCGGCAGCTGCCACTTCTCGCCATCGAAGCGCTCGCGCACCTTGGTATCGAGGTAGATGCCAAACACCACCATAAAGGCCGCCACCACCAGGGAGAGCTTGAAGCCAAGCCAGAACAGCTTGCGCCAGATGGTGCGTTTGGGCGCTGCCTTCTTGGGGGCCCGCTTGCGTCGTTGGGTTGCCATAAATCCTCTTTGCTTTCCTTTCTACTTGTTATGTCGCATTCGCGAACGTCCGAGCGGGATTAACCCATCGAACCTAGATGCCCATCTTCTTTTTGGTGACTTTGGTCGGCATCGCCTCCAGCGGATTATCCGGCCAGTAGTGGCGGGGATAGCGTCCCTTCATCTCTTTCTTCACCTGTTCGTAGGATCCAGCCCAGAAAGCGGCCAGATCAGCAGTGATCTGCAGCGGTCGCTGGGCGGGGGAGAGCAGCTCCACCACCAGCGGTACCCGGCCATCGGCCACGCAGGGGGTCGAACCTTGCCCGAACATCTCCTGAATGCGCACCGGGATCACCGGTGCCTGCCCCGGCTGATAGCGGATCCGCACCCGGCTGCCGGTCGGTGCCGCAAAGTGGCTCGGCAGTGCCTCGTCCAGCCGTTTGGGCAATGGCCAGGGCAGGGATTGGCGCAGGATGTCGCTCATATTGAGCCTCTTCAGCTGCTCCAGCCGGGTCATACCGCTCACCGCTGGCAGCAGCCACTGTTCCAGCGTTGCCAGCAAATTTTCCTCATCCATCGCGGGCCACCCCTCATCGGGCAGCCAGTCTCGGGCGCAGCGCAGACGGGCCAGCAGCCCTTCGCTGCTCTCGTCCCACGGCAGCACATGCAGCCCCTTGCGGCGAATGCCTTGCAGCAGGCAGCGCCCTTTCTGCTCGTCAGAGAGTTCGGTCAGCGGTCGCTGGTTCAGCACCAGCTCGCCGATCACCTGCTGGCGTTCGGCGCGCACCCGCTCTTCCCGTTCATCCCAGTCGAACCACTGCCGTTCGCTTACCAGTTCCGGCAGCAGGCGTACCAGCTCGTCAAGATCGACCGGTTCGGCGATAAAGATGCGGCTGCCGCGATCGTTCTGCCCCATCTCGATAGCGATAAGGGCGGCTTGTCCCTGACAGGGATGACCTTCTACCAGATCGCAGCTCACCCCACCACTGAGTTGATAGCGACTGCCGCTGCGCAGTTTGCCGATGCGATCCGGCCAGGCGAGGGCACAGAGTAGCCCCAGCCACTGACCCTGTGCATTGGCAGGGCGGGCGCCAAGCCGTTCAAACCAGCGGGCAGCGTTTTGGCGCAGGGCGTTTTGACGGCGGTGGAACAGCACCGAGAGGCGCTCCGATCCTCGCAGATCTTCTTCCTGCAACGCCACCAGATAAGCGGCATCGGCGACAATCCCTGTCAGACCCTCTGACTCCAGCTCGCGGGCGCGCAGCAGCATGCGAGCGAGGCGAGGGTGAGTACCGAAGGCGGCCATGGCGCGGCCAGCGGGAGTGAGTTGTTGCTCACCCTCCGGCTTCATGGCGCCAAGGGCCACCAGCAACCTCTGGGCGCTGGCCACCGCGGCGGCGGGAGGCATATCGAGAAGCGGCAGATCTTCTACCTTGGCGCCCCACTGGGCGGCATCTATCAGCAGGCCGGTCAGCTCCTGAGTGAGAATATCTGGCGGGCTCTGCTCGGCGAGCCGCTCCTGCACCTCGCTGCTCCAGAGCCGGTAGCAGACGCCGGGGCCGAGACGGCCAGCACGGCCTGCCCGCTGGGTGGCGGAGGATTTGGCTATCTGGCGGGTCTCCAGTCGGGTGACACCGCTTTTCAGATCATAGGAGGCCCGTCGTTCCAGCCCGCTGTCGATAACGACAGAGACCCCTTCGATGGTGAGGGAGGTCTCCGCCACATTGGTGGTGAGCACCAGCTTACGGCGGCCGGCAGGCGCCGGTTCGATGGCTGCCTGCTGGGCCGCCATGTCGAGACGGCCGTAGAGGGGGGCGAGGATCACCTCGTCCGGCAGTCTGTCTGCCAACCATTGTGCCAGCCGCTCGATCTCCCCCTGTCCCGGCAGAAAGACCAGCAGGCTGCCATCTTGATCGGCCAGCGCTTCGAGTACCACGGCGCCGACCTGCGGCTCCAGCCACTGCTGGCGGTTGGCGGGGCGGTAGTGGTAGTCGATGGGAAAGCCGCGCCCTTCGGAGCGAACCACAGGGGCATCCGGCAGCAAGGTCTCGAGTGCCATGCCATCCAGGGTCGCGGACATCACCAGGAGCTTGAGATCATCGCGCAATCCCTGCTGGCTCTCGATAGCGAAGGCCAGCGCGGTATCGGCGTGCAGGCTGCGTTCGTGGAACTCATCGAAGATGACCAGCGAGACGCCATTCAGCTCAGGGTCTTGCTGCAACATCCGGGTCAGCACGCCTTCGGTGACGATCTCTAGCCGGGTCGCTGAGCTGGTGCGGCTCTCGCCACGCACTCGCAGGCCGATGCGCTCGCCCACCTTCTCCCCCAGCTGACGGGCCAGAAAAGTGGCGATATTGCGCGCAGCCAGGCGCCTTGGTTCCAGCATGATGATGCGGCCGGGCAGCCGGTTCTGACGCACCAGCTCCAGCGGCAGCAGAGTCGATTTGCCCGCGCCGGGTGGCGCCTGCAGGATCACGCTGGTGTGGCTGTCGAGGGCGGCAAAGAGTTCGGGTAATACCGAAACGATGGGGAGCTGGGACAAAGCGATGAGCACCTTCTGTGGCAACCGGTAAAACGGCGCCTATTCTGCCACAGCCACCCGCGCCACCGTGAGTGGATGTGCGCAGATGGCCACTCGGGCGGGAGGGTGGCGAGACATGGCCGGATGGCTGCCATAGAATGGGCCCATCCAATGAGCGTGAAAAAGGCATTATCACCACATGGCCAAACTCTTCTTTGCCCTGCCCGTCAAGGAGCTCGCCCCCGAGCTCATCGCCTGGCGCGATCAGCAGCCCTGGCCCGGTCAGCCGGTGCCGCAAGCCAACCTCCACCTGACCCTCGCCTTTCTGGGTGAGGCAGACGAGTTGACCACCCGCCGCCTGATCGCCGCCGTAGAGCGCCAGCACTGTCCGCCGCTCTCCATCAGGCTGGATGAGACCGGCTGGTTCAGCCGAGCCAAGGCTGCCTGGATTGGCCCGAAGGAGTGGCCCAACGAGCTGACCGTGCTGGCAAAGGCGCTGCGCCGCCACGGTGAGAAGCTGCGCCTTGGCAATGGCGAGCAGGGTTATCGCCCCCATGTCACCCTGTCGCGCAAGGCGGTCGAGGCCCCTGCCATCCTGCCTGCCCCAAATTTTCTGCTGCAGGCCGATGAGTTCTGCCTCTATCAATCCATCTCGACTCCGGACGGGGTGCGCTACGAGCCGCTTGCCTGCTGGCCGCTGCGCGCCCGGGTAAAAGAAGATGCGCGGAGGGCTAACCCGTGATCTTTGATCCCCCCCTGCAATCGGGCCAGCTGGTGGCCCGCTACAAGCGCTTTCTGACCGATGTGCAACTCGATAACGGCGAGGTCATTACCATCCACTGCGCCAACACCGGTGCCATGACCGGTTGTGCCGATCCAGGCACCCGGGTCTGGTACTCCACCTCCGATAACCCCAAGCGCAAGCTGCCCAACAGCTGGGAGATCGCCGAGAGCCCGGCGGGCCACTTTATCTGCGTCAACACGGCGCGCGCCAACCAGATCGCCCGGGAGTTGATCGAGCAGGAGGCTATCGCTCCGCTGGCGGGTTACAGCCGGTTGCGCACCGAGGTGAAGTATGGCGAAGAGAACAGTCGCATCGATCTGTTGCTGGAAGATGACGAGAAGGGCAATTGTTACATCGAGGTAAAATCGGTCACCCTGCTCGATGAGCGAGAGGAGGCTGGCATGGGCTACTTCCCTGATGCGGTCACTGCCCGTGGCGCCAAGCATTTGCGTGAATTGATGGCCATGAAAGCGGCAGGTCACAGGGCCGTGCTGCTCTTTATGGTGCTGCACTCCGGAATAAGCCGGATGCGCCCTGCAACCCATATAGATCCGCACTATAGTCTGCTAATTGAGCAGGCAATCGCGGCGGGGGTTGAAATTTTATGCTATCGGCCCCATGTTGGGGTGCAAGGCATGGTGGCTCAAGGGTTTATCCCGTTTGAATCTGGTCACCTGTTACCCGAGGGGAGTGCATAAATATTGGAGTGGGTAACATTATTGGTACGGCTCGTTTGCTTACCTGTTACCCTTCTGCTATAGATGTCGCCCTCAATTTATGGATGGCACGGGTAGCGTGCTGAATTAGGAGACAGGGCATGCCAACAGGCGAAAACAGGAAATCTCTGGGCCCCCTGGCCATTGCGGGTGTCGCGCCTTACCAGGAAAAGCCGGGTGAGGAGTACATGAATGACCAACAAAAGGCGCATTTTCGCAAGATCCTGGGTGCCTGGCGCAACCAACTGATGCAGGAAGTTGATCGTACCGTCGACCATATGAAAGACGAGGCTGCCAACTTCCCGGATCCCGTGGATCGTGCCGCGCAAGAAGAAGAGTTCGCTCTTGAACTGCGTACCCGCGACCGTGAACGCAAGCTGATCAAGAAGATCGAGAAGACCTTGCAGCTGCTTGAAGACGATGATTTCGGTTACTGCGAACATTGCGGTATCGAGATCGGTATCCGTCGTCTGGAAGCCCGTCCGACTGCCGACCTCTGTGTCGATTGCAAGACGCTGGCCGAGATCAAGGAAAAACAGATGGCCGGTTGATCCCGACCCTCTGGTATATGAAAAAGGGAGCTCGCGGGCTCCCTTTTTTATTGAGCTTTTGGCAGTCGCGCCCCAGAATGCAGCCTCAATGAATCGCTTACCCGAACAGTCATGCCAGTGAATCCCCCGTCCTCACCCCTTGCACGTCCCTATGTCGGCCGCTTTGCTCCCTCACCCTCAGGCCCGCTTCATTTCGGTTCGCTGATCGCCGCCCTCGGCAGCTTTTTGCAGGCCAGAGCGCAGCAGGGACGTTGGCTGGTACGCATCGAAGATATCGATCCGCCGCGGGAGATGGCGGGGGCAGCGCACCTGATCCTCAAAACCCTTGAGGCATATGGCCTCGAGTGGGATGGGGAGGTGATGTTCCAGAGCGCGCGCCATAGTCGTTATGACGAGATCATCGACCAGCTCTATCGGGCGGGAGACCTCTACTGGTGCCGTTGCACCCGGCGCGAAATCATGGCCGCGGGCGGTCTCTACAGCGGCCACTGCCGCACCCTCGGGCTTGCGGCCGAAGGTTGCGCCGCCCGGCTGCGCCAGCACCATCCGGTCTACCACTTCGACGATCGTTTGCAGGGCCATATCGCGGTACCGGTGGCGCTCGCCGAGGAGGATTTCATTATCCGTCGCCGCGACGGGCTCTACGCCTACAACCTGGCGGTGGTGGTGGATGATATGGACAGCGGTATCACCGAGATAGTGCGCGGCGCCGATCTGCTGGAGCCCACGGTGCGCCAGATTGCCCTTTATCAGACCCTGGGGGCGCCGGTGCCCGACTGGGTGCACCTGCCGCTGGCGGTGCTGGCAGATGGCAACAAGCTCTCCAAGCAGAACCATGCGCCTGCGCTGGCGCTTGATGAGGTGCGCCCGGCACTGTGGCAGGCGCTGCACTTCCTCGGCCAGTGCCCGCCGCCCGAGCTGATGACGAGCCGGATCGACGAGATCATCGAGTGGGGCATCGCCAACTGGCGGCTAGAACGGGTGCCCGCCAGCGAGAAAATCCCGCTGGACCTTGAGTAAAGAGGGCCGGTTTTCGTGTAATAAGGCGTGAGCTGGGCGCTGATAGACAGCTATTTTCGCTGGCAGACGGTTTCATGCGGGATCAATTGTCAGCACGGTTTTTCATTTGGTTAGGCGTGAGCTATGATAGGCCGCTATTTTTTGGCCTCCCGTCAATTTAGAAGTCATGAAGAGGTGTACCATTTTTTCCCAGATCGCAAACTTTTGCCGCAAGGTGCTCGGCAAGGAAGACGGCGAGCAGTCGGTGGAATCCCCCATTCCAGCCCGTGTCGCCGGTCAACGTCGTACCTTAAGCCGTGATCAGCACCCTATTTCGCGCAAAGAGATCAGCGAGAATGCACTCAAGGTGCTCTATCGCCTGAACAAAGGGGGCTATGAGGCCTACCTGGTCGGCGGCGGAGTCCGGGATCTGCTGCTCGGGAAGACGCCCAAGGATTTCGACATCGCAACCGATGCGACGCCGGAGCAGATCAAGGCGCTGTTCAGCAACTGCCGCCTGATTGGCCGTCGTTTCCGCCTGGCCCACATTGTCTTTGGTCGTGACGTGATCGAAGTGGCCACCTTCCGGGGTCACCACCATCAGGTCAATACCAGCAAACATGTGTCGGCCCAGTCTGATGAAGGCATGCTGCTGCGCGACAACGTCTACGGCACCATCGAAGAGGATGCCGAGCGCCGCGACTTTACCGTCAACGCCCTCTACTACAGCGCCAAAGATTTCACCCTGCACGATTTCGAAGGGGGTCTGGAAGATCTGGCCGAGCGCAAGCTTGAGCTGATCGGCGATCCCGAGACCCGTTATCGTGAAGATCCGGTGCGTATGCTGCGCGCCGTGCGCTTTGCCGCCAAACTGGATATGACCATCAGTCCGCGTACCGCTGCCCCCATCAAGGAGCTGGCGCCACTGCTGCAAGACATCCCGGCTGCCCGCCTGTTTGAGGAGACCCTCAAGCTGTTCCTGGCTGGCGATGGTCTGGCGACCTACAAGCTGCTGCGCGAGTATGGTCTGTTCCAGCAGCTCTTCCCGCAAGTGGCTGCGCTGTTTACCCCGCACGGCAACTCGCCCTACGAGCAGTTTATCGAGCAGGCGCTGATCGATACCGACACCCGCGTTCGTGAAGATAAGCGCGTCACCCCCGCCTTCCTCTACGCCACCCTGCTGTGGGGCTGCGTCGAGGCCCGTGGTCGGGTACTGGAGAACGAGAGCGGCCTGCCCTGGTATGACGCCTTCATGCTGGCGATCAACGAGGTGCTGGACAATCAGGTGCGGATCATCGCCGTTCCCCGCCGTTTCACCACAGATGTCCGCGACATCTGGGCACTGCAACAGCGTCTGACCCGTCGTCAGGGCAAGCACCCCGAGCGCGCCATGGAGCATCCCAAGTTCCGTGCGGCGTTCGACTTCCTGTTGCTGCGCAACCGGGTCGAGCGCGGTCTCGGCGAGTTGGCCAGCTGGTGGGAGCGCTATGTCGCCTCCAATCCGGATGTGCGCCCGCAACTGCAGCGTGAAGCGACCCGTCGCCCGGCCAGCGGTGAGCGCGGTGAGGCCCGTAGCCACGATGGCGAGAAGCGCAGCAGCAACAGCCGCAACCGTCGTCGCCCCCGTCGCCGCAAACCGAAAGTGGCCGAGTGACAACAGACGTGATGACCGAGGTCTTCATCGCCATTGGTTCCAACCTGTCTGACCCGCTGGGTCAGGCTCGTCGCGCCGTTGCCGCCTTGGCAAGGTTGCCGGAATCTGTGCTGGTGGAGGCCTCGTCGTTTTACAGCAGCCGCCCCATGGGGCCTGCTGACCAGCCGGACTACGTCAATGCCGTGGCCCGGCTCAATACCCGGCTCGCGCCCCTTGCGCTGCTGGATCAATTACAAAAAATCGAGCTGGAACAGGGACGTGTGCGCAAAGATGAGCGGTGGGGGCCGAGAACTCTGGATCTCGATCTGCTGCTCTATGGGGATCAGGTGATCAACCATGAGCGTCTGATCGTACCCCACTACGGCATGAAGGAGCGGGAGTTCGTGCTGCTGCCCCTTGCCGAAATTGCGCCTGCTCTGGTGCTGCCCTGCGGCACCCCGCTCGCCCGACTGGTTGCCCGCTGCCCGCACAATGATTTGGCCATCATTGCCCCGCGTGCAGACGTACAGGAGCCTCTATGAGCAAGATCACCACCGCCAGCCTGCTGAAGATGAAGCAGGAAGGTCAAAAGTTCACCGCCATCACCGCCTATGATGCCACCTTTGCCAAGCTGTTCGACGACGAGGGGGCCCACGTGCTGCTTATCGGCGATTCACTGGGCATGGTGCTGCAAGGGGGTCAGGATACCCTGGCGGTCAACATGGATGAGATGGTCTATCACACCCGCTGTGTGGCACGTGGTGCCAGCAAGGCACTGGTGGTCGCCGACATGCCGTTCATGAGCTACGCCACTCCCGAGCAGACTTACCAGAACGCAGCCCGCCTGATGGCGGCCGGTGCCCGCATGGTGAAGATGGAAGGGGGCGACTGGCTCTGTGACTCCATCCGCCACCTTACCCGCAACGGGGTGCCGGTGTGCGGTCACCTCGGCCTTACTCCGCAATCCGTTCATGTCTTTGGTGGCTTCAAGGTGCAGGGGCGCGATGAGTTTCAGGCCCAGGAAATTTACCGTCAGGCCCTCGAACTGCAAGCGGCCGGTATCCAGCTGCTGGTGCTCGAGTGTGTGCCCACTGCGCTGGCCGAGCGCATCACCAAGGCGCTTCGCATCCCGGTGATCGGCATTGGTGCCGGCCCCGCGACCGATGGTCAGATTTTGGTGATGCACGATGCTTTTGGCGTCACCTCCGGTTATGTGCCCAAGTTCAGCAAGAACTTCCTGGCCGAGACCGGCGATGTACGTGCCGCCATCCGCCTCTATGTCCAGCAGGTGAGCGAGGGGAGCTTCCCCGGCCCGGAGCACTGCTTCAACTGATCCTGGCGGTTGCATGATGGGGGCTGCGGCCCCCGTCTCTGCTTGTCAGCCTCGCACAGTTAATCCGTATAGCTAATCCGTATCTTATTGATTCATCTAAAGGTGAACTGCTGATAGCCATGTTCGTGCCCCATCCCGCCCGAGCGCTATCTGTGGATGCAACCCGTCTCTCTTTTTGATTTATCGGAAGGTGAACTGCTGATGTTGGTCGTAAATAATCCCGTCGTTCTGCGTGAGCAGATCAGCCAATGGCGCCGTGAAGGGCGTGCCATCGCATTCGTGCCCACCATGGGCAATCTGCATCAGGGCCACCTGACACTGGTGAAAGAGGCACACAGCCACGCCGAGAAGGTGGTGGTAAGCATCTTCGTCAACCCGATGCAGTTCGACAAGGCCGAGGATCTTGCCAACTATCCGCGCACTCTGGAGCAGGATTGCGCCGCGCTGGAAGCGGCCGGGGTCGATATGGTGTTCACCCCGACCCCGGAGATCATGTATCCGCAGGGGCTAGCCAGCCAGACCTTCGTCGAGGTGCCGGGTCTCTCCAATCTGCTGGAGGGGGCGCTGCGCCCGGGTCACTTCCGTGGTGTCAGTACCGTCGTCACCAAGCTGTTCAATCTGGTACAGCCGGATGTGGCCTGCTTTGGCCAGAAGGATTACCAGCAGTTGGCGCTTATTCGAAAGATGGTGGCCGACATGGCGATGCCCATCGAGATCGTCGGCGTGCCCACCGTGCGGGCCGAAGACGGGCTGGCACTCTCTTCCCGCAACGGCTACCTGACTGCCGCCGAGCGGGCCATTGCCCCCGAGCTGGCGCGCACCATGAACTGGATCGCCGAGCAGATTGAAGCGGGTGACCACCACCTGCCCTCCTTGGTGGCGCAGGCCAGCCAACGCCTCGACAACGCCGGTTTTCGTACCGATGCCATCGACATCGTCGATGCCGCCACCCTCGAATCCGCCACTGACGAGAGCGCGCAGCTGGTGATCCTGATGGCCGCTTATCTTGGCAAGGCCCGCCTTATCGACAATCAAGTGGTCACGCTGCAGCAAGCCTGAGCCCGCCACAACCAGGAGGACCCCATGTCCAAGAAGGTTTACTGCATTGCCCAATTCCTGCCCAAACCCGGTCAGGAGCAGGCCCTGTTTCAGGTGCTGCAGGCGCTCGAGCCCAACACCCTGCGTGAGGATGGCTGCCTGCAATATCGGGTGACCCGCCACATCGCGAGCCCGTTTGCCGAGGGGGAGAGCTTCCCCATCGTGTTCAACGAGATTTGGCAAGATATGGCGGCTTTCGAGGCGCACTGCCAGCGCGCCGAGATCACCGCGTTCTTCGAGCGTTACTGCCTGGCGGAAGATGGTTTGGCCGCCAAGTGGAATGTCTGCGTCTATAGCGACGAACCCGAACAGTACGACGCCCCCGTAAAGAAGTAATTCCCCCGATTGCCAGCGGACGCCCCCTCGGGCGTCCGCTGCTTTTTCACGCCTGCACTCTCCTGCATCCTGGCGTTTTGTTCTGCGGCCCAGCCCGCATCTCCCTTCGTTTCTATCCACTTTTGGCCTGATGGCCGCTACAGGTACTCATGATGTTTGTCCTGATTGCATCGCTTGTTTTCTGTCTGCTCTGTTTTGCTCTCACCCGGTTGCCTACCGGTTTGCCGCTCTCGCGCAAGGTGCTTGCGGGTCTGCTGCTTGGCGCCCTGTTCGGGCTGGCGCTGCAACTGGGCTGGGGCGCCGATGATGCCGGCGTCCAGCAGACCCTGGAGTGGATCAATATCGTCGGCGGCGGCTATGTCAGCCTGCTCAAGGTGGTGATGATGCCGCTGGTGTTCACCTCCATCCTCTCCGCCATCAACAAGCTGGAGCAGGCCCAGTCCCTCGGCAGGATCAGCGCCGTGCTGATCGGCTCCATGCTGACCCTGGTGATGATCGCCGGTGTGGTGGGGATGACGGTGACCCATCTGAGTGGCCTCACTGCCGAAGGGCTGCTGAGCCACGGCAGCGACACGGCTGCGCTGCAACAGAGCATGAGCACCATCGACAGTTCCCAGAGCCTGCCGGCTCTGCTGCTCTCGCTGGTGCCCACCAACTTTGCCGCCGATATGGCGGGTAGCCGCGGTCTCTCGGTGATCGGGGTGGTGATCTTCACCGTGCTGGCCGGGGTTGCCCTGCTGCAGTTGAAGGCGGAGCATCCAGAGGCGGGTGCTCGTGCCGCCGTGGCCATCGACACTTTGCAACTGTGGGTGATGAAGATGGTGCGGGTGGTGATTGCGCTCACCCCCTATGGCGTGATGGCGCTGATCGCCCGGGTGGTGGCTCACTATCCCCTGAGCGAGATCCTCAGCCTGATCGGCTTTATTCTGGTCTGCTACGTCGCCATTCTGGCGATGTTTGCGGTACACATGGTGATCCTGCTGCTGATCGGTCAGAACCCGCTGCACTATCTGCGGGAAGTGTGGGGCGTGCTCACCTTCGCCTTTATTTCCCGCAGCAGCGCGGCTTCCATCCCGCTCAGTATCGAGACCCAGCAACGTCTTGGCGTGCCTTCCAGCATCGCCAACTTTGCCGCCTCGTTCGGTGCCAACCTTGGCCAGAACGGCTGCGCCGGCATCTATCCGGCCATGATGGTGGCGATGATCGCCCCCATGCTCGGCATCAACCCCTTTGATCCCCTGTTTCTGCTGACTCTGCTGCCGGTCATTGCGCTGGGCTCCATCGGGGTGGCTGGCGTCGGCGGTGGCGGCACCTTCGCCGCGCTGATCGTGCTCTCCACCCTCAACTTCCCCATCGCACTGGTGGGGGTGATGATCGCCATCGAGCCGCTGGTGGATATGGGCCGCACAGCTCTCAACGTCAACGGCTCCATCATGGCGGCGATGATCACCAAGCGGTTGCTGGGCAAGCAGCAGCTGGCCCAAGCGGAGCAGCCGCAGGAGCAGGCCGCCAGCTAACCCTGAGTGCCACGTAATATGAAAGAAGCCCGCAGTTGCGGGCTTCTTTCATATCGGCTGTGTTGCCTTGTGGGCAGGCGCGGTTACTCGGCAGAGACGGGGTAACCGGCGCCTTTCCAGGCAAAGATGCCGCCCGGCACCCGATAGACCTGCTGATAGCCCTGAGTCACCGCCCAGGCGGCTGCGTTGTGGCTGCGGCCGCACTTGACGAAGCCGCAGTAGATCACCACCGGGCGGGACTTGTCTTCACCCAGCAGCGCCTGGAACTGCTCCGCCGTGCCGCTCCCCTCGACGATTTCGCTCCAGTTATCACCGGCCTTGGCCTCTTTCACGAAGACGAAGTTCTTGGCGCCCGGGATGTGCTCCTTCTTGTAGGAGTCCTCATAGGGCATGGTGTCGATGATCACCAACTCCTCGCCCTTGTCCATCCGGGTCTTCAGCTCGGCCACGGTCAGCAGCTGATAGCCCCCCTGCTGCGCCTCCTGTGCCAGCTGTACAGCCGATTGCTCAAGCTTCACCTCCTGCTCGAACTGGTTGTCGCCACAGCCCGCGAGGGCAAAGCTGGCGGCGATCAGCGAGGCCAGCAGGGTGCGGGATCGCAATGTCATCATGTCACTACTCCTTCAGTACGGGAAAAACGGGAACGGGAAAAACGGGAACGGGAAAAACGGGACGGGAAGTTCGCAGCAGGGCGCCCGCAAGCGTCAGTAGCAGCAGATCCCGCACAATGGCCTCCGGCAACGAGCTGAGATCAGCCCTGCCCAGACAGCCGCAAGAGATGTCGAGCCCGATGGCAACGCCATAGCCCAACACCGGAATAAACAGGGCGAGCAGCCCGATCACCAGCCAGAGTCCCCAGCGCCGGTTGGCGATGACCGCAAGCCCTGCGCAGAGCTCAAGGGCAATCAGCCCCCAGGCCACTGGCGGGATCAGTGACGGCCAGATCAGCCCGAAGGCCGCGATCTGCTCGATGAACAGGGCGGGGGAGACCAGCTTGAACCCGGCGGAGGCGAGGAAGAATCCTCCCAGAGCCAGATTGGCCAGCATGCGCAGATAAACAGCCATGGGATAGCTCTTTATCATCCATGACTCCGACTGCCAACCACAGGCGTTTGCTTCGCGATGTCCGGGCTATCGGCCGGATAGCGGGCCAGCTCGTGATAGTCGCCGTCCGCTTCGCAGCGAAAGACGGCGGCGGTTTCACCGCTTTGGCACCACTGTGACCACTCGTCTGGCGGGCAGTGGAGGCGAATGGCGAGGCCACAGCCGGCGCTGAGCTGGCGCGGCACATCGCAGACCCGAAACGACTGACCGTGCTGCTCCAGCCGCTTGCGCAGTCTGACCGTGCCGAGGGTAGAGTGGAACAGGTAGAGAAACTCCTGATTCATGATTTGCCTCCCGTGCTGGCGCGCGCCGAACAGGGCAGCCCCCAGCGCACCGGCAAACTGGGCATCCGGGTGGGTGGCCACTTCGCAGCCCAACCCTTCGGCCAGATAGTGGCGGAAGGTGGCGCAGTGGCTGACGCCGCCGGTAAAGAGCACGCTCGGTCGGGCGCCGAGGCGGCCGATAAAGTTGGCACTGCGCCGGGCCATGGAGCGGATGATGCCGGCCAGGATTGACTCGGCCGGAATGCCCGCCGAGCGCAGGCTGATCGCCTCCGATTCGGCAAACACAGTACACATGCTGCTGATGTCGTGGGGCTCGGCCCCTTGCAGCAGTTCGTCAAGCTGCTCGACCCGAGCTCCCAGAGTGCGGGTGATCACCTCGAGAAAGCGACCGGTGCCAGCGGCGCACTTGTCGTTCATCAGAAAATCGGTGAGGTTGCCGTCGCTATCGAGCTGGATCACCTTGCTGTCCTGCCCGCCGATGTCGATGACGGTGTGTACCGACGGGCAGAGCAGGCGAGCCCCCAGCCCGTGGCAGGAGATCTCGGTAACCCGGCGATCGGCGAACGACGCCAGATCCCGGCCATAGCCGGTCAGGGTCAGGTGGGGGCGCTCTGGCAAATCGGCCGAGAGCTCCTCCCAGCCTTGCTCGATGGCAGCCAGCGGACGAAAGGGGGTCGGCACCAGAAAACGGCGGACGATACGCCCGCCATCCCGGCTGTCGAACAGGATCCCCTTGGTCGCGGTGGAGCCCGAGTCAATCCCGATGGAGAGTGACACGGCGCCTCCTTACAGCATCTCGATAAAGGCGGCTAACCGGGTGGCCAGTTGTCCCTTGTCGGCGCTGGAGTAGTCGGTCTCGACTGCCATGTAGGGGATACCGTGGCGTTCGCGCACATGGCGCTTGATGGCGAGCGACTCCACCGCATAGGTGTGGCAAGCCTGCAGGATCACATCGATCACTCCGTCCGCCTGATACTCCTCCACCATCTGGCTCAGCAGATTCATGCGCTGGTGGTTGGGGGAGATGCAGGAGCAGCCGATGGCCAGATACTTGTCGGTCAGCGCATCGAACGGGTCGCCCTCTTCGCTGACGCACTGCTCGGTTGCCTTGGCGCCGGTGCAGTTCTCGTAACCCACCACCCAGCCGCCGTGCTCCTCGATAAGGCGCACCACCTTGTCGGCCGCGCCGCCGATGGGGCAGCCGGTGATGAGGATGCGCGGGCGGGCATCGAGCCGCTTGCCCTCGGCATACTCGACCTTGATGCGGCGGGTCATCTCCTGCAGCTCGCTGATGAGCTGCTCCTTGTCGAAGCGGAAGGTGGCACCATAGACCACCTTGAGCAGGTCGGTACCGCTGAGTGCCGGCGGATTGAGCTGGCCCAGCCGGTAGAAATCGGCCAGCGCGCGGCGCTCGCGGTTTTTCAGCACGATGGCGTCTCGCAATGCCTGCTCGCTGATGGGCTTGCCGAACTGCTGCTCCAGCAACTCCTTGAAGCGGACGATTTCGCTGCGCCACAGGTTGCGGGAGGCTTCGTCATCGGCGCGGTTGGGCAACTGCATCACATGCACCGGTTTGAACTCGGCCATGTACTCGTACATCTTCTTCTTGCCGTCGCAGGTGGTTTCCCCCACCACCAGATCGGAGAAGTAGAAGTAGGGGCACTTGTCGGTCTTGCCAAAACCGTAGCTGCTCTTGATGAGCGGGCAGAGGTTGCGGGGCAGATCTTTCTCGGCCTCCTCGATGGTCTCGTCGCTGGTGGAGCAGAGCGATACCACCACGGCGCCGGCGGCTATCGTCACCTCCTGCGGCATAAAGGTACAGTAGGTACCGACCAGGGGGATCTGTCGCTCCTTGAGTGCCATTACAGCCAGAAAGCCCTGACGACGGGCATCTGAAAAGCTATCGAATATGGCTGGCAACTCGGTGATAAGTGACATAGGCGATCCTGCCCTTATGAGAGAAATGAAGAGACGGACGAGCCATCCGTGACGGCACATCCAACCGCGAGAATTATACCTTTGGGGGTAATTCGAAAATTGCGGTGGATCACAAGGTGTCAGGTAAATCCTTAATTACAGGCAGGTTATTGAGAAGGGGGCTGGCAGGTTGAAGGGGCTAGAGGGGGAATAAAAAACGGGCACCGCGAGGTGCCCGTTTTGGCAATCAGTGGCGCAGACCGGTGCCGCGGGAGATAAGCCACCAGGCGATACCGTAGAGGGCCACGATAAAGCCGATGATGATGAGGTAGGCGGTGCCGAGCGGCACGTCGGAGATGCCGAGGAAGCCGTAACGGAACGCGTTCACCATGTAGATGATGGGGTTCACCTGGGAGACACCCTGCCAGAAGGGGGGCAGCAGGCTGATGGAGTAGAACACCCCGCCCAGATAGGTGAGCGGTGTCAGCACGAAGGTGGGGATGATGCTGATGTCGTCGAAGGTCTTGGCAAACACCGCGTTGATAAGGCCACCCAGCGAGAAGAGGATCGCGGTGAGCAGCACGGTCACGCAGACGCTGAACAGATGGTGGATCTGCAGCGGCACGAAGAACAGCGACACCAGGGTGACGATGAGGCCGACACAGAGGCCGCGTGCCACGCCTCCGCCCACGTAACCGGCGATGATGACGTAGTTGGGCACCGGCGCCACCAGCATCTCCTCGATATTGCGCTGGAACTTGGCGCTGAAGAAGGAGGAAGCGACGTTGGAGTAGGAGTTGGTGATCACCGACATCATGATGAGGCCGGGCACGATGAACTCCATGTAGGTGAAGCCACCCATGTCACCGATGCGCGAACCGATCAGGTTGCCGAAGATGACGAAGTAGAGGCTCATGGTGATGGCCGGTGGCACCAGGGTCTGGATCCAGATCCGGGTGAAGCGGCTCACCTCCTTGGCCAGAATGCTCTTGAAGGCGATGTAGTAGATGGCCAGATTCATGCTTTTCTCCCCTCTTCGACCAGATTGACGAACAGCTCTTCCAGCCGGTTGGCCTTGTTGCGCATGCTCACGACCTGCACCTGCTGGCTCGACAGCTGCTCGAACAGGCTGTTGAGTGACTGGCTCTTGTCGAGATCCACTTCCAGGGTGCGTTCATCCGGCATGCGGCCGTTGAACTCTGGCACCTCGGGTACGGCAGAACCTGGCGCAAGGTCGAGCAGGAAGGTCTCGCGACCCAGCTTGCCCAGCAGATTCTTCATGCTGGTGTTCTCGATCAGACGACCCTTGTCGATGATGCCGATGTTGCGGCAGAGCATCTCCGCCTCTTCCAGATAGTGGGTGGTGAGTATGATGGTGACGCCCTGCTCGTTGAGATCCTTGAGGAAGGTCCACATGGAGCGGCGGATCTCGATATCGACCCCGGCGGTCGGTTCATCGAGGATCAGCAGTTTGGGTTCGTGCATCAGGGCGCGGGCTATCATCAGACGGCGCTTCATGCCGCCTGAGAGGGTGCGGGCAGGCATGTCGCGCTTCTCCCACAGATCGAGCTGGCGCAGGTACTTCTCGGCACGGATTTTGGCTTCTGCCTTGGGCACGCCGTAGAAACCGGCCTGATGGGTGACAATCTGGATCACCTTCTCGAACTGGCTGAAGTTGAACTCCTGCGGCACCAGCCCGAGCTGGGCCTTGGCCTGTTCGAGATCGCTGTCGATGTCGTAGCCAAACACCTTCACCTTGCCGGCGCTCTTGTTCACCAGCGAGCTGATGACGCCGATGGTGGTGGATTTGCCCGCGCCGTTCGGGCCTAGCAGGGCGAAGAAATCCCCCTGCCTGACGGTAAGATCGATGCCTTTAAGGGCTTCGACGCCCCCCTGATAGGTCTTTTTCAGGCCGCTGATTTCCAGTGCGTTCATTGCAACCTCTGTGATGGTTGAATCCGGCTCGATACAGAAAAGGCGGCCAAGGCCGCCTGCACAGAGTAAAGGGCACAAGGCCGCTTCACCCGTGATATTCCTGAACCTGGCTTACTCCTGGGGTACCACTTTGCCGATAAACGGCAGGTTGCGGTACTTCTGGGCGTAGTCGATGCCACAGCCGACCACGAATTCGTCCGGAATGGCGAAGCCAATCCAGTCGACCGGCACCTGCACTTCTCGGCGGGAGGGTTTGTCCAGCAGGGTGCAGATGGCCAGGGATTTCGGCTCGCGCAGGGAGAGGATCTCGCGCACCTTGTTGAGGGTGTAACCGGTGTCGATGATGTCTTCCACGATCACCACATCCTTGCCCTTGATGTCGTCGTCCAGGTCTTTGAGGATGCGGACGTCACGGGTGCTGTGCATGCCGGAGCCGTAGCTGGAGGCGGTCATGAAGTCCAGGGTGATGGGCAGCTGGCACTGGCGGCAGAGGTCGGCCAGGAAGATGCAGGAACCGCGCAGCAGCGCAATCATCACGACTTCGTCAGAACCCTGATAGCGGGCGGTGATCTCTTCACCCAATTTGGCGATCCGGGCGGCTACTTCAGCCTCGGAGATCATCACCTCGACGGTGTGTTTCATCACTTACTCCCATAAGGCCAAAGGGGATTTGGCCGTTCATGAATATCAAAACCGATGATTCTACCACTCATGTTGAAGGGTGCTAGAGATACGTGGTGCTTTTATCGGCTTATTTTAATTGATAGAGTTAGCAGGCACTCAGGCATGATTAGTTAAAATACTATAAACACCATAATCAATAACTATTAGATGATAAAAACTATGGAACCACGCGCAGAAATAAGACGTCGTACCCGGCTGTCGCCGGAAGCTCGTCGCTCCCAATTGATGGAATGTGCCATCGAGGTGTTCTCCCGTCGCGGCATTGGCCGTGCAGGTCACGCCGAGATAGCCGAACAGGCCAAGGTCTCTGTGGCTACCGTCTTCAACTATTTCAACACCCGCGAGGAGTTGGTAGATGAGGTGCTGGCCGAGATCGAACGCTTTGTGAACCAAATGCTGTCGCAGGCATACGGTGACCAGGGCTCCATTTTCGACAAGATCCAGCGTCATGTACGCCTCTCTGTCGATGCCGCCTACGATCAACCGGATTATGCCGGTATCTGGCTGGAGTGGAGCTCATCGGTTCGGGAAGAGGTATGGCCCCGCTATACCCGGCTGCTGGATCACTGCCTTGAGCTGATCGCCAGCGAGCTGCAAACCGCCATGGATGCAGGGGAGATCACCAGCGTGCTGTCAGCACAGGATCTGGCCCGCTCTTTGACCGGTTTTGGCTATGTGATGATGCAGATGATCAATCAACCTCAGCGCCCGGCGCGCCAAGAGGTGACTGATTTCCTGTTCAAGTACGTGACGGCGCCAATTCAGGCTCGCTAACACGGCTTAACGAAAAAACGGCGTCACTCATTGAGTGGCGCCGTTTTTTTATGGCCGGATATAGCGGTCAGCTCAGTGGTGGCCATAGCCCCAGCGGTGGGTCAACTCATGCTCGACACCGAGATGATCGAGGATGCGGGCGACCATAAAGTCCACCAGATCGGCGATGCTTTTCGGCTCATGATAGAAACCGGGCGCAGCGGGCATGATGGTCACCCCGAGCCGTGCCAGTTTCAGCATGTTCTCCAGATGGATCGCCGAGAAGGGGGTTTCGCGGGGCACCAGGATCAGCTGGCCGCGCTCCTTGATCACCACATCCGCTGCCCGCTCCAGCAGGTTGTCGGAGGTGCCGTTGGCAATGGCCGAGACGGTGCCCATTGAGCAGGGGCAGACCACCATCTGTTTGGGCGCGGCCGAACCGGAGGCGACTGGCGAGAACCACTCCTCCTTGCCGCAGGCGACAATCTGCCCCTCCTTGGCGCCATATTGGCGACAAAGATAGGCTGAGAGCTCTTTCGGGGAGCCGGGCCAATCCTGCTGCTGCTCTGTCTTGAGTACCACACGAGCCGCCGATGAGGCGAGCAGGTAGACCCGATAGTCCGCCTGCACCAGACACTGGAGCAGGCGCAGGGCGTAGGGTGCGCCGGAGGCGCCGGTCAGCGCCAGGGTGATCGCTTTGTTCATAGTTCGCCGTGGTAATCCTTGAGGCGGGCGATCAGCTTGTCATGAATGCCACCGAAGCCGCCGTTGCTCATGATCAGAATATGGTCGCCATCGCGGCTCTCGGCCACCAGCCGGTTGATCAGGGTCTCCAGATCGTTGAATACCTTGGCCGGACGGGTCATATGGGCCGTCACCTCGCCGAGATCCCAGCCGATGTTGGGCGGCTGGAAGAAGAACACCTCGTCGGCGCCATCGAAGCAGCCAGCCAGCTCCTCCTTGTGAACCCCCAGCTTCATGGTGTTGGAGCGAGGCTCCAGCACCGCCAGAATACGTGAGCAGCCTACCTTGGCACGCAGGCCGCCGAGGGTGGTCTCGATGGCGGTGGGGTGGTGGGCAAAGTCGTCATAGACACTGATGCCAGCTACCTCGCCCTTGAGCTCCATCCGCCGTTTGGGGGATTTGAACTGGCAGAGGGCGGCGATGCCATGCTCTACCATGACACCGGCGTGGCGGGCGGCAGCGATGGCCATCAGACCGTTGTTGACGTTGTGCTCGCCGATGCACTCCCAGTGCACCTCACCCTGCTTTTCGCCATCCAGCCACACCTCGAAGGCGGAGCCGTCATCGGCCAGCTTGACCGCTTTCCACTTGGCGTCGTCCTGACCGACCAGCTCCACTTCGCTCCAGCAGCCCATCTTGCGTACGGCGGTGAGGTTGTCATCGGCTTGCGGGAACAGCACCCGGCCGTTGCTCGGCACGGTGCGCATCAGGTGGTGGAACTGGCGCTGGATCGCGGCGAGATCCGGGAAGATGTCCGCGTGGTCGAACTCCAGATTGTTCATCACCAGGGTGCGCGGGTGGTAGTGGACGAACTTGGAGCGCTTGTCGAAGAAGGCGCAGTCATACTCGTCCGCTTCGATGACAAAGAAGGGGGCAGAGCCGAGACGGGCGGAAACCGGGAAGTTGCCCGGCACGCCGCCGATCAGGAATCCGGGCTCCAGCTTGGCGTACTCCAGCACCCAGGCCAGCATGCTGGCGGTGGTGGTCTTGCCATGGGTGCCGGCGACGGCCAGTACCCAGCGATCCTGCAGCACGTGTTCCAGCAGCCACTGTGGGCCGGAGATGTAGGGTAGATTGCGGTCCAGCACATATTCAACACAGGGGTTGCCGCGGCTCATGGCGTTGCCAATCACCACCAGATCCGGCGCCGGATCGAGTTGGGAGGGGTCATAGCCTTCGGTCAGTTCGATGCCCTGTTGCTCGAGCTGGGTACTCATGGGGGGATAGACATTGGCATCCGAACCGGTCACCCGGTAACCAAGCTGTTTTGCCAACACCGCCAGACCACCCATAAAGGTGCCGCAGATCCCGAGAATGTGAATATGCATACCGCTTCCTTTCGCAGTAAAGGGAAGTGCGCATTCTAGGGGGTGTTGCGGTGGTGGCACAAGCCGCACTCATGGTGAGAGGCCCACAGATGCAGCACCGGAGGCAGAAATCTTGGCGCTGTTGGGATATGCGAGATTGGAATGGGATGGTGGGTTTTATTTGAGGCTTGATATTGTGTCGCACTTTCTTACAATTCTTCGGTTTTGTGACGCACGCTACAGTTTTACGATATTGCCCTTTTCCAAAGGAGACTCCCCATGGGCAAGTTCCTGCTTTGCTATCTGGTCGGTGGTCTGGTGGCCATCAGTTGGGCTGCGTTGCCCGCTCATGGTCCCTGGGATCAGTGGGACCTCACGATTTTTCATACCGTCAACGGCTGGCTCGGGCAGTCGCCGTTGTGGGCCGATCTGGTGGCCATCACCAATAACCGGCTGTTCGATCTGGCGGTGCTGGCCTGCATGGGGCTGATCCTGGCCAGCTGTTTCTTTGCACGGGATCTGGCGGGTCGTCGCCAACTGGTGGCGATGGGTATAGTGATGCTGCTGAGTGCACTGGTGATCAACCAGCTTGGTCACAGATTGCCGGTAGAGCGACCCAGCCCGACCCTGATGGTGGCCGATGCGCTGCGGGTCACCCAGATCAGCGGCATTCCGACCAAGGACTCTTCTGGCGATAGTTTCCCCGGCGATCACGCCCTGTTTCTGATGATCTTCGCCGGCTACGCCTTGCGTTATCTGCCGCGCTGGGCGGGAGTCACCGCATTGCTGATGGTGCCGATCTTTTCCGCACCGCGCATTCTGGCTGGCGCCCACTGGTTTACCGATGTCTACGTCGGCGCACTGGGGCTGGCGACCCTCTGTCTGCCCTGGCTGCTGTTGACCCCGCTGGCGGATCGGCTGATAGAGCGCATTTCCCCCCGATTGGCCCGTGTGCCGCTGCTGCGCAGTCAGACCCACTGATTGAACGTCGCAAAATAAAACGCCCCGACATGAAAATGTCGGGGCGTTCTGTTATCCACCCGCGAGAGATCAGCCTTGATAGCCGTTCGGGTTGTTGCTTTGCCAGCGCCAGGTATCGACCATCATCTGCTCCAGACCGCGCTCTGCCTGCCAGCCCAGCTCGGCACGGGCCAGCGTTGGCTCTGCCCAGCACTCGGCGATGTCGCCTGGGCGACGGGGTTTGATCTGGTAGGGAATGGATCGGCCGCTGGCCGCTTCAAACGCCTTGACCATCTCCAGTACCGAGTAGCCCTGACCTGTGCCCAGGTTGTAGGTGAAGACGCCGGTGTCGCTCTTGATGCGTGCCAGTGCTTTCAGGTGACCGATGGCCAGATCCACCACATGGATGTAGTCGCGCACGCCGGTGCCATCCGGGGTCGGGTAGTCGTTGCCAAATACCCCCAGCTCCTTGAGCTTGCCGACACCCACCTGGCTGATATAGGGCAGCAGGTTGTTGGGGATGCCGTTGGGATCTTCACCAATCAGGCCGCTCTCGTGGGCGCCGACCGGGTTGAAGTAACGCAGCAGTACGATAGCCCAGCGGGGATCGGATTTGGCGAGATCGCGCAGGATCTCCTCTACCATCAGCTTGGAGCGGCCGTAGGGGTTGGTGGCGCTGGTGGGGAAATCTTCCCGCAGCGGCACCGAGGCGGGATCGCCATAGACGGTGGCCGAGGAGCTGAATACCAGCCGGAAAACCCCGGCCCTGGCCATCTCTTCGCACAGCACCAGAGTGCCGCTGATGTTGTTCTGGTAGTAGGTGAGCGGGATCTGGCTCGACTCCCCGACCGCTTTGAGACCGGCGAAGTGGATGACCGATTCGATCTGGTGGTTGGCAAACAGCTGCTGCAGGCAGGCTCTGTCCAGCACATCCCCTTCGACGAAGGTGACCGGCTTGCCGGTGATCTGCTCGACCCGCTTGAGTGACTCCGGTGAGGAGTTGGAGAGGTTGTCGAGTACCACGACCTGCTGCCCAGCGCCGAGCAGCTCAACCAGGGTATGGGAGCCGATATAGCCGGCGCCCCCTGTGACCAGTATTGTCATTTTTTATCCCGTGTTCTGGTGAAACTGGGGCAGAGTCTACCCGTCCTGCCCGCTCGGGAAAAGGTTGAGATGCCAATGAAGCCCTTTGTATACCTCAATAATCGAGGCTGATATCCCCTTTTGCGGTGCAGGAGCAGGCCAGAGCAACGCCGCTCTCCAGATCCTGCGCGCTCAGGGTCATCACGCTCTGGCGCTCGATGTCACCTGTGGTGGTGCAACGACAGCTGCCACATACTCCGGCGCGACAAGCAGCCATCATGGTTTCACCCGCCGCTTCCAGCGCCGCCAGCAGGGTCTGGCCCGGCAGGATTTTCACCTTTTTGCCGCTCTTTTTCAGGGTTAACCAGAAGTGGTCGCTGGCGGTAGCTGCGGGCTCTACGGGGGGCAGGCCAAAGGATTCCTGATGCAGCTGCTCTGGTGGCAGCCCGAGTTCTGCCAGCATGGTGCTGATAGCCGCCATATAGGGGGCCGGGCCACAGAGATAGACATGGCGAGCGAGCAGATCAGGGGCCAGTTCGGCCAGCATGGCAGGGGTGAGTCGGCCCACCCAGGGATGAGCCTTCGGCGCCTCTTCCAGTATCAGGGCATGACGCACACCGGCATGGGCCGCGGCCAGGGTCGCCAGCTCGTCTGCGAAGATCACATCCTTCGGCGAACGGGCGCTATGGATAAAGCGGATATTGGCATCCGGCCGTTTGGCTAGCTCGTCCCGCAACATGGCCCACATGGGAGTGATGCCGGAACCGGCACTGAGCAGCAGCGGTCGTTGGCAAGGCAGGGTGGTCAGGTTGAAATCGCCAAACGGGCCATCGGCCCGGATGTGATCTCCCACCTGCAAGGTCTGGTGCAGATGGTGGGAGACCCGTCCCACATCCTTGATGGTTACCTGCCAGCACCCGTCCTGCGGGCTGGAGGAGAGGGTATAGGCGCGGCACTCCGGCTGGCCATCAATCTCGGTATGCAGGGTGATGCACTGGCCCGCCAGCACGGGAGGGAGGCTGCCGGAAAGCGGCGCCAGCTGCCAGCTCACTACGTCGTGGGTGTTCTGTTGGCGGCCAATGCAGGTGAGCGTGAGAGAGGTCATCACAAGGCTCCTTAGGTTTGAAACGGTTCGAAAAACGTCTGGTGAAAAAGCCGGGTCCAGAAAAAAGGCGAGCCGGGCGGCTCGCCAAATGCTTACAACATGAGGTGCCGATCAGGCCGTCAGGATCTTGGCCAAGTCAGCCTCGGCCGTGGTGGTCCCTTTCAGGCCAAACTGCTCCTCCAGCACCTTGAGCAGAGCCGGGGTGAGGAAGGCGGGGGCGGTCGGGCCGGTACGAATGTCTTTCACCCCGAGGGAGAGCAGGGTGAGCAGAATGACGATGGCTTTTTGCTCGAACCAGGAGAGCACCAGGGTCAGCGGCAGATCATTGATGCCGCACTCGAACGCTTCGGAGAGCGCCAGTGCCAGCTGAATGGCGGAGTAGGCATCGTTGCACTGGCCCACGTCCAGCAGACGAGGAATGCCGCCGATGTCGCCAAAGTCGAGCTTGTTGAACTTGTACTTGCCGCAGCCCAGGGTGAGCAGCAGGCTGTCTTTTGGTGCAGCCTTGGCAAATTCGGTGAAGTAGGCGCGCTCGGCCTTGTCGCCGTCACAGCCACCTACCAGGAAGAAGTGGCTGATCTCTCCGGCTTTGACCTTCTCAATCACTGCGGGCGCAGCCTGCATCAGGGCGTTGCGGGCAAAGCCGATGGTGATGAAGTGCTCGAGCTCGGTGTGCTTGAAGCCTTCCAGCGCTTGCGCCTTGGCGATCACGGCGGAGAAATCATCCCCCTCCAGATGGGTTACGCCCGGCCAGCCGACGATGGAGCGGGTGAAGATGCGATCCGAGTAGTTGCCCACATTCGGGTCGATGATGCAGTTGGAGGTCATCACCACGGCGCCCGGGAAGTTGGCAAACTCCTTCTGCTGGTTTTGCCAGGCGGAGCCGTAGTTGCCCACCAGATGGGGGTACTGCTTGAAGAAGGGGTAGGCCAGCGCGGGCAGCATCTCGCCGTGGGTGTAGACATGAATGCCGGTTCCCCTGGTCTGCTCCAGAATGAGTTTGAGATCCATCATGTCGTGGCCGGAGACCAGAATGCACTTGCCGGGAATTGGCGTGACGCGTACCTGGGTCGGTTCCGGGTGGCCGAAAGCACTGGTTTCACCGAGATCCAGCATCTCCATGATTTTGAAGTTGAGCTGACCGATCTCCATGGCACAGCTGAACAGCCGACCCATTTCGCTCGGATCTGTGCTGAGCCAGCTCATGATGCGGTGGAATTCGGCGGCCACCTCGTCACTCTGCTGATCCAGCACCCGGGCGTGCTCCATATAGGCGGCCGCGCCCTTGAGGCCGTAGAGACAGAGCAGACGCAGCCCCATGATGTCCTCGTTCACCTCGCTCTTGCCCCGATTGGGGGCGGCTGGCGCGGCATGGGCAAGTTGTTCCAGCAGTTCGGCACCGGGTTCGAAGTAAGCGGACTGTGGCAAGTCGTTGACCTGCACCGCCATGGCGGTCAGACGATTGGCTAACTGCTGGCGATAGGCGAGGGCCTGATTGACGTAGGCCACGATGCGATTCGAGTCGAAGTTGACGTTGGTGAGGGTGGCGAAGAAGGCTTTGGGCACGAAAGCATCGACCTCGCGATCCATGATGCCCTGCTCGCGGGCGGCCAGCGCCCAGGCGCTGAGCCCCTGCAGGGTGTAGATCAGCACATCCTGCAGATCCGAGGTTTCCGCCGTCTTGCCGCACATACCTTGTGCGTAGGCACAGCCGTTGCCTGCCGGGGTACGAATTGTCTGTTCACATTGCACACAAAACATCATGTCTCTCCTAATTGGACATTTCAGTTGTCTGTTTTGTGGCGATTCTATTCCTCTCGCGAAAAACTTAATAGGTATTCAATTTGCCAATTAAGATTCCCTTGATGCAGATCAAAAACAAAAAAAGCCGCCCAAACAGGGCGGCAAGCGGGTGGATAAAAGGAGAGACAACTCAGGTTTGCAACAGAACATAACAATCAGACGGATTGGGCCGTGGTCTGGTCAGGTGCTTCCGGCCCGGTACTTACTCAAGCAATCATACGTACGCTGTAGTCGGCTTGGTTCACTATCAGGCCAGATAAGCGCGCAGCATCCAGACCAGTTTTTCCTGTTGCTGCACATAGTCGGAGAGGATGGAGGCAGTGCCCTCATCACCGGCTTCGGCGGCCTGACCCAGAATACGGCGCTGGGCGACCAGCAGTTCGCGGAAGCTATCCAGCAGGGATTCGACACAGGCGCGGCCATCGTGCAGCCCTTTTTGCTCCGGGATGGCAGAGACTTTCAGGTAGTCACTGAAGCTGTGCATCGGCACCCCGTCCAGGGTCAGGATCCGCTCGGCCAGTGCATCGACTTTCAGCAGCAGGTCGTTGTAAATCTCTTCAAATTTCAGGTGCAGTTCGAAGAACTGGTTGCCACGGATATTCCAGTGGAAGCCGCGCACGTTCATGTAGAGGATCTGGTAGCTGGCCAGCAATTTGTTCAACTCGGCTGCCAGGGCTTGTGATTGAGCAGTATCAAGACCAATCGGGCTTTTCATCATTCACCTCCAGATTTGGAAATCGGTTTTAAATTCTCTTTCGGAACGCAGTCAGAGTAACACCTTGCAAAATGCAGGGACAATTGCTTGTGCCTAACTGTTTGATAGCTAACGGCTATCAAACAGTACGCAGCAACGGGGGCAATGGATGAGGATTAGGGGAAGTATTTTTCGATCAGCGCCATCAGGATGGCCTGACACTCGCGGTCCGGTTTGCTATCGACCTTGCTGGCGCGAAAGTGGAGCTGAAAGGCGCCCAAGACGGCGCGGCTCTGCTCATCCCACTGGCTGCTCCGGGACAGGCCATAGCCATAGCGGGCCAGCTGCTGCTGCCACATGGCCGCATCCCAGTCGGGCAAAGGGCTGGCCAATATCTCGGCCACCCGATCTTCATCGGGCCAGGCGCCGACTCCGTACGTCAGATAGAGCTGGCGCCAGGGGAAGTGGGGACCGGGATCCTGCTTGCGCTCGGGGGCGACATCACTGTGGCCCAGCACCTGGGTCGGTGGAATCTGGTAGCGGGCGGCCAGCTCCCGGCTGAGGGCGCCGACGGCAGCTATCTGCTGCGGGGTATAGGGTTGCCAGCGGCGGGCATCGGGGGCCAGCGGCTCATCTTCTGCTGGATAGCCGAGGTTGACGATCTCGATGCCAAGGGAGCTGGCATTGAGCCCGGCATATTGGTGCCAGCGGCTGCGTCCCGCGTGCCAGGCGCGCGCGTTGTCCGGCACCAGCTGATAGACGGTGAGCGGTGTTTCGTGGCTATCGCGGGGGATCAGGTAGTGGGCGCTCACCTTGTGCTCCGGCTCGGTCAGCAGGCGCAGGGAGTTGGCATCGTCTTCGTCGGTGTAGTGGAGGATCAAAAAGGCGATCCGCTCATTCTGGTTGGCGCTCTGATAGCGGGTAGAGAGCTGGTATTCGGACGGAGTACAACCACCCAGCAGCAGAACCAGTGGCAGAAAGAAGAGGGGAAGAAGACAGCGCCAGCGCCATCCCCCTGCCACAGTCAGTCTGCTGAGCGTGGGAGGAGTGAGTCGCTGGCACATGTCGAAGGCCCGGTCTGGTCAGTCGCGCGGCTGGTTAGCCGCGGTATTTGGCCGTGAGACCGATCAGGAAGTTGCGCAGGATCTGATCCCCGCAATCCTGATAGTGCTTGTGATCCTTGGAGCGGAACAGGGCACTGAGCTCGGACTTGGAGAGGTTGAAGTCGGCGAGCTTGAGGGTGCCGAGCATGTCCTCTTCCTTGAAGTTGAGACCGATGCGCAGCTTGCGCAGGATCATGTTGTTGTTGATCCGGTTCGGGATCACCTGGGCCGGTGCATCTTCGCGCACGCCGCGGCGGGCGATGATGAAACCGTCGAGGAACTGGCTCAGGGCCGAGTCGGGACAGGCAACATAGCCTGCCTCTTGCTCTTCACCTTCCGCCGCCTCTTTCATCAACCAGCTGTGCAGCTGGGCGTGAGTGACCGTCAGGTTGCCCTTGGCAAACATCTCGACCATCTGGTCGTTGCTGATGGTGAGGGCGTAGCGCAGACGGCGCAGAATATCGTTGTTGGTCATGCTGACTCCTGTGTAAACGGCGCAACTTTACCATCTGGCAGCCCTCGCGTCAGAAAAAGCGGGGGCCGCTACAGTTCAGGTCAAGCTCATCAAGCCTTGCCGAGATAGCGGGGCGCCTCCTGGCGCACCAGTTCCAGCGCATCTTGCAGCTCCAGCAGCTCTGGTTCCAGCTCGCTCACCGGCACGCCGTCACGCAGCTGTTGCTCCAGCTGGGAGAGCAGCCGTTGCAGCCCCGGCACCCCGGAATAGGCACAGCCGCCGTTGAGGCGATGGAGCTGTGCCAACACCTCGCTATCTTCAATTTCGCCAGCCAGCGCGCTATCCAGCACTGGCTCGACCTCGTCGAAACTGGCCAGCAGCATGGTCAGCATCTCTCTGGCGAGATGCTCTTTCCCCGCCGCTTGCCGCACCGCCAGTGCCCAGTCGATCTGTTGGGCACCATTATTCTGGTGGCGGCGATGGGCAAAGTCGGTGATGAGCTGGGCCAGCATGCTCTCGTCGATGGGCTTGGCCAGATAGTCGTCCATCCCCTGCCGGATCAGCCGCTCCCGTTCGCCGGGAATGGCGTGGGCGGTCACCGCCACGATCGGGGTGGTGGTGTTGAGGGACTGGTTGCGGATCGCCTGGGTGGCGCTGATGCCATCCATGATCGGCATCTGGATATCCATGAAGATGATGTCGAACGGTTGGCTCTGTGCCTGTTTGACTGCCTCCTTGCCGTTTTTGCACACCACCACCTGACTCACCATCTCTTTGAGCATGGCGGCGATCAGCTTGAGGTTGGCGGCGTTGTCATCCACCGCCAGCACCTTGATTGGCTGCAACTGGCGCGGCGCAGGCTGGGCGGGCAGCTTCTGGCGGCTCGATTCCGGCGAAAGCAGAGCGTGCAGCAGCTTGCGGTGGTTGACCGGTTTGGAGAGACAGTGCTGGGCGCCATGGGCCAGCATAGCTTCATAGAGCGCCGGCTCGTGGCTGCTGAGCAGCACTATGGTGTTCTGCTGCTGGCCGTTCAGTCTGTCGAGACGGCCGAGCACCTGCTGCGGTGTATGCAGGGTGCTGCTGCCGATGATCACCATCTCCTGCTCGCTCATCTCGGGCCAGGGATCATCGCTGGTCAGTGGGTGCACATCGAGGTGCCACTCCGCCAGCAGGGCGAGCAGGGAGGCTTGCGCGAAGGGATCCGGCTCCAGCAGCCAGAGCCGTTTGCCACGGATCCGATCCAGCGGCAGTTGATCGGTCTGGGGCAGGGGGGAGACCTCCACATCCAGACTGAACGAGAAGATTGAGCCTTTGCCGAGCTCCGATTCGAAGCGGATCTGGCCGCCCATCTGCTGCACCAGCTTCTGGGTGATGACGAGGCCCAGACCCGTGCCGCCATAACGGCGGGAGATGGAGGAGTCGGCCTGATTGAAGGCCTGGAACAGCTGATGTTGCTGCTCTTGGGAGATACCGATGCCGGTATCGCGGATCTGGACGTTGAGCCTCACCTTGTGGTTGCCACTGCCGGTCTGCTCGATATGGACATCCACGTTGCCCTGTTCGGTGAACTTGATGGCGTTACCGGTGAGGTTGGTCAGCACCTGTTGCAGACGCATGGGGTCGCCGGTGAGGTAATCCGGCACATCGGCATCCACCCGCAGGGAGAGCTCCAGCTGCTTGTCGTGGGCGCTGGGGCCGAGCAGGTGCATGGTCTCGTTGAGGGTGTCGCGCAGGCTGAACGGGATATGCTCCAGCTGCAGCTTGCCCGCTTCCAGCTTAGAGAAGTCGAGGATGTCGTTGATGATGCCAAGCAGGTTGCGCGCCGACTTCTCGATGGTCTGCATGTAGTCGGTCTGGCTCGGGGTCAGGCTGGTTTTCAGCAACTGGCGGGTAAAACCGATGACCCCGTTGAGCGGCGTGCGCAGTTCGTGGGACATGTTGGCCAAAAACTCCGACTTGACCCGCGCCGCCTCCTGCGCCCGTTTCTTGGCCATGTCGAGCTCGACGTTCTGGATCTCGATCTGCTCCAGGGTTTCGCGCAGGTCAGAGGTAGCCTGATCGATATTCTGCTGCATCTCTTCGTGATATTCGGAGAGCGCCTTGGCCATGGCGTTGATACCATTTTTCAGCATATCCAGCTCGCCGGTGAGCTGGCCGCTGACCCGGGTATCGAGCCGCCCCTCCCTGATCTTGTGCACCGCCTGCACCATGTTGGTGATGGGCTGGGTCACGCTCTTGACCAGACGGAAGCCAAACAGGGTACTGAAGGCGACCCCGATGAGCACCATGATCACCGCAAAGAAGGTGTCGCGGTACTGCAGCAACATGGCCCGATCGGTCGCCATCTGCATCGAGATGTAGCCGATCATCGGCGGCTCTACATCGCTGGGCAGCGGGAAGCCATCCAGACTGGTTTCAGCCTGGATTGGGGTGCGCAAAATGATGTCGTCCCCCTGAAACGTCACGCTGGTCAGATCCGGAATGGGCTCGCCATCGGGCAGCCTGAGCCGGGTGAAATCCCGGTGGTAGTTCGAGGTGACGAACAGCTGGTTGTCCTGGGTGAAAACCGCGATGGACTTGATGAAGGGGGAGTTCTTGCGGTGGGTCAGGCCAATCAGCCGCTTGAGGGATTCGCGACTGTGCTGGGTCATCCCGTATTCACTGGCGATCGCCAGCGGTTCGATGATGTTGATCCCCTGATCAATGAGGTTGTTTTCCAGCTGCTGGTAGCGGTGGAAGGTGAAGTAACCGGCCATCAGGCCACCGATGATCAGGGTGGGCAGGATGGTGAAGGCGAGAACGCGTGCTCTCAGGCCATATTTGGTCATACGAACAGGCCACCAGTGAACAGGGTTGGCGATAGGGTTGATGGCAATACACGGGCTCTGTGGCCGTATTTGGTCATACTATTATTCTTGTGGGACAATACCCGGCAGCAGATTCCACAATCATGACATAGCCACCTATAGGCACCAAGTTTTATGGCCCAGTTTTTCAAGCCCCAAAAGAAGTCCATCCAGCTCCAACGCATTGAATTTACGATAGACACCCTCGATCACCACTGCGTCGGTATCGGTCGCCATCAGGGCAAGGCGATCTTCGTCGAAGGGGCGCTGCCCGGCGAGACCGTCAAGGCACGCATCACCGAAGAGAAAAAGCAGTACGGTCACGCCGCCTTGCAACAGGTGGTGACCCCGGCAGCCAACCGTATCGCCCCCTTCTGCAGCCACTATCGCGAGTGCGGCGGTTGCAGTGCCCAGCACATGTCGGTTACCGATCAGCAAGCCGCCAAGGCGGCGGGACTGGTCAGCCTGTTCGAGCGGTTGGGCAACATCAAAGCGCCGGCGCTGGAGCCGGTACTGACCGGTGAAGATCGCGCCTACCGTCGGGTCTGTCGTCTGGCCATCAAATTTGACAAGAACGGTCGCTGCACCCGGGTCGGTTTCCGCCGTCGCAACAGCAACGATCTGGTGGAAATCGAAGGGTGCCCGGTACTGGCCGAGCCGCTCTCTGCGCTGATTGCCCCGCTGCGTGAATGCCTCAATCGCCTCAAGAGCCAGCGCGAGCTGGGCCATGCGGAGTTTATTCAGGCCGAGCAGGGGATCATGATGCTGCTGCGCCACACCGGCCGCCCCAATGAGGCGGATCGCGCCCTGCTGGTGGAGTTTGCCAAAGCGCAGGGAATAGACCTCTATCTGCAGGCGGCCGATGATCGCATCGAAGCGCTTCAGCAACATTTTTCCCCATCCTACTCGCTGGATGGCCTGTCTCTTGCATTTGCTCCCGGTGATTTCATTCAGGTCAACGGCCCCATCAACCAGAACATGGTGGAGCAGGCGCTGACATGGCTCGGTGCGAGCAAGGATGACAAGGTGCTCGATCTCTTCTGCGGTATCGGCAACTTCACCCTGCCGCTGGCCCGTCAGGCTCGCGAAGTGGTGGGGGTCGAAGGTGAACTGGCCATGGTGCAGCGGGCCGAAGAGAACGCCCGTCGCAACGGCATCACCAATGCCCGTTTCTACAAAGCCGACCTGAGCGATGACATTGTCGGCATGTCCTGGGCGCGGGAAGGGTTTGATCTGGTGCTGCTGGATCCGGCTCGCCCCGGCGCGCTGGAAGTGATGGGACACGTCGTGAAACTTTCACCCAAGCGGGTGGTCTACGTCTCCTGTAACCCGGTCACCCTGGCGCGGGACAGTCAGGTACTGGTGAAAGGGGGTTACCGTCTGGTGCGCCTCGGCATGCTCGACATGTTCCCTCACACCGGTCATCTGGAGTCCATGGCGCTGTTTGAACGGGAGTAAATGACTCATCAGTTCGGCGATGCCGGATAGGTCATCCGGCATGTTTGTTACTGTTTGAGCAGGTGTGTATATGAAGTAATCCTGCTCATCAGTACGGCGATGCGGATGTGTAATCTGGCATGTCTGCGGCTGTTTGAGCAGGTGTGTATTTGAAGTAATCCTGCTCATCGGTACGGCGATGCGGATATGTAATCTGGCGTGTCTGCGGCTGTTTGAGCTGATGTGATTGGGGTAATCTAGACCCTCGTCGTTCGGCAGGGCCTGTTGGCGCGCTCTATTGTCTTTCTGGACAATATGCCTTGAAAAGTGCGCTGGATATCCCCATTTGAGGCAATCTCATGAGGGGAGAAAGTGACAGCTTTCGGCCCGATAATTTAAAGGATTGATACCATGGTTGCGGTTCGCGATATTCATTTGAAAGACAACTTCACCCTGGAAGAGTGGGTCAGCTCGCTCTCCTTGAGTGACAGTGAAAAGGATCAGCTGCGAACCGTCTACCAGTATTGTCTGACGCTCGGTGACGAGGCGCTGACCAGCAAGCTGCTGGTACGCGGCATCGAAATGGTGGGCATCCTGCAGATGCTCAGCATGGATATCGGCACCCTCAAAGCGGCCATCATCTACCCCTTCGTCGAAGCCGGTCTCATCAGCCAGGAGCGGATGGACGAGGATTTCGGCTCCAAGATCGCCAAGCTGGTGGAAGGGGTGCTGGAGATGGAGGCCATCCGCTCCCTGCAGACACTCCATCGCAGCGAAACCTCGCCGGAGCAGGTCGACAATGTGCGTCGCATGTTGCTCGCCATGGTCGAGGATGTGCGCGCCGTGGTGATCAAGCTGGCGGAGCGGATCGCCTGCCTGCGGGAAGCGAAGACGGCAGATGAAGAGACCCGGGTGCTGATGGCCCAGGAGATCACCAACATCTATGCGCCGCTCGCCAACCGTCTGGGCATCGGTCAGCTCAAGTGGGAGCTGGAAGATCTCGCCTTCCGTTACCTGCACCCGGATACCTACAAGCAGATCGCCAAGCAGCTCGACGAGAAGCGGCTCGACCGTGAGCGCTATATCCGCGAGTTTGTGCAATCCCTGCGTAATGGGTTGAAAGAGGCGGGAGTTGACGCCGAGGTGTACGGTCGGCCGAAACACATCTACAGCATCTGGCGCAAGATGCAGAAGAAGCACCTCGAGTTCAACGAGTTGTTCGACGTGCGCGCGGTGCGGGTAGTGACCAAGCGGCTGCAGGATTGCTATGCGGCGCTCGGCATAGTCCACACCCAGTTCCACCACATTCCCCGCGAGTTTGACGACTATGTCGCCAACCCCAAACCCAACGGCTATCAGTCGATCCACACCGTAGTGGTGGGGCCGGAGGGCAAGACAGTAGAGATCCAGATCCGTACTGACCAGATGCATCAGGATGCCGAACTCGGCGTCGCGGCGCACTGGCGCTACAAGGAAGGGGCACAGGCAGGCGGCAAGGCCAACACCTTCGAAGACAAGATCGAGTGGCTGCGCAAGCTGCTCGCCTGGCAGGAAGATCTCTCCGAGAGCGGCTCCCTGCTGGAAGATCTGCGCAGTCAGGTGTTCGAGGACAGAGTCTACGTCTTCACCCCGAAAGGGGATGTGATCGACCTGCCCGCTGGCGCTACCCCGCTTGATTTTGCCTATCACGTCCACAGCATGATCGGTCACCGCTGCATCGGCGCCAAGATTGACGGCCGCATCGTGCCGTTCACCTACGCGCTGCAGACCGGCGATCAGGTGGAGGTGATCACCCAGAAAGAGCCCAACCCGAGCCGCGACTGGATGAACCCCAACGCCGGCTTCCTGCGCTCCAGCCGGGCGCGGGCCAAGGTGGCGACCTGGTTCAGAAAACTGGATCGGGACAAGAATATCGTGGCCGGTCGCGAGCTGTTCGAGAAGGAGCTGGATCGCCACAACCTCAGCATGTCCAAGATCGACAAGGGCAACATGCTGCGCCGCTTCAATCTGGAGAGCACCGACGATCTGCTGGCCGGTATCGGCAGCGGTGATATCCGCATCAACCAGGTGCTCAACTATCTCGACACCTGCTACAACAAGCCGACGGCGGAAGAGGAAGATCGCCGCCTGCTGGAGAAGCTGGAGCAGAAGGCCAATGCGCCGATGCGCCACAAGCCCAAGGATCACATAGTGGTGGAAGGGGTCGGCAACCTGATGACCCATATCGCCCGCTGCTGTCAGCCCATTCCGGGGGACTCCATTCAGGGCTTTATTACCATGGGGCGCGGCGTTTCGATCCACCGGGAAGATTGCGAGCAGCTTAAGGAGCTGTCACGTCGCAACCCGGAGCGACTGATCGATGCGGTGTGGGGGGAGAACTACTCCGGCGGTTACGGCCTCACCATCCGGATCATCTCTAACGATCGCTCCGGCCTGCTGCGCGATATCACTACCGTGCTGGCCAACGAGAAGATTAATGTGATGGGGGTGCGTTCGCGCTCAAACGTGCGCGAGCAAACCGCCGAGATCGACATGGAGCTGGAGATTTACAACATCAACGCCTTCAACCGGGCGTTGGCCAAGCTCAGTCAGCTTAACGATGTGATCAGCGCCAAGCGGCTTTGATATCGAACCGACCGGCCCCAGTGGCCGGTCTGCATTTACGACCCTTTTTGAACAAATCGAAAGCGAATATCCCATGTCCCAACGTTACGACCTCTCCCAACTGCTCGACATCATGGCTCGTCTGCGCGATCCGCAAAACGGCTGCCCCTGGGATCTGAAACAGGACTTCCAGACCATAGTGCCGCACACCCTGGAAGAGGCCTACGAGGTGGCCGATGCCATCGAGACCGAAGATTGGCAGGGGCTGAAAGGGGAGTTGGGCGACCTGCTGTTTCAGGTGGTGTTCTACGCCCAGCTGGGTAAAGAGCGGGGCTTGTTCGACTTCGCCGATATCGTGGATACGGTGAGTGAAAAGCTCATTCGCCGTCACCCCCACGTTTTTTCCGATGCAGATCTCTCCAACGAGCAGGCGGTAAAAGCGAACTGGGAGGCGGAAAAGGCCAAAGAGCGGGCGGCCCTCGACAAAGAGAGCGTGCTGGACGATATCCCGCAGGCGCTGCCTGCCCTGACTCGCGCCGCCAAGATTCAGAAACGCTGCGCCACCGTCGGTTTCGACTGGAAGACGCTGGGGCCTGTGGTGGACAAGATCCACGAAGAGATCGACGAGGTAATGGAAGAGGCATTGATGGCCGATGTGGACGAGGCGCGGGTGAGCGACGAGCTCGGCGACCTGTTGTTTGCCACCGTCAATCTGGTGCGTCATCTGGGCAAGGATCCGGAGCAGGTACTGCGCGGCGCCAACGCCAAGTTCGAACGTCGTTTTCGTCAGGTTGAGCAGATAATCGCCGCAGAAGGCTTGAAAATGACCGATTGCACCCTCGAAAAGCTCGATGCCGCCTGGGATAAGGCGAAGGAAACCGAGCAAAGTTGATTTGGCGCAAGATGGGGGGGCGGTGAGCCTGATAGATTTTTGCTCATTGTTTGGGAGAGGGGTTTTTGGTATACTGTTTCCCCGTCCTGCTTCATCCCCGAAGCACCCCTTAAAATTCCCTAAACTTCTTTCAGGTTCAGCATGACGACCAAATATATTTTTGTTACTGGTGGCGTTGTTTCATCCCTCGGCAAAGGCATTGCCGCAGCTTCTCTGGCAGCCATTCTGGAAGCCCGTGGTCTGGATGTGACCATCATGAAACTGGACCCGTACATCAACGTGGATCCGGGCACCATGAGCCCGACCCAGCATGGTGAAGTGTTCGTAACCGAGGACGGGGCCGAAACCGATCTGGATTTGGGCCACTACGAGCGTTTCATCCGCACCAAGATGACCCGTCGCAACAACTTTACCACCGGCCGTATCTACGCCGACGTACTGCGTAAAGAGCGTCGTGGTGACTATCTGGGCGCCACCATTCAGGTTATCCCGCACATCACCAACGCCATCAAGGAGCGGGTGATTGCCGGTGCCGAAGGCCATCAGGTTGCCATCGTCGAAGTAGGCGGTACCGTGGGTGACATCGAGTCCCTGCCGTTCCTCGAAGCCATTCGTCAGTTGGCTGCCGAAGTGGGCCGCAACAACGCCATGTTCATGCACCTGACGCTGGTTCC
Source organism: Aeromonas sp. S12(2024) (assembly GCF_041402305.1). Lineage (NCBI taxonomy): Bacteria > Pseudomonadati > Pseudomonadota > Gammaproteobacteria > Aeromonadales > Aeromonadaceae > Aeromonas > Aeromonas sp. S12(2024). The sequence continues at coordinate 87,606 of NZ_JBGLRB010000013.1, forward strand.
TTACCTGGCCGCAGCCGGTGAAGTGAAGACCAAGCCGACCCAGCACTCCGTTAAAGAGCTACTCTCCATCGGTATCCAGCCGGATGTGCTGATCTGCCGCTCCGACCGTGCCATTCCGGCCAATGAGCGCGCCAAGATCGCCCTGTTCTGCAACGTGCCCGAGCGCGCCGTCATCTCCATGAAAGACGTCGACTCCATCTACAAGATCCCGGCACTGCTGAAATCCCAGAATCTGGACTCCTACTTCACCGAGCGTTTCGGTCTGGAGTGCAAAGAGGCTGACTTGTCCGAGTGGGAACAGGTTATCTACGAAGAGGCCAACCCGACTGGTGAAGTGACCATCGGTATGGTCGGCAAGTACGTCTCCCTGCCGGACGCTTACAAGTCCGTCAACGAGGCGCTCAAGCACGGTGGTCTCAAGACTCGCCTTTCCGTCAACATCAAGTACATCGACTCTCAGGATATCGAGACCCGTGGCGCCGAGCTGCTGGAAGGTCTGGACGCGATCCTGGTGCCGGGTGGCTTCGGTGAGCGTGGTGTGGAAGGCAAAATTCTGGCTGCCCAGTATGCCCGCGAGAACAAGATCCCCTACCTGGGTATCTGCCTCGGCATGCAGGTTGCCATGATCGAATTCGCTCGCAACGTGGCGGGCATGGAAGGGGCTCACTCCTCCGAATTCAAGAAAGATTGCGCCTATCCGGTCGTCGGCCTCATCACCGAGTGGGTGGATGAAGAGGGCAATATCGAGACCCGTACCGAGAAGTCCGATCTGGGCGGTACCATGCGTCTGGGTTCCCAGCTCTGCCACCTGGTCGAAGATTCCAAAGTGCGTCAGATGTACGGTAGCCCGACCATTTACGAGCGTCACCGCCACCGTTACGAAGTAAACAACAAGCTGCTGCCGCAGATTGAAGCGGCAGGTCTGAAAGTGACCGGTCTCTCCGCCGACAAGAAGTTGGTGGAAATCATCGAGATCCCGGATCACCCCTGGTTCGTGGCTGCGCAGTTCCACCCGGAGTTCACCTCTACTCCTCGTGATGGCCACGCTCTGTTCGCCGGTTTTGTGAAGGCGGCAGGCGAGTATCAGAAGCGTAATTTGAAGTAATTGAAAATAAATGCGGTTGGGGCACTGTGCCACAGCCGCTTTTTTTGGCATATTTTTGTTGTTTTTTTACGAAACCTGAGGAAATACACATGTCCAAGATCGTTAAAGTGATCGGTCGTGAAATCATCGACTCCCGTGGTAACCCGACCGTTGAGGCCGAAGTTCACCTGGAAGGTGGTTTTGTTGGTATGGCAGCCGCTCCGTCTGGCGCGTCCACCGGTTCCCGCGAAGCGCTGGAACTGCGTGACGGCGACAAGAGCCGTTTCCTGGGTAAAGGCGTGCTGAAAGCCATCGAAGCCGTAAACGGCCCGATCGCTCAAGCTCTGCTGGGTAAAGATGCCAAGGACCAGGCCACCGTTGACCAGATCATGATCGACCTCGACGGTACCGAGAACAAATCCAAGTTCGGCGCCAACGCCATCCTGGCTGTTTCCCTGGCTAACGCCAAAGCTGCCGCTGCTGCCAAAGGCATGCCGCTGTACGCCCACATCGCCGAGCTGAACGGCACCCCGGGTGTTTACTCCATGCCGCTGCCGATGATGAACATCATCAACGGTGGTGAGCACGCCGACAACAACGTCGACATCCAGGAGTTCATGATCCAGCCGGTTGGCGCCAAGACCCTGAAAGAAGCCGTTCGCATGGGCGCAGAAGTGTTCCACAACCTGGCCAAAGTGCTGAAGTCCAAGGGCTACAACACTGCAGTTGGTGACGAAGGTGGTTTCGCTCCGAACCTGAAATCCAACGCCGAAGCGCTGGAAGTTATCGCTGAAGCCGTTGCCGCTGCCGGTTACAAACTGGGCACCGACATCACCCTGGCTATGGACTGCGCTGCTTCCGAGTTCTACGACGCAGAGAAGAAAGAGTACAACCTGAAAGGCGAAGGTCGTATCTTCACCTCCAACGGTTTCTCCGACTTCCTGGCTGAGCTGACCGAGAAGTTCCCGATCGTCTCCATCGAAGATGGCCTAGACGAATCTGACTGGGAAGGTTTCGCCTACCAGACTGCTGAACTGGGCAAGAAAATCCAGATCGTGGGTGACGATCTGTTCGTAACCAACACCAAGATCCTGAAGCGCGGTATCGACAACGGCATCGCCAACTCCATCCTGATCAAGTTCAACCAGATCGGTTCCCTGACCGAAACTCTGGCTGCCATCAAGATGGCCAAAGACGCTGGCTACACTGCCGTCATCTCCCACCGTTCCGGTGAGACCGAAGACGCTACCATCGCCGACCTGGCTGTTGGTACCGCTGCTGGCCAGATCAAGACCGGTTCCATGAGCCGTTCTGACCGTGTTGCCAAGTACAACCAGCTGATCCGTATCGAAGAAGCTCTGGGTGCCAAAGCTCCTTTCCGCGGTCTGAAAGAAGTTAAAAACCAGGCTTAATTTGCTGGTTTGCCAGCCTCGGCTGGAATGAAAAAAACCGGAACCCTTGGGTTCCGGTTTTTTTATGCCTGCTGTTCAAGCCAGCGTTGCAGATGCTGCACAAACAGCGCGGGCTGCTCGATGGGGTAGAGGTGCCCGACGTGTGGCACCTGCAAGCGCTCGCAGGCGGGAATGGCGTTGCCAATAGCCTCGCAGACCAGCGCAAACAGCGCTCTGGTATCTGCGCCCTGCACGATGCAGGTGGGCATGTTGAGCATGGCAAGGTGCCCGGGTGACCAATCTGGTCGCTCGCTCTGGCTCAACTGCTTGGGCAGGCTATCGGCTTCTGCCAACTGCGCCTGCTGCCACTTGAGCGGTTGTGCAGCAAAATAGCCTGCATGACCACCCGAACCATCGATCAGGGTCGCCACGGCCTCTTGCAGCAAGCCTTCCCCAACCTGGCCAAACACGGGGCCAAACATGGCACCGGCATCGGCCATAAAGGCAGCGATCCCCTGTTCATCGAGGGCTCCAGGGCAACCCGGTTCCACCAGATAGAGGCTTATGAATTGCTCCGGAGCCATCAGGGCCGCGGTCAGGGCAACATCCGCCCCGTATGACCAGCCCGCCAGATGCACTGGCCCGCACGGCAATTGTTTCAGCAGGGCAAGCAGATCACTGGCGTGGGTCTCCAGACCAAATGGCCCATTTTTGCCCGCCTCGCCAAAGTGGCGCAGGGTGGGAGCATAGATGGTGTAGTGATGTGAGAGCTGCTCGATATGTTCGAGCCAGAGGGTATGGTTGGCCAGCGCGCCATGGATCAGCAACAGCGGCTCGCCCGAACCGGCCTGCAGGCAAGGCTGCGGGCTGTCATTGACGATAAAGGTGTGAGTCTGTGATTGCATATCAACGCCTCCCCGGCGTGTCATAAGAGCACAAGAGTATATGACAAGCGCCCTGCGGCCGGTAAGAGGGTTGCAACTGGCGTGAATGTAATGGTGATAGCTGGAAAGGTGGGAGTCCTATTTTGTCTGTTTTTTACAGCTGTGCTTCGCCACAATGGCCTGAGAGGTGAGGGGGCTGTGGCTCTGGTCTCGTCAGACAAAGGGGAGCGTGCGCTGATAGCGCCCTGCATGCGCCTTGAAGCCCAGTTTTTCAAACAGGGCGATAGAGCGGACGTTATCTGCATCGATATCTGCGGTGAGGCGGGTGACTCCCAACGTGCTGGCGTGGGCGAACAGCAATCCCAGCGCTTCCGACATAAACCCTCTGCGCCAATAGGCCGCATTGAGCAGGCAACCTACCTCGCAGCAGCGACCCGCCTCGCTGAAACTGTGCAGGCCGCAGGTACCGATCACCTTGTTGCCCTCCCGCTCGACAATCGCCCACTCCAGCGACTCCCCCGTTTGCTCCAGCCGCACCACGCTCGCCATCATCTGCGCCACCATGGCGGGAGAGGTAAAGCAGGGATCAGAGGCAAACTCCATGGTCAGTGGATTGCCATAAATCTCGAACAGATCGGCAGTATCGTGCGGGCCAATGGTGCGCAGTACAATCCGTGTACCGGTTAAGTCTGGCTTCATAAATCTCCTTGAGTGCATTCGCCAAACCGTGATTGGCAGTGATTGCAAATGGAGTCAGACACCGACTGGTGGCCGTCGGTGTCTGGTGATAATTAGACCTGAGCAAACAGGATATGAACGAGTTAAAGCACATCCGTCACAAAGTACTGCACCACCTCTGTCAAGTCATGCCTCAGATACTCTTGCGTGTGAGGTTGCTCAAAGTGATATGTGAAATCATCTTCGCTGTTAAACCTTTCCCACAGCAAGAAACGGCTCTTATCATCTACACATTGATGAAGTGTGAAAATAGAGCAACCAGGCTCTTTTAGAGTCTCTTCGCAAAGTTCTTTCAAATGTTGGCGAGCTTTATCGATATTTTCAGGAACTTTGACCTTTAGCTCGGCAGTAATGTAATAACCGGGATTAAACATAAATGACTCCTTTCAGTGGAATCTGTACGCTAATCCCTTGAGTTCACTCTAGGTCAAGCATTTTTTGTTCGTATGCATCTATTTTGTAAAGCACAATATTCAGTTCACCATTGAGTCTTGCTATCTCTTGTTCAAGGTTGGTTTTATGAGCGACAAGCAAAGACTTCCTTGCTGACAAGGTTGTAGAGCCGGCTTGGCGTAGCTTGGCAAATGACTTTATTTCCGCTAGCGGCATCCCGGTAGACTTTAATCGTTTAATCCAGGTTAGCCATTCAATATCCGTCTTATCGAAAATACGTTGACCGGATTCATTTCTACGGATATTCAGTAATAGCCCTTCTTTCTCATAATATCGCAGTGTATGAATGGAAATATTTGTCATCTCTGCGACTTCAGAAATCTTCATGATATCTCCATGAAATTTTATGCGAGGTTAATCTATGGAGTAATGAAAGTCTTGGTATAAACTAAAAAATATAAAAATGTTGGTTACGCATGGTTTTTAAGTGCTCTGTTATTTTTTTAGTCTAGCATCTATTTTATTCGAAAAATCTGAAAATCCATCCAAGTCAAAAGGGGCATAGATTTTCTTGCGACTGTTGGTGCGAATAACCAGGCAATTTACTATTAGTAACATTTCTATGCTCACACCGATCATCTCTGTATAGGGTATGGATACTTTCCGGAAAAAGCGGTTTCTACCTACCACGTCCTCATTTCTTAGTTCGACAGAAAACAATCTGGAGGCTTGAGCCATTGCGAATAATACAACGAAGGATGCTAGCAGGATTTTTAAATATTGGTAAAAGAGCCAATAGCCCAACTCCATGTCGAGTTGGGTTTTGTATGTACTGAGGACAACAAACCCGGCAAAAATCAATGTGATAAATATAAAGAACCGCTTATTCATGGAGAGTAATGGTTGTTTCCAATTTAATGAGTATTTCATTATTTATTCCAGTTAGATAAAATATAACGTTAGCTTAATCAGTGAATGACAGAGGAACCTCACCTTATCAAGAAATTTTGCTATCGAGATAGTATTTGCTCTAGGTTTTTGTGTCTTGGTTATTTGCCATTGTCCGAATATGCGGTGCTATTATAACCTATGAGCTTCATTTACCATTTTGTCTAAGAGCATTTTTTCGTTTTCAAAGAACCATTCTAACGTGATGAGTTCTAATCCAAGCCTGCCTGAGAAATGCTCGGAGACGATTACCTTAAAAGGTTCGCTATTAGCATTAATTGGTTTGCTAAAGATAAAGAGTCCTTCCTCCGATATTTCTAGGGCATAGCCAATATTAGAGGCCATCTCTTGGAGCACTTTTGTACTAATAGCGACAAATAAATAAACATCACCAGCTATAAACCTATATAAATTTGCTGGGTCTGTAATCGATAAAACAAACGGGTAGTAATTATCCCAGCATTGCTCAGTTTTAGCTTGATTTATCAAGTAAATAAAGGAGTGATCAAGTCCATAAAATACTTCATCAAAATTCGTTTCTTGATCTGTATTTAGCGCAATGTAATAGAGCCCCTTCTCTGGATTTACTTTTACGTAACGCTCACTTTTAGATAGTTCAATTGCTCTATTGAAAGCATCAGTGTGGTTACGTTCTTTGCTAAATAGCGAAAAACGCTGCACGCCCTCTACACCACCAATGTTTCCGAAATCTTCATCGAGGTACTTGTGTATCTTTTTGATGGATTCAAGTTGACGTTCAACCCGTGTATTTCTATTTTTACTACTTTTCACTTCAATTACAAATGGGTCAGAGGCGCCAAGAAGACATACATCACCATGGCGTATTACATTTGTAATATCACACAATATAGCTGGTATATTATTTTCTATTGCATCAGTTAGAAGGGCTAGTTCTTTGTCAAAGCCATCCTTTCCATCTATGTTACCTGATCGTTGTTTTATTTTCTCTGAGTCAGCTTCATAGAGAAATCGTTTAAGATTCCACTTACTTATAAACTTAAAGGCCAAGCCATCACCAAAACATCGCCAAAGATAAAGAAGGTATTTATTTCCAGCAATATGCTCATTTTTTCGTTTAATTAAATCTTTGGCTACCTTCGCTTCTTCTTTTCCTAAAGATCTATTTCTCAAGCGACGTTTTAGAACTGCTAGTTCATCTTTTCTGCGTTTCAGCCTTTTTTCATCTTTGATAATTTGTCTGATTAAATAATGTTGATAATCTAGAATAGGTTGAAGGTTCAATGAGTCTGGGTTTATATTGTCGAGCTTTCTTTTTAAGACAAGAATGCGCCTTTTATAGTATTTAATAAGACTTAAGTTTGAATCCAACTAAATTTCCTGCCTATGATATGTCGTGGTTATTACTTGGCTGTTTTTGATAAAGCTATCTTAATAGATTTGTGGCTGAATTCAATTTTATCAAAAAACCTTCATTATAAATGCCGGCTGAAGTTGATTATTTGATTTTTTCATGGTTATGTTGGTGTGATGTTATTTTGAAGTGGCACCTTTTAACACTAGGAATATAACTATTGCAACTCCAAAAACTGGGATTCCAATGCCCGTCCCCAATAATGCCAAACCAACAGCACCAATAAATAAAGCGCAAACGATAGCAATCAATCCAGTAATTAAATTTTTTCCTGAATTACCAAAAATACATAACATGATAATTATTGCAACAATAGCAAGAACAATAGGCATGAATAACTCCTATCAAAATTCATATGTTTTCATAGATTGGGTACTCTTTTTTTAAGTGCGGTATAGTCACCTACCGTCCATGGAAATATCCCAATTATGTTTTTTCATTTTTTGCTAAAACCGAATCTCCACCGACCTAGCACTACGCGTTGCCTCGCCGTGATAAACCGCTTCGATATTATTACCGTCCGGATCAAGGACAAAGGCGGCGTAGTAGCCGGGGTGATAATTGCGCTCGCCGGGGGCGCCGTTATCTTTGCCGCCGTTAGCCAATACGGCCTGATAAAAACGATCCACCATAGCGCGATCTTTTGCCTGAAAGGCGAGGTGGTGGCGACCGGTCAGTGCCCCCAGCGCGGCGGGGCTGTCGACAGAGGTGACAAACAGTTCGTCTGCCCAGAAGTAGCCCTCACCTGTGCCGCCCAGCGGAATATCGAGGGTGGTGAGAATGGCCGTATAAAAGCGCTGGCTGGCGGCCAAATCTTTGACCACCAGCTGGATATGGTCGATCAGCCGACCACGATGCAGGGTTTGTGTTTCCATATACCACCTTGATTTGCATGTTGTGGATGAGTCCGCGGTTTGCCGGTCAGTTTGTTTGGATCAAAAAGGGACCGGGCGAGCTATGGCATGGCTACCGCCCCTGAATTTCAGCCTCCAGTCTGCTGCGTTTCACCAACGGGATGGGGTTGGCATGGCTCATGGGAGACTCCGACGAGGCAAGTGTTGCCAAATGGCAATATTAACCATGGCGCTGTGTAGAGAAAGCTCAATATTGAGATTTTCTGTGCAAGATCAATAAATTAATCAAATGTCACCCACGATTGATGACGCGCCGAGATAGCGTGAACAACCATTCTTGAACTATCACCATAGAATATTCATGGTCATATCCGGCTTGAACCAGCATAAAACTCTTTGTTATTGTCCGCATTCCCCGCTGAAATAGCTTATTTATCTATAAATCAACAAGATAGCATTATGCGGTGGCGTCGCGGGGGCATCTGCTATCGGGAAGGAGAGTTATGAAGTCGCAGTTCAAAGTGGCGCTGGCCATGTTGGCCCTGTTCGTCGTCCAAGGCTGCACAGCCCCGGATTCATCCACCAAGCGCAATGCACCCGGCCCGGTGCTGACCGTGCATTACGAAAGCGCCCCCCTGATCCCCGTCACCATCGCTGGTGAGCAGTACCAGTTTTTGCTCGATACCGGGGCCAGTATCACCTTTATCGATCGTCGTCTGGCCAGCCGCTTCAAGGCGCTGACCTTAAGCGAATTGCCCAGGGCCTATCAGGCTGATTTTGCCAGTGTGAACAGCGTTTCGAGCCAATTGGGCAGCGAGCAGCTTGGCTTTGTTGAGCCGCAGCCCTTCTCGCTGGGGTCGGTCACCATTGATGACAGCGATCTGTGGGCAACCGTTGATTTCGATCTCATCTCCCAGTCTCTCGGCAGCCGTATCGATGGCATCCTCGGGATCGACACCATCCGCCGTTTCAACTGGGTGTTTGATCGCGACAAGCATCAGCTAACTGCTTTGCTGACGGCACCATCGGCAGCCACGTTCGAGCGTTGCATCGGCTATGAAGACAGCTACAACCGTTCCCCGGCAATGTATCTGACCCACGGTGAGAGCAGCGTGCGCATGTATCTGGATACCGGGGCCGATCAGAGCTATGCCGATCATGCTTTTATCGACTTTATGGCGAGCCAGAAGGCGATCTCTGGCGAAGATGCGATGCCACGCAAAGGGGTGGATGCCAGCGGTATGGTGGAGGGGCGTGAACATATCCTCACCGGTCTGCACTTTGATGAGCGCCAGCTCGGTGAGCTGCGCGTGTCGGAAAACAGCAATGAGCAGTATGGTCTGGGGCTGGATTTTGTTAACCGCTTCAATCGCTTTGCGATCATGCCCGGGCGGATGATGCTCTGCTACGACGCCGACAGCCTGGCGCGAAAAGTGCCGCCAGTCCTGCGCAATATCGGGGTGCGTTTTGATGGCGAGCATTTGCAGGTCTACTACAGCGATGAACGGGATCTTGCCCCCTATGGTCTGGCCAACGGCGACATTCTGGAGCAGATCAACGGGGTGGCTTATCGTCCCCTCGATATCGACAAGGTGCGTGAACTGCTCAGCACCGGCAAGCCGGGGTCGCTCAAGTTGCGGATTGTGCGGGAAGGAAAACCGCTGGATATCGCCATCTAGTCAAGGTGGGGCGGCAAGGCGAGCCGCCCCTATGAGCCTCAGCCCTTGGTCGGATTTTCCATGCAGGTGAGGGTTGGCTGGCCGTAACGCTCCAGCGTGGCTTCGTCCCCCTTGGTGAAGAAGGTGAGGTTTTGCCCTTCATAACGGGCGCCGCTGGCGCTGGGTGCTTCATAGGCGAGCACTTGTTGCTGCTTGTCGCCCTCGCTCAGGTTGATCACCGCGGCGGGCAGCTTGGCATCGTTATAGAAGTAGGTAGAGAGAGTGACGTTCTTGCCGCACTGGTAGTTGACCGGTGCCGGCACCATCAGCTGGCCGCCGCTGATCTGCAGTTCGGTGATCCGCAGCAGGTAGTTATCTTCCACACACTGGCGCAGATCCTGCCCCTTCCAGCAGTCGTTGCGACCCTTGATCCAGCCGCGCTGCATGGCACGCTCGGTCTTGAGCTGTTCGGGAGAGAGCGCAGCAATCGCCTTGGGGTAGAGAGCCGCCAGTTCGTTATCAAGGGCGGCCAGTTGGGCATCCTTGCAAATCAGGGTTTCGACCGACCCGGAGGCTTTGGTGCAGTCAAAGGAGGGGGTTGCGGCACTGGCCAGCAGAGGGGCAAACAGCAGGGTGGCAAACAAGGTCTTGTTCATCGATAGATTCCAGCAATGAGAGGGCATATCTGCCTACTACAGCACACTCTACAGGGCAATGCAGCAGGGGAGCCGAGCGCATTTTGCTCTGCAGCATGTGCTGGCGACCGGTTTTGCCGCGCTCCTCCAATGGGGAAGATAACTGTTGCTGGATGAGGCCGGCTTGTTTGAAAGCTGGTCAGGAGTGGTCGCTATTTTGAGCATTCAGACAGGCTTTGAGCATTGCACTTTCACTCCTGTTCTAGAGGCGTGCTAGATTTGCGGCCTTTTCTTAATAACAAGAAGGTTAGCTATGTTCAGGTTGATGACGGGGGCCTTGCTGGCCATCATACTGTCCGGTTGTGCGGCCATGTTTAACGGCACAAGTCAGCAGGTTTCCATTCGCAGTCAGGATCCCGATGCGGAGATCTACGTCAACGATATGCTGCTGGGCCACGGCAATGTGATCACCTCGTTCAAGAAGAAAGAGAATTACACCATCACGGTCAAGCGTGCTGATTGCTACTCGGTGACAGTACCGGTCTCAAAGTCGTTCGATGCCACTACTCTGCTCGGGATCTTTGTCGATTTCGGCGTGGTCTCCATTCTGGTGGTCGATGGGGTCGGCACCGGCGCCTGGCAGAAGTTTGATCAGAATGCCTTTATCGTTGACCCCATCTGCAAGAAAGCCTGATCGTTATTGATGGGGCATCGGGTGATGCATCCAGATACAGATCTTTGCTGATGTGAAAAACCCGACACTCCTGGCCGGAATGTCGGGTTTTTTGTTGCCGCGATAAAGGGGGGAGGCGGGTTGCCCGGTTGATCAGGCCAGCGCCAGTTGCTGACTGCGGGCGCGCCACAGCCGCTCGTGGAAGAAGAACACCACGGTATTGATGGCCGGTTCGATCATCGCCATCACGCCGCCGGTGAGTAGCTCGCCGCTCAGCAGGAAGGCCACCCCGAAGGCCACCGAGAAGTGGACCACCGCGAAGCTGCTGGTCTTGGCCTGCAGGCTGTGATTTGGCTTGAGTTTTTGCCAGCCAAGGTCATGAAAGTAGAAAGCGACCGTGTTGACGGCGGGCTCGATCAGGGCGATCAGGCTGGCGGTCAGCAGCTCACCGGTCAGCAGGTAGGCCACGGTAAAGGCGACACCGAAGTGCAGGATGGCAAAGCTGATGGTCTTTTTCATGATGGCGGCTCCCTCTGTTGATGATGAGAGTATCCGCCGAAATGAGATTAAATGAAAACTATTCTCATCTATTGCCAAAATAGAGAAAACCTATCAACGGGCGAGTGGCCGGTGCGGTTCAGCGGTTGCCAAGCGCAGCCAAGGCGATAAAGTACAGGTTCTTCACACTTGCCCATGAACAAGAAGACCTTGGACACCCATCCTTTGGGTTCTGGCTATGCTGCGCCTTGCTCAGAAAGGTGGGTGTCCCAGATTTGTGCCCGTTACTTTGTTACGGCCAATCGGGAACGTTTTTGTAAAGAGAGCTGGTGCCAAGCAGTCGCTTGGTACTGCTCACATCAGCCTCAACATAATTGGCAAAATTATTCATTGCATAGTCAGCAAGCTCTTGTGCACTTATCTGTAAACTCATGTCACTCGGTTCAACGACTTGCAGCCACGCTGTCCTGCCAGCCTCTACAGCGATAACGGCATAAAGATTGACCTGATCAGATCGGCAGACTAGCGCGACGCCATCGATAATCTGCGGTTTATTGCCGGTATTCAGGCAGTGGTCGAAGAAGTCAGCATAGATGCCCACAACACCAGGCAATTTGACCGTTAATTTTTCCTGGATAGCATAGGAGGAGCGGAAAAACTTACCTCTCGGAAAATCAAATGTGTCATCAACCGAAACCATGAGAACGCTGAATTTGTCATGTGCGAACTCAATTCCCGATGCAGGTGTGTTCTGGGAAGGGTTGGATTGGCAACCAGCTATCAAAAATGCACTGGCAACTACAGGTATCAGGTTCTTCATTTTTTCCTCGATTTCAGTACTTCATGCACATTTCAACGCATTTCGGTCATGAGGCTATTTGCTCTACTTTAACCGTACCTTTCATTCTTGATGCCACTTCGGTTGCTTGCTCATGGTCGAATCCTCGGGCCTCATGAATTTCTGATGATGCGCGAGGTTTGCCATCTTTACTCAGACTCGTAATGTAAAGTGGCCCCGTGGGAAGTCCGTGGTCTTCGATTTTAACGATCCAGCTCCCTGGAGGGGCCTTCATGGGAGGTGGAATTTGCTCATGCTCAAAATTGCCATTTTCATTACGATTGATTGCAACAGCAATAGCATATCCTGCGCCTCTACGTTTGGCTGATGCCCACGCTTTTGCAGCAGTTTCATAGATTATCGCAGCTGCTGGATCCCATAGATAGTTACTCGGAGATGCGGTTACCAAGTAACCAGCCTCTATCTCGCTGTAAACTGCATAGCCTATTCGTTCTGACATCCTGTTTTTCCTTTTCTGTTGATGCCTAACGCCCGCATTTGCGGCTGCTTTGAAGCGCAGCGTAAAAGCAGTCCGGCAACATGCGATTGTTATACATTTACGCTGCACTTTTTAATTTACTGGCTAATTCGTTGATAGTAAGTACTGATATTTTTTCGTTATCAAAAACTCCAACTGGAATGCCATCTCTTTTCTTTGTAACTAAAATTGCTTCATCAACGCCGTCCATAGAAACAAGCTTCTGAAGATATTCAATTGTCTTTCTTAGAATGTGAAGCGGAACGGGGCCATGCCATGATTTGGCTTCAATTGCCACTTGTCTACCATTTACATTGACAAGGAAGTCTGGGCGTAGACCATTTACGCTAGGCTCAATTGAAAACTTGAAACCTCCTTTAATTAGAACCCTTGCAATATCCGCCTCAAATTCTGACGATATTAAGCTAGCCGATGATCTGGAGGGGAGGACATCGATCTCTTTACTTCGCCTATACGTAGTTAAGACTGTTAAAACAGCTATGCTTCCGATTAATACACCAAAAGCAGAGAGAAGGAAGTCTGGCTCGAAAGTTTTAGTTTCGTAGAATGAGTATAGGGTTGAGGTAAGTGCACCAAGCATGGAAGTTGAAAGCACCATAGCAGTTACACTTTCTTTCTTGCTCGCCTTCTCTTGTTTAATCTGTTGAAACTCTGAAAGAGTTGGTTTTACTGGCTCTTTTTCTATTTTATCAAATACTGAATTTAGTCTTTTCTCGATTTCGACTCTTTGTGAAGGTGATATTAAGTCGCTGTCGAAAACCTCGGTATATAAGCTATTTAAAATCTGGTCTTCGGATAGCAGGTCATTTGAAGAAACCTGAAACTCTCGTGCTTTACCTTCAATAATTCTAGAAATATCTTTGTAGACGGGAGCATAGTCTTCCAAAACCATACGCCTCATCATGGTTCTAATAATAGAGTTATTAGCGTTCTTTGCTCGCTCTTTTTTAGCTCCGATAGTTTGTCTGTAACCAATCAAAAATAGGACAAGTGAAACAAGTATCCCTAGCCCTGTTTGAATGTATCCGTCCATATCGGCTCCCGAAGTGATTTATGTATAACGTTTGGTTAACGGGCGGGCTTTAGCCCGTCCCAGTGAGCTAAGCGAACGGTTTGAACCAATTGTTAGACTTGTGCAAGTACGTCAGTTGTGAATTGCTCTACTGCGTCAATCCATGTGGTGACCTGAGTTGTCCCAATCGAGCGGACATTGTGATTTCCTCTTCCAGGGGTTTCATCTCTGTCTGCACGATGAACAACTTGGTGTCGTCTTGCCATGGCTTGGTCAAGAGCTTGAAAGCTTCTATTGACTGCGGGTACGTTGATCCCAATTGCTTGAAGAAGAGAGGCTACTTCTTGGGTGTTGTTATAGTTGGATCTCTCTAGGTGCTCATTCACTGACTCTGCAATAAGCTGCTCCACAAGTTTTCCTCGATGGGCATCTAACTCACCTAAGAAGAATTTTTTGGGGTTAGGACCCAGCCCAACCAAGGCAATGTCGTCCAGTATTACTTTTCCAGCGGCAGGCAATTTCCAATACGCCAATGAGCGCAGGAAATCCTCAAGGGTGGCATGAAGCAATACAACTGTTGAGCGAAGTACGTCAGTTTGGTGTGCGCCACGTCTCCCTCTCCCCGCTCCGGCGAGATGAGTTCTATATATGGCTACAAGATTCCTGACGCGAGCTAAGTTTTCTGTGACTCTTTGTTGGATGACTTGTTTCATGGTTTCTCTGTCTAGCAGTGATTAGATGGAAGGCGGCATTAATCCGTTAGCAGAGCATTCCATGTAACTCCGTAACATTTTCACTGCCGCCAAGTAAAAATAATAATTAAATCATAATGTTACCAGTTTTCTTCTTATGCTGAGCGTATTCGCTTGACTTCCTCTTTTTGCGCCACCGTTACTACTGTGTGAAAAATCAGTGCTCAGCGCACTCTTGGCAAGCGCCGACAAATCACGCCTGCATGAGCAGGTCAGAAATAAATCAGAAATAAAAATGGGCCGTCACCATGTAGAGTGGGTCGTAGGCAACTCTCGCTTATCCATTCCATCCGGCATGGCTACCGCCCCTGAATTACAGCCTCCAGTCTGCTGCGTTTAACCAACGGGATGGGGTTGGCATGGCTCATGGGGTGACTCCTACGAGGCTTTGTTGCCAATTGGCTATAGTACTGGCCTATTGGCCAAGGGAAAGAGGTATGCGGGGAATTCCTGAGCGAGATCAATTAATTAATCAATAACTGCTGGTCTGGTGTGCAGAGGGGATGCGTGGCCGCCGTGGCCGCCATTGGTGAGGAAAACAGTTAGTGGGTAAAAGCGCTGGCGGGTAAAAAACAAGAAGCCCCTGAACGGGGCTTCTCTTTGCTGGCCATGCCGCCACTGTGAACGGCTTGGGTGAGCGACTTGCTGGCGCCTTGGCCGGGCGCCAGAGCGGGCTGGTGCGGGCCTACTCTTCGACCTTGTTCAGCCACTCGACCTTGTATTGAGCGCCGGCGCCCTGCGCCAGCTTGGCGCACAGCGGTTTTAGGAACGCTTCAATCTGCTCGTCCAGCATCCAGGGCGGGCTGATGATCAGCATGCCTGAGCCGTTCATGCCCCAATCGGTGGTCTGACCGGCCACTTCCAGCTCGGCGACCAGCACGTTGCCGAAGTTCTCGCGCTTGATGGCGCGCAGCATGTCGCGGGATTTGTCCGCCTCCTGCCCGAGGATGGGATACCAGAGGGCGTAGATGCCGGTCGCCCAGCGTTTCTGCGCCTTTTTCAGGGTGTCGACCACGGCGAAGTAATCTTCTTTGAGCTCATAGGGCGGATCGATCAGCACCAGCCCGCGGCGCGGGGTCGGTGGCAGCAGGGCGATCAGCCCCTCGAAGCCGTCGCGGTGGTGCACGGCCACGCGAGGGTCGTAACCCATATTGGCGCGCAGGTCTTCGACCTCGTTGTTGTGCAGCTCCATCAGTGCCAGCTTGTCCTGCTCGCGGGTGAGGCGGCGGGAGAGCTCCGGCGAGCCGGGGTAGTAGTGCAGCTGGCCATCGCTGTTCATCTCTTCGATGACGCCGAGATAGGGGGCCATGGCAGACCACTGGGCCCGCTCGTCCCACAGGCGGCCGATGCCGTCGGCATACTCGGCCTTCTTCTGGGACCAGTCGCCGCGCAGGTCGTAGAGACCGCCGCCGGCATGGGTGTCCAGCACGATGAAGGGTTTCTCCTTCTTCTTGAGGGACTCGATGATCAGGGCCTGAACGGCGTGTTTCAGCACGTCGGCATGGTTGCCGGCGTGAAAGGCGTGGCGGTAGCTCAGCATATTAGATCTCTGAGGGGGCCCTGCTGGGCACCCAGTAACGATAGATAGTTCAACAAATTGCGGCTGTTGCCGCGAAACAGGGAGAGGCTGCGCAGGGTCTGCAACAGGACGCCCTGTTGCAGCCGCTCCAGCTCCAGCTCGTGGGCCAGCATCGACTGATACTGCTGCTCGTCGAGTCGCGTCTTGGCGCTCTGGCGCAGGGCACGCCACGGGGTCAGCACCGCTTCGGTCTGCACCAGCGCCGGTTGCAGGTCGGTCAGATCGACCACGATGCCGAGCTGATCGAGCCGGTGCAGCAGCAGCGCGAGATTGACGTTGCCCCCCTGCTCCTGCACGGTGAGCCAATCCTGGCTGCGTTCACCATAGACTTTGCCGCTCCAGTGCCAGAAGCCGATCGGCGTCGGCAATTCGTGGACCGCGACCCGTTCGCTGGCCATCAGCTGTTCGTCACGCAAAGAAGGCTTGCTCCATAGTTTCCAGCTCTTCGGAGAGGCTCATCCACTCCAGCTCCACCTCTTCCAGCTGCTCCTTGAGGGGGCCCTGGGATTTGAGCAGTTCGGAGAGCTTGGTTTTAGCGCTCTCTTCGTAGATGGCCGGATCGGCCAGCTGGCTCTCGATGTCGGCCAGCTTGCCCTGCAGCTTCTCCATGCTCGCTTCGAGCTTTTCCAGCTTCTGGCGCAGGGGACGGGTTTGCTGGCGGAATTCCGCCTCGCGCCGCTTCTGATCCTTGCGCGCCACCGCCGAGTTGGCAGAGACGGGGCCATCGGCCGGTTTGGCGTTGGCCTCTTTCTCCTGCTCGCCGAGCCACTTGTGGTAGTCGTCCAGATCGCCGTCGAACGGCTCGACCCGGCCACCGTGCACCAGATAGAAGTCATCTGTGGTGGTGCGCAGCAGGTGACGGTCGTGGGAGACCACTACCATGGCCCCTTCGAAGCCTTGCAGCGCCATGGTGAGGGCGTGGCGCATCTCCAGATCCAGGTGGTTGGTCGGTTCATCCAGTAGCAAGAGGTTCGGCTTTTGCCAGGTGATCAGCGCCAGCACCAGCCGCGCCTTTTCGCCGCCGGAGAAGGGCGCCACCTTGTCGAGCGCCTTGTCACCGTGAAAACCGAAGCTGCCCAGATAGTTGCGCAGCTCCTGCTCAGTCTTGTCCGGCGCGAGGCGGGCCAGATGATCGAGCGGGGAGTCGTCGAGACGCAGGGTCTCCAGCTGATGCTGGGCGAAGTAACCGATGCTCACCCCGGCGCTCACTTCGAGCTTGCCGGAGAGCGGCGGGTTGGAGCCCGACAGCATCTTGATAAAGGTGGACTTACCGGCGCCGTTGCGACCGAGCAGACCGATGCGCGAACCCGGTACCAGATTGAGTTTGATCTTCTCCAGGATCACCTTGTCACCGTAACCGGCAGAGAGGTTCTCCATGGCGATGAGCGGGGTCGGCAGGGCCGACGGCTCGCGAAACTCGAAGCTGAATTCCGAGTCGGCGTGGGCGGGCAGGATCTTCTCCATCCGCTCCATGGCTTTCAGGCGGCTCTGGGCCTGACGGGCCTTGGAGGCCTTGTAGCGGAAGCGATCCACATACGCCTGCATATGGGACATCTCCCGCTGCTGTTTCTCGTACATCGACTGCTGCTGGGCCAGCTGTTCGGCGCGCTGCAGTTCGAAGTCGGAGTAGCCGCCGGTGTATTCGTTGAGCTTGCCGTTCTCGATATGGATGATGCGGCTGATGACCGAATCGAGGAAATCGCGGTCGTGAGAGATGAGCACCAACGTGCCCTGATAGCCCTTGAGCCACTTCTCCAGCCAGATCACCGCATCGAGATCCAGGTGGTTGGTCGGTTCATCCAGCAGCAGCAGATCGGAGCGGCAGAGCAGCGCTTGGGCGAGGTTCAGACGCATGCGCCAGCCACCGGAGAAACTGCGCACCGGCGAGCTCAGCTGCTCGTCGCTGAAACCGAGGCCGTGCAGCAGCTCGGCGGCGCGGGCGCGAATGCTGTAGGCGCCGATGGTATCGAGGCGACCGTGCAGCTCGGCCACCAGCAGACCATTGTCATCCTGCTCGGCCTGTACCAGCTGTGCTTCCAGCGAGCGGAACTCCTTGTCGCCGTCGATCACATACTCGAGCGCGGAGCAGTCGAGCGCCGGTGTCTCCTGCGCGACGCCTGCAATCTGCCAGCCGGTGGGCAGGCTGAAGGTGCCGCTGTCGATGGCCAGCTCGCCCCGTACCAGTGCAAAAAAGGTGGACTTGCCACAGCCGTTTTTGCCCACCAGACCCACTTTGTGGCCCGGGTGAATGGTGGCGGAGGCGTTGTCCAGCAGCTTGCGGCCGCCGCGGATCAGTTCGATTTGACTGGCAACTATCATGGGTGGGATCTGCTTGCTCAAAATGGAGGAGAAAAACTGGCGCGGATCTTACGTGAAATGACGCTGATTTGCACTGTAGCGAAGGGTTGGCCACTGGCTGGCACTGCAAAAACATGCCATAACAGAGAAACCAGTTTGGTTACGGGAGGTTAGCATGCATATCAGGGATATTATGACGACCCGGGTCGCCACCGTTTCAATGGATGATCGACTCCGAGTCATCAGGGATATCTTCGAGCAGGCCCACTTTCGCCACCTGCTGGTGCTGGAAGAGGAGGAGCTGGTGGGGGTCATCTCGGATCGGGATCTGTTCCGCGCCATCAGCCCCTATCTCGACTCCGAAGCCGAGATGAGCCGCGATACCGAAACCCTCAACAAGCGGGCCCACCAGATCATGAGTCGTCAGCTCGTCACCATCGCTCCCCATCTCACCGTGCGCGACGGCGTCAAGCTGATGCTGGAGAAGGGGGTCTCCTGCCTACCGGTGCTGGAGAATGGCGCCCTGGTCGGCATCATCAGCTGGAAGGATTTTCTCAAGGCGGCGCTGGAGAGTGACGCGCTGGTTTGAGTCTGGCACTAAGCACCATCAGCTGACAGAGAACAAATAGAGAGAGGGGAGCCAAGGCTCCCCTCTCTCTATATTGGCTTTGCCGACAATGCCGGTTTGCACGCCGCTTGCCTCATCATGGCTCGGGCTGCCCTGCGACAAGACAGGAGGGGCCGCTGCCGGAGAGGTGCGGCTGCAGGTGGGTACGGATCTCCTGCAGGGTGCGCTGGTACTGCCGGGCATGCTGATCGAGAAACGCGGGGCTGTGCTTGAGGCGCCGCTCCAGGGTATCGACCAGCAGCGCCACCCTGGGGGCGGCCATACCCGCTGGCCAGCAGTGTTGCAGCAGTTCCAGCAGTTGCCAGGCATCGCCCGGCAGGGCGGGGAACTCCTCCAGCAGCTGCAAGCCCGCTTGCAGGGCGGTCTGATACTGGCTGGCCTGCATCGCCTTGTGGCGTAGCTGGCGCAGTTCGCTCAGCCGTTGTTCTCTCGCCGTCAGGCGCTGGCCCAGCTCGGCCACCAGATGGTGGAACAGCTGGCGGGTGAGCGGGTGGGGCGCCACCCTGACGCGATATTGGGTCAGTTGGGTCAGGTAGCGCTGGGCGTGGTGGGGCAAACCGCAGAACTGGCTGACCGCAAAGCCGAGCAGCAGGGTGAGGTGGTTGTCGCTCCCCTCATCCGGCTGGTGGTGGGCAATCAGGATCAGCGCCTCGTCGAAGCGGTAATCCAGCCCCAGCATCAACGCCTGCAGCAGCTCATATTCGTGGGGTTGCAGGTGGACGGTGCGCTTGAGGTGCTCCCACTCCTGTTGCAGGGAGCGGATCCGGTTGCTGGAGGGGGCGTGCCACAGCACCGCCAGACTGGCATTGAGCATGAAGCTGTCGATGGCGAGCCGGACGCGCTGCTCGCTGAAGTGGCGCAGGGTCAGGCTGTTGGCCTGCTCCAGCACCTTCTCCTCATCTTGCAGCACCAGCCCGAGCAACATCGCCAGCTGATGCCAGCGCGGCTGATGGGGGCGGATCTGCAGCAGCTCTCCCATGGTCTCCCACGCCGCCAGCCAGTGATGCTGGTGCAGCTGGCTGGCGAGTTGCAGCTCCAGCCGGGTGGCCATCGAGACGCTGGCCTGATGGCGCTGCAAGTCGGTCCGGGCGCTTTGTAATTTGCCGAGCCCCAGCATGGCGTAGAAGAGCCCGGCCCTTGGCCAGCTCGCCTGATATTCGTTGGCACAGAGGGCATAGTGCTGGGCGGCAGTGATCTGCTCGGCTGATTGCAGCAGCAGATAGCCCTTGAGCCGATCCAGCCAGGGGGTCAGCGAGCGATTCTCCCGTTGAAACAGCAGGTCTTCACAGAGGGCAGTAGCCAGTTGCCACTCCCGCAGCAGAATGGGGGCGGCCAGCGTGCGGGTCAGGTTGCTTAACTTCACCAGCTGGCCGAGCACCGCGGTGAGCTGCTGGGTCATGAAGGGGAGGGGCAGATAGAGGGAGAAGTAGAGATCCGAGGGGAGAAACTCCTGCTCGCTTTGATCGGCATCGAGCAGCAGCAATACGCAACCGGGTTGCAGCAGGCCGAGATAGTGCGCTTCATGCAGCAGCCGGGCTCCGTCAAGATCCTGCTGTTTGTCCTGCTGACAGATGATGGCGTCGAAGGCGTGCTGTTGCAGCAGGGCCAGCAGGCCACTGCGCTCGTGGTTTGGATGGCTGTGGTAGTGGATGCGGTCGGCGGGCACCCCCTGTTCGGTCAGTTCCCGGGTGATGGCGCTACGGAGCAGGGGATCCTCTTCGAGCAGCAGTATCGTCATGCAGGTACTTCCTGTGAGCAAACCATTAGGTTGATTATGGTAGACCCAAGAGGAACATAGGCACAGCACTCGCTGAGTGAAAAGCTGACAGTAGCCAGCAGGGTGCTGGAGGGCGCACTATGGGCTGTTATTTCAATCGGTTATGCCACCTCTCAGGGCGGCAACCTGTTATTGCCGAGGGCGGATCTGCGTCCCTAAGGGGCAGTCGCTCTGGCGGATCAGCCGTGACCCCTTGCCCTGTTCCCCCAGCCAGCTTAATTCCAGTTTGCCGAGGCGGCCCAGATGGCGCAGCTCGAACTCGTAGCGCTGGCAGAGGTTGTCCTGGGGCAGGCTCGCCATCCCCGCTGGCAGTCGGTATTGATAGCGCAGGAGTGGCCCATCCTCCAGCGTGCTGGTCACTGGCACCAGCCCCTCTGGGGTGGGCTGCGGCGCCCCGAGTGCACGGCGCAAACTGAGCGGCGCATCGATCGCCTTTTGATAGTGCAGGCCATTCATCGCCGCCAGCTCCTCTTCCAGTCGTTGCAACTCCCCTTCCAATCCATTGAGCGCGGCCCCCAGCTGCTGGTGGGTCGTTGACGAGGCGCAGCCACCCAGCAACAGGGTGGCAAACAGCAGGGCGGCTCTGATGGGGGGCACGGCATCTCCTTGGCTATGACGATGAAGCGTGAAGGTCAGGTCGGCTGGCCCTGACTATAGTAGGGGATTGCTGGGGGGCGTCCCCTGCAGCAGTTGGGCCAGACGGGCCAGCCCCTCGCCGACCCGGGCGTCGGTGGCGGGTTGGCTCAGGCTCAGGCGCACCCCTTGCGGAGCAGCAAACTGACCGGCGGCGAAGTGTTCCCCGCTCGCCACGCCAACGTCAAGGGCATCGGCGGCGGCGGCAAACTGCTGGCTGCGCCAGGGCTCCGGCAGCGGCAGCCAGGCGTGCATGCTGCCCGGCTGCCAGCGGGCGGCGGGCAGCAGGTGGCGCAGGAGTTCGCCACGGCGCTTGAGGATCTCTCGCTGCTGCTCGACCAGCGGCATGATCTGGCGCTGACTGACCATTTTGCAGGCGAGCTCGATCAGCAGCGGGCTCACCATCCAGCTCGACAGCCGCATGGTCTGGGCGAAGGCGCTGCGCAAGGCGTGGGGAGTGAGCACGAAGCCGACCCGCAGACCGCCGCAGGCGATCTTGGCCAGACTACCCAGATAGATGACCCGCTCCGGCGCCAGATTGACCAGAGGGATCACAGGTTGCTGGGGCAGCAGGCCGTTGACGTCATCCTCGATGATCAGCAGATCGTGGCGACGGGCGATGGTGACGATGGCCTCCCGCCGCGCCAGACTCATGATGGCGGTGGTGGGGTTTTGCAGGGTTGGCGTGAGGTAGAGCAGCTTGGCCCGGCGGGTACGGCAGGCGGCGTCCAGCGCCTCGGGCAGTAGCCCCTCCTCGTCCATCGCCAGTCCCACCACCTGATTCTTCAGTTGGCGAGCGTTACCCAGCATACCGGGGTAGCTCAGCCCTTCGCACAGGATGGTCTCCCCCACGCAATTGGTAGCCAGCAGCGCCAGCATGATGCCGTGCTGGGCGCCGTGGCTGAACAGCAGGCGATCCTCACTGCAGGCCACCCCTTGCTCCGCCAGCCAGTTGACGAACTGCTGGCGCTGATCCGGTCGTCCCGCCTCCTTGTCATAGCCGAGCAGGGCGTTGAGATCCCCGTCTGCCACTTCCCCCAGCATGGGGCGAATGATGGCCGCCCGATCCAGCTGTACCGGCAGGTTCTGCCACAGCTCGATGCGGTGCCCCTCCTCCTGGCGGATAACCCACTCATTGGCGGGATCCGTGTTCGCTCCCTTGACCCAGGTGCCGTGGCCCACCCGGGCGGCCAGCAGGCCGCGCCGCTCCGCCTCGCTGTAGGCGCGGGTGACGGTGCCGACGGTGACACCCAGACGATCCGCCAGAGATCTGTGGGTAGGCAACCGGGTCTGCGGTGGCAGCTCGCCATTCACGATCCCCTGTTCGATCGCTTTGACCAGCTTGAGGTAGAGGGGGCCATCGAAGGCCGCAAGGTCGGGCGTCCAGATTGTCATGGTGACAATAAATCCATTGATCAAAATTTTTCGTCAATATAGCGTGAATTTCAACCTGATAACAACCAAATAGCACACATTGTATCGATACAATGTGGCAGGCAAGGAGTCACAATATGACGATGGAGTGGTATGTCACCCTGTTCGGTTTTGCCGTACTCACCTGCGGTACCCCGGGGCCCAACAACCTGATGCTGACGGCCTCCGGCGCCAACTTCGGGGTGCGCCGCACCCTGCCACATCTGCTTGGGGTCGGATTGGGGCAGCCGGTGTTGCAACTGGTGCTGGCGCTAGGGCTCTATCCGCTGTTCGAGCGCTGGCCCCTGCTGCGCCTCGGTTTGCAGGTCTTCGGCAGCCTCTATCTGCTGTGGCTGGCGTGGCGTATCGCGGTGGCTGGTGCGCCGGGGGATCCGGCCCGGAGGGCCCGCCCGCTAACCATGCTGGAGGGGCTGGGCTTTCAGTTCCTCAATCCCAAGGCGTGGATGATGGGGATCTCCGCCATCAGTCTCTTCAGCCTGCCCGGCGCCAGTTACTGGTCGAGTCAGCTGGCGGTGATGGTCATGTTTGTGCTGGTGGCCCTGCCGGTCTGCTTTGTCTGGGTACTGTTCGGCCATCAGCTGAGCAACTGGATCAGCTCGGATCGGGGCTGGCGGCGACTCAACGGTTCTCTCGGTCTGCTGACGGCGCTCTGCGTGGTGATGCTCTGGTATTGAGCCGTGTTGTGCTGATGGGGGAGGTGGCCTAGAAAGAGGCATTTCTGACTTGTCGCCACGGGGTTGGCTCTGCATATTAGAAGGCTTTCCCCATAACGGGGGCGTTGCATCGACAAGAGGTTGAGATGGATCTGAACTGGTTACTGCCCCTGGCGGGGTTTGCCCTGGTTACCTGCGGCACGCCAGGGCCCAACAATATGTTGCTCACCAGCGCCGGGGCGGCGCAGGGTTTTCGCCGCACGATTCCCCTGCTGGTGGGGGTGGTGGGGGGGATCAATCTGATGATCCTCGCTACCGCGCTGGGGCTTGGCGTGGTGTTCGAGAAGGTGCCGCTGCTGCACGATGGCCTCAAGCTTATCGGCTCGGCCTATCTGCTCTGGCTGGCGTGGAAGGTGGCGACCGCCAGCGGCCCGGCCGAGGGGAACCGGCCGCTCATTCCCGCCCATCAGGGGGCCATGCTGCAACTGCTCAATCCCAAGGCATGGATGATGGCGCTCTCCGCCATCAGCGGTTTCACCCTGGCGGGGGAGGCTTACTGGCCCTCCGCGCTCTGGGTGCTGGTGATCTTCTTTATTACCGGCCTCTACACCGGGGCGTTCTGGGTGTTGTTTGGTGCCCAGGTGCGGCAAATCATCCGCACTGCCCGGGGTTGGCGGCGTTTCAATCTTGGCATGGGGCTGGCGACGGCCGCCTGTGTCGGGATGATCTGGATTTAGCCCGGGGTTGACCCGGGCCTTTACCGGCTGTCTTGTTGGCCCTGCGGGGCCTTTTTTATCTCGTCCGCGTGGCCTTGCCTGCAAGGTGGCGTGGTTCTGCCCTCCCTTGGGATGACAGGAGTTCATATGAAATGTATCGGTCTGCTGGGTGGCATGAGCTGGGAGTCCACCGTCAGTTACTATCAGGCGCTCAACCGCGGGGTGCGGGCACAGCTCGGCGGTTTGCGCTCGGCGCGGGTGCTGCTCAACAGCGTCGACTTTGCCGGTATCGAGCGGTTGCAGCATGCCGGTGACTGGCCCGCTACCGCCCGCCTGCTGGCGGCGGAGGCGCGCAAGTTGCAGGATGGCGGCGCCGATTTCTTGCTGATCGGCACCAATACCATGCACAAGGTCGCCCCCGAGATTGAGGCGGCCATCGATATCCCGCTGCTCCATATCGCCGATGCCACCGCAGCCAAATTGCGGGCGGACGGGATAACCCGGGTCGGCCTGCTCGGCACCCGCTTCACCATGGAGCAGGATTTTTACAAGGGGCGCTTGCAGGAGCGCTTCGGGTTGGCGGTGCTGGTACCCGATGAGGCCGGGCGGGAGCGGGTACACAGGATCATCTATGACGAGCTCTGTCTGGGGGAGATCCGCGAATCGTCGCGGGCCGAGTATCTGGCGATTATCGAGGGGCTGGCAGCCGCTGGCGCCGAGGCGGTGATCCTCGGTTGCACCGAGATTGCCCTGCTGGTGGGGGATGCCAGAGCGGCGGTGCCGCTCTACGACACCACCGCCATCCATGCCGAAGCGGCGGTCGCGCTGGCACTGGCATCCGATTAATAAACTGGTCAGATCTCACTATTCATGCTTGTCTCATACCCCTTGCCATAAAAGCGTGTAAAATTGCGCCCTGAATTTTCCCCGGCCAACGCGGGTTGGCTGCGGTTTCCTAGCATGCAAGGCTGACATTGTGACTGAAGTAGATAGATTCGCGGATATTCGCCCCTACCGCGATGAAGAAGTGCCGGCAGCCATCGAACGGCTGATCCAGGATGATGAATTTATCGGCGCCATCGCCAAGTATCGTTTCGGTTCCCTGATGAGCTGGCTGGGTTGGGCCATCCGCCCGATGATCCGCCTGTTCCTGCGCCGCAAATGGTCAAAAGTGACCACTGTGCATCAGGTCCAGATGGGGGTCACCCGGTACATGTCCCGCATGATCGCCACCTCCACCAAGGGGGTGACCTTCTCCGGGATCGAGCATCTTAAGAAAGAGCAGGGCTATCTGTTTGTCTCCAACCACAGAGACATTGCCATGGATCCGGCGTTCGTCAACTGGGGGCTGCACACCCACGGTTTCGATACCGTGCGCATCGCCATCGGTGACAACCTGCTGCGCAAACCCTGCGCCACCGAGCTGATGAAGCTCAACAAGAGCTTTATCGTCAAACGCTCCGCCAAGGGGCCGCGGGAGATGATGAAGGCGCTCGGCGAGCTGTCTGCCTATATTGGCAACTCGGTTCACGAAGGTCACTCCATCTGGATCGCTCAGAAAGAGGGGCGGGCCAAGAATGGCGATGACAAGACAGATCCGGCCATCCTCAAGATGTTCTACGTCGACGGCAAGAAGCAGAAGATCGACTTCGTCGACTACATGCGCAGCCTCAATATCGTGCCGGTCAGCATCAGCTACGAGCTCGACCCCACCGACAAGGCGAAGGCGCGGGAGCTCTACGAGAAGTCGGTCAACGGCAGCTACGAGAAGGGAGAGTTCGAGGATATCGAGAGTATCGTCGCCGGTATCGTCGGCATGAAGGGGCGGGTACACGTCTCCTTCGGTGCGCCGATCACCGAGGGCTTCAGCGATCCGGACGAACTGGCCGCGCTGATCGACAAGGCGATCTGGAGCAGCTACCACCTCTTCCCCAGCAACTATCTGGCGGCAGATGTTTCCGGCAAGGCCAATACCATCGAACAGGCGGCCTTCCTGACCCGTCAGTCAGAGGTGCCGGAAGAGCACAAGGCGATCTGGCGAGCCATGTACGCCAAACCGGTGGAAAACGCCAAAAAGGCTTGAATGAAACCGGTTGTTAAACGGTTTTGCGAAAAAAACGGGCGCTGATGCGCCCGTTTTTGCGTCTGGTCAAAGTCGAGGGGGAAAGGGTGGTGAATAATATGGTTTCAGCTGGTACGATCACTATGAAAATGGGATTATGTCTCTTGGCAAGGTGCTGACGAGTGTGTAACAGTGCCCATATAGCTGAACATGAGCAAAAGCTCTAAACCGGTTTGCACGGATTGCAGACGGCATTATTGAAGGACCTGTCACAGGTCCTTTTTCATTGGCTGGCAAAGATGCAGCCCAGATATACCTAACAGGAAACAGACGCCATGATCACCGGTAGCCTGAACACCCTGCAGCGGACGCCGCTGCCCGCCCCGCTGGCCCGTATCATGGCCGAGGTGGTGAAGAGCGTGGCTCACTGGGGTGACGCTCCGCTCGGCAAGACCGAGATCGATGGCCTCAACCTGTTCTGTCTGGTGAGCGAGGATCTGACCGAGCCAGCCGCGGATCGCCGTGGCGAATTCCATCAGCAGTATCTCGATATCCAGTTGCTGCTGCGCGGTGAAGAGTGGATAGGTGTGGGCCCCCACGACTACGTGAGCGACGGCGCCGACCATCCCCATCCTGACCTCTGGTTTGTCGATGACGAGCAGACCAGCTATCTGGCGCTGCAACCGGGCGATTTCGCCATCTTCTGGCCGGGCGAACTGCACCGCCCGCTCTGTACCTTCAACCAGCCCGCCAGGGTGAAGAAGCTGGTGGTCAAGGTACACAAGGATCTGCTGGCTATCGCCTGAGCATTCCCATTGAGGCGAGCCCTGCGCAGCTGATGTGTTGAGACTCGCAAGCATTGAAACCAGTGATACGCACCACAAGTTGCGATGACTCTTTCAAGAGCAAGAATTGAAAAATTGGACGCACCCTCCTGCGACCATAAGCCCCCGGCAGGGGAATCCCATCCTCTTTTGGATGACACGACACTGTCGGCATAAAGCCGAAGCACAGGAAGATGTAGAAAATGAGCAAGTTGGTATTGATCCTTAACTGCGGTAGCTCTTCCCTGAAATTTGCCGTAATGGACGCCGAAACAGGTGAGGACATGCTGTCCGGCCTGGCCGAATGCTTCAATCTGGATGATGCACGTATCAAATGGAAACTCCACGGGGTCAAGGGCGAAGCCATGCTGGGAGCGGGTGCCGCTCACCAGGAGGCCCTCGACCATATCGTGGGTCACATCCTGCCGCAGGATCCGACTCTTGCCGAGCAACTGGTGGCCATCGGTCACCGAATCGTACACGGTGGCGAGCAGTTCTCCCGCTCCGTGCGCATTGATGACGGCGTGATCGCCGGTATCGAAGCCGCCATTCCGTTCGCCCCGCTGCACAACCCGGCCCACCTCATCGGTATTCGCGCCGCGCTGAAAGTGTTCCCGCAGCTGTCCGAGAAGAACGTGGCCGTGTTCGACACCGCTTTCCACCAGACCCTGCCGCAAGAGGCCTACCTCTATGCGCTGCCGCACAAGCTCTACCGCGAACACGGCATCCGTCGTTACGGTGCCCACGGTACTTCTCACCGCTACATCGCGGAAGAAGCGGCAAAAGAGCTGGGCAAGCCGTTGAATGAACTGAACATCATCAACTGCCACCTGGGTAACGGTGCCTCTGTCTGCGCCATCAAGAACGGCGAATCCGTTGACACCTCCATGGGGCTGACTCCGCTGGAAGGTCTGGCGATGGGTACCCGTTCCGGTGATATCGATCCGGCCGTGGTCTTCTTCATGCACGACCAGCTCGGTTACAGCGTGGAGCAGATCAACCACACCCTGACCCGTGAGTCCGGTCTGCTGGGGATGACCGAAGCGAGCAGCGACTGCCGCTACGTCACCACCAACTACGCCACCGACGCCGGTGCCAAGCGCGCGCTGGATGTCTTCACCTACCGTGTGGCCAAGTATGTCGGCGCCTATGCCGCTGCGATGGACGGTCGTCTGGACGCCGTGGTCTTCACCGGCGGTATCGGTGAGAACGCCGCCATGGTGCGCGAGATGGTGCTGAACCGTCTGGCTCTGTTCGGCTTCAAGGTGGACAAAGAGGCCAACAACGCCGCAGTACTGGGTGGCGAAGGTCGCATCACCACCGCCGACAGCCGTTGCGCCATGGTGATCCCGACCAACGAAGAGCTGGTCATCGCCCGCGATGCCCTGAGCCTGGTCTGCTAAGTCAACCTCGCTTTGAAACAACGCCCGGCCTGTGCCGGGCGTTGTCATTTCTGGCGTACGCCGATTTGACATGGGGGAGGGGAGCGGTACCCTGACCACCACTGTTTTTGCAGCCAGCGGGCTGCCCGGTTCGGGAGAGAGCAATGAAAGAGGCGTTTTTTAACTGGTTGTCGGGCCTTGGGGTGGAAGTGACCAGCATGATGGCGCTGGTGATCGCGCTGGGCTTTATCGTCATCACCTCGTTGCTGCTGCACATGGCGCTGCACCGGGTGCTGCTGGTCCGGCTGGTGGGGATCCTCGGCAAGGCCAAGCAGGTATGGCTGCCGCCCCAGCTGCAACAGCGCCTCTTCAACCGGCTCGCCTTCGTGCTGCAGGGGGCCGTGCTGCTCGGTCAGGCGGAGATCTGGCTGCCCCGTCAATCGGATAGCCTCAAGCTTATCGAAATGGTGGCCCAGCTCTGGATTTTGCTGTTCCTGCTGCTGGCCTTCTTCGCCCTGCTCGACTGCCTGTTGTCGGTGAGCCGCTACACCCGTCTTGGTCGGGATTTGCCCCTGCGCGGCATCTTCCAGGGGGCCAAGCTGGTAGGCAGCATTCTGGTGGGCATCCTGATGATCGCCCTGCTGCTCGGCAAGTCGCCGCTGTTCCTGTTCAGCGGTCTGGGTGCCATGACCGCAGTGCTGATGCTGGTGTTCAAGGACCCCATCCTCGGGCTGGTGGCGGGGATCCAGCTCTCCGCCAACCGGATGCTGAGCGTCGGTGACTGGCTGCAGATGGACAAGTACGGCGCCGATGGCGAGGTGACCGACATCGGGCTTACCACGGTCAAGGTGTCGAACTGGGACAAGACCATCACCACCATTCCCACCTATGCCCTGATCTCCGACTCTTTCAAGAACTGGCAGGGGATGACCGAGTCGGGCGGCCGCCGCATCAAGCGCAGCGTCAATATCGACATGACCAGCGTGCGCTTTCTGACGGCCGAGGAGCAGTTGCAGCTCAAGCAGGCGCAACTGCTGGCACCCTATCTCAGTCGCAAGGAGCAGGAGCTGAGCGCTTACAACCAGCAGCTGAGCGATGCCCTGAGCTGCCCCATCAACGGTCGTCACCTCACCAACCTCGGCACCCTGCGCGCCTATCTGGATGCCTACCTGCGCGCCCACCCCGGCATTCGCAAGGACATGACCCTGATGGTGCGTCAGCTGGCGCCCACGTCAGACGGTTTGCCGCTGGAAATTTACTGCTTCACCGCGACTACCGCATGGGCCGATTACGAAGGGATCCAGGCCGATATTTTCGACCATATCTTCGCCATCATTGAGCAATTTCATCTGCGGTTGCACCAATCTCCCACAGGTTACGACATGCGTGCCTGGCAACGGGGATAAACAGGGATACCGGACGGGTCGGGGACGCGGAAAAAACCGCATATTAATCATCGACCCGTCGCCACTTGTCAGTTGAAATTTGCCGTGCAGAGGAGAAAAATGGCGGCCTTCTCTTCGCGCCCCTGATCCCCTCTTGATCAGCTGCCAGCCCAGAGACGTCACTTCAAGTCATCATCATGGGAAAGTTATGAAGCTCCTTCGCAATAGTGTGGCAACACTCTGCTACAGCCTGCTGCTGACCGCTGCGCCGGTTTTCGCTGTTGAATATGCTCTGCCTGCGGCCAACAGCCGTCTGGTAGGGGAAAATCTGGAATATGTGGTTCCGGCCGAAGAGAACGGCCAGCCGCTGGAGGCCATTGCGGCCAAATTCCAGCTGGGGCTCACCAACATGACCGAAGCCAACCCCGATGCAGATCCCCTGCTGGTACAGACCGGCGAGAAGCTGGTGATCCCCCAGCAACTGATCCTGCCGGATGCACCCCGTGAAGGGATCGTGCTGAACGTGGCCGAGATGCGGCTCTACTACTACCCCAAGGGTAAAAAAGTGGTGGAAGTACTGCCCATCGGCATCGGCCAGCTCGGCACCGATACCCCGGAAAACTGGGTGACCAGCGTGCAGCGCAAGAAAGCGGGCCCGACCTGGACCCCGACCGCCAAGATGCATGCCGAATATGCCGCCCGTGGCGAGAGCCTGCCTGCGGTATGGCCTGCCGGCCCGGACAACCCTATGGGTCTGTTTGCCCTCTACATCGGCAAGATGTACGCCATCCACGGTACCAACGCCAACTTCGGCATCGGCCTGCGGGTGAGCCACGGCTGTGTGCGTCTGCGCAACGATGACATCGCCTATCTGTTCAAGCAGGTACCGGTCGGTACTCGCGTCCAGTTCGTCAACCAGCCGATCAAGGCCTCTCTCGAGCCCAACGGTGTCCGCTATCTGGAAGTGCACCAGCCGCTGTCGCGCAGCGAAGAGGAGTTCAACTCCAAGCTGCCGGCACCGCTGCCGATGACCCCGGCGGTGACCCGCTTCATTGCCCACGCCGACAGCGACTCCCAACTGGTGAAGCAGGCGCTGGAGCAGCGCAACGGCATGCCGATGGCAATCAACCGCTAACGGCAAATCCCCATCACGACAAAGAGCGAACAGCATGCTGTTCGCTCTTTTTGTTTCTGCTGCGTTGACTCAGCTTCGCAGCAGATTTGCCTGCAACTCGCTGCCGAGCTGATCGAGCAGCTGATAGCGCGCCTTGTAGCTGGCCCGCTTGCGGGAGGGGATCTCCTCCAGCGTCTTGCGGGGCACCTCCAGCGGCAGGCTCATCCAGAGTTCATCCTGCACGCAGCCCTGATGCTCCTGCCACAAACCGTCGAGGTCGAACTTTACCCGATCGGCGGTGCGCTTGCTGCTCTGATAGACGTGGCTTTGGGTGCGGATCCCGAGCAGGCTCTTGCACGCCAGCCCCCGGGCCAGCTCGGCGGCCATATAGACCAGCAGGGACATGGGGCGCAGCCCGCCGCACGCCTTGGTGACCAGCTTGATCTCCTCGCTCTGCCCCTTGCCGCCCTGCAGCGAACAGATCTCGAGGGTCGGGTTCGGCGCGGGGCGCAGATTGAGGGCCATGTAATAGAGCGCCGCGTCACCCAGCTTGAGGGTAAGGCTCATCTCCCCCTCTTTGCCCATGTGTGTTTGGTAATCCAGTTGCAGGGTGAGGGGGGTCGTCAGCTTGTCGCTCTGCCACTGGGCCAGCAGCAGGCCGCGCCCGCTGTAGATTGCCAGTTGTTGCGCCTTGGGCAGCTGACGTGCCAGCTGCTGGTAGTGGCCGCTGATAAGCCCGGCTCGCAGGCGCTTGCGGAGCCCCTTGTGGCGATAGGGGTGGATCGGCTTTTCCAGAATATCGGGGAAGCGGCTGATCGCCTGCGCCAGCAGCGGTTGCTCCTGCTGCTGGCGATAGAGGGCGCGGGCGCCGGGATTGAGCCAGAGACGCCCCACATACTTGGCCCGTCGGATGAGATGACCCGACTCCTCCACCGGGTGAAGGCGGCGGGCGAGGGTTCGCAGGTGTGACAGATGAGATGACATGGTGCCGACCTCTGACTGGTGTGATGAGACAGGGCGGGGAGTTTAGGAGCGGGGCGCTGGCTTGTAAAAAAATGGATAGTAACAAAATGTGAAAACATAACGCTCAATAGCCGCCGTTGCGGCGATATGGCAGCCACGGCCACGGCAGGAAATCTGGCGCCATCCTCTTGATGCGGCAGATGATTTGATGCGCAAAGGTTTTTATTGTGTTTTGTGTTTGTTAAAAGTGGTTGAGCTGGCGCGAACGGCTGATTAAGCTAGGCCGGTTTTTTAGGGATGAGCCCGTCACCAGAGCGGGCAGAAAATGACACAAAACGGAGTTTTGCATGACAGCTAGCACACCCATGTTAATCACCTTCCTGGTGTATATCCTCGGAATGGTGTTGATCGGCTTCGTCGCCTATCGCGCCACCCGCAACTTTGATGACTACATTCTGGGCGGTCGCCGGATGGGGAGCTGGGTTACCGCTCTCTCTGCCGGCGCCTCCGACATGAGCGGCTGGTTGCTGATGGGGCTGCCCGGCGCCGTCTTCGTCAGCGGCATCTCCGAGAGCTGGATCGCCATCGGTCTGGTCATCGGCGCTTACCTCAACTGGCGCTGGGTAGCGGGTCGCCTGCGGGTGCATACCGAGAAGAACCGCAACGCCCTGACCCTGCCGGACTATTTCACCTATCGCTTTGAAGATCACAGCAAGGTGCTGCGCATCCTCTCGGCGCTGGTGATCCTGCTCTTCTTCACCATCTACTGCGCCTCCGGCGTGGTGGCCGGTGCCCGCCTGTTCGAGAGCACCTTCGGCATGGATTACAACACCGCCCTCTGGGTCGGTGCCGCCGCCACCATCACCTACACCTTCTTCGGCGGCTTCCTCGCGGTGAGCTGGACCGATACGGTGCAGGCGACCCTGATGATCTTCGCCCTGATCCTGACCCCGGTTTTCGTCATCATCGCCGTCGGCGGGGTGGATAGCGCCATGATCGAGGTGGCCGCCAAGAGCGCCACCAACCTCGACATGTTCAAGAATCTGGATGTGATCGCCATTGTCTCGCTGATGGCCTGGGGCCTTGGTTACTTCGGTCAGCCCCACATTCTGGCCCGTTTCATGGCGGCGGATTCCCACCACTCCATGGCCAATGCCCGCCGTATCAGCATGACATGGATGGTGTTCTGCCTCGCAGGCGCGGTGGCCATCGGCTTCTTCGGGCTGGCCTACTTCGCCCGCTTCCCGGAAGTGGCGGCTGGGGTGACCGGCAACCCGGAGCGGGTCTTTATCGAGCTCTCCAAGATCCTGTTCAACCCCTGGATCGCCGGTGTGCTGCTCTCCGCCATTCTGGCTGCGGTGATGAGCACTCTAAGTTGTCAATTACTGGTCTGCTCCAGCGCCATCACAGAGGATCTCTACAAGCCCTTCCTGCGCAAGAACGCCTCCCAGCGTGAGCTGGTGTGGGTGGGTCGCCTGATGGTGCTGCTGATCGCGGTGATTGCCATCGCCGTTGCCATGAATCCGGAAAACCGGGTGCTGGGGCTGGTGAGCTACGCCTGGGCCGGTTTCGGTGCCGCCTTTGGCCCCGTGGTGCTGCTCTCCGTGCTCTGGCCGCGAATGACCCGCAACGGCGCGCTGGCCGGCATGCTGGTCGGTGCCATCACCGTCATCGTCTGGAAGCAGTTCGGCTGGCTGGGGCTGTATGAGATCATCCCGGGCTTCCTGTTCGCACTGCTGGCCATTGTGGTGGGCAGTCTGCTGGGCGAAGCGCCCTCAAAAGCGATGCTGGAGCGTTTCCGCGATGCCGAGGAGGAGTACAACACCCCGGCCGAGAGCGCGGGAGAGCCGGTCGCGGTGAACTGATCCCCCTTACCGCTTTCTGATTGAGAGCCCCGCCCCCGGACAAGGAGCGCCCTGGTTGGCCATCCTTGCACCGGTTTGGCGGGGCTTTGTGCTATCTGATTCACTCTTGGGCACTTTTTTATGTTCGGCCGGTGGCTCCCGGGTGCTCGCTTTCTTTTGTCTTGGCACCGAATATGGGACACTAGGCCGCCTGAAGGAGACCTAGTGCATGCGGCTATTCACCCTGATCCTGATCCTCCTGCTGGGGGGACTGCAATATGACCTCTGGCTGGGGAAGAACGGGCTATCCGATTATCAGAACCTGTCGGAGGCCATCTCGCAGCAACAGCGGGACAACCAGACTCTCAAGGATCGTAACGACCTCATTTACCGCGAGATAGATGATCTCACCTCTGGCCTCGAGGCCATCGAGGAGTTGTCGCGCAACGATCTGGGTTACATCAAGCAGGGGGAGACCTTCTACCGGATCATCCCCAAAGAGAAAGACAAAGAGACAGCGCCGGACGATGAGCCCTACGATGACTGATGCCAGCCGGGTATCCGGCCTGACGGCGATCGTCCCTGCCGCCGGTATCGGCAGCCGAATGGGGGCCGATTGCCCCAAGCAGTACCTGCAACTGGCGGGTAAAACCATTCTCGAACATACCCTGGAGCGGCTGCTCTCCCACCCGGCCATCGCCCAGGTGATCGTGGCGCTGGCGCCCCATGACCGCTGGTTCGAGGCCCTGCCCGTGGCGGCCGACTCGCGCATTGTGCGGGTAGAGGGTGGCGCCGAGCGCGCCTTTTCCGTCCTCAATGGCCTCCATGTGGCGCAAGGGGAGTGGGTGCTGGTGCACGATGCGGCCCGTCCCTGCCTGACTCACGGCGATCTCGATGCGCTGATTGTCGCGGCCATGGGCTGTGGCGGCGCCATTCTCGGCAGTCGGGTGCGCGATACCATGAAGCGCTCCGATGGGGAGGGCAATATCATCGCTACCGTCGAGCGCGAGCAGCTCTGGCATGCCCTGACGCCGCAGATGTTCCCGACCCGTGCCCTGAAACGGGCGCTCGAAGAGGGGTTGCTGCTGGGCGCCACCATCACCGACGAGGCCTCCGCCATGGAGCGGGCCGGATTCACGGTGCGGATGGTGGAGGGGCGCGCCGACAATATCAAAGTGACCCGGCCGGAAGATTTGTCGCTGGCGGGGCTGTTTTTAAACCAGCAGGCATAAGCCCCTCAGTCAGAACAGACCGTTCAGAGCAGAGTGTCTCGAACAAACAGGCCCGAACAAGGAGTTAGCATGATCCGGATTGGACATGGTGTGGACGTACACAAAATTGATGGGGTTGGTTTCAGCATGTTGGGAGGTTGCCGCTGATGATGCGCATTGGTCATGGTTTTGATGTCCATAAATTTGGTGGTGTTGGCCCCTGCATGCTGGGTGGCGTGCCGGTTCCCTACGAGCAGGGGCTGGTTGCCCACTCTGACGGCGATGTGGTGCTGCACGCGGTGAGCGATGCCCTGCTGGGGGCCATCGGTGCCGGTGACATCGGTCGCCACTTCCCTGATACCGCTGCCGAGTTCAAGGGGATCGACAGTCGCATCCTGCTGCGGGATGTCTTTGCCCGGGTACAGAAGGCGGGGTATGCCATCGGCAACCTGGATGTGACCATCATCGCCCAAGCCCCCAAAATGGCGCCCCATATCGACGCCATGTGCGCCGTGCTGGCCGCCGATCTGCAATGTGATTTGAACCGGGTGAACGTCAAGGCGACCACCACCGAACAGCTTGGGTTTACGGGGCGCAAGGAAGGGATCGCCACCGAAGCCGTCGTCCTACTGGTGAAACAATAATGCTGGAACAACTTGCCTATCTGCACGGGGCGCCCACTGCCCGCGGTATCCTCAAGGCCGAGGCCGCCGACTTCGTGGTCAATGAAGATCTCGGCTTCGAGCCCTGCGGGGAAGGGGAGCATATCTTCGTCCGGGTGCGCAAAACCGGCGAAAACACCGCCTGGGTAGCGGGTCTGCTGGCCGACGCGGCCGGGGTCAACCGCAATGCGGTGACCTGGGCGGGCCTGAAGGATCGTCACGCGGTGACCGAGCAGTGGTTTGGTATTCACCTGCCGGGCAAGGCCGAGCCGGACTTGTCGGTCATCGAGAGCGACAGCATCCAGATCCTGCAAGCCAGGCGTCACAACCGCAAATTGCGGGTCGGCTACCTCAAGGGCAACCACTTCACCCTGCGTCTCACCGGTCTGGAACAGGCCGACGGGCTGGAGGCGCGCCTGCAGGCCATCGCCACTCAGGGCGTACCCAATTACTATGGTGAGCAGCGTTTTGGCCGCGATGGCAACAACCTGGAAGCGGCCAAGGCGATGTTTGCCGGCAAGCGGATCAAGGATCGCAACAAGCGTTCCCTCTACCTCTCTGCCGCCCGCAGCATGCTGTTCAACGCCATTGTCAGCGCCCGCATCGAGCAGGGGCTGGCTCATCAGCTGCTGGCCGGTGATTGCGTGATGCTCAAGGGCAGCCACTCCATCTTCAGCGAAGAGAGCGTGACCCCCGAGCTGGAAGCGCGTCTTGCCTCCGGCGACGTGCAACTTACCGCGCCCCAGTGGGGCCGTGGCCGCCTGGCCAGTCAGGGCGCCGCTGCCGAGTTCGAACAGGGCGTGCTGGCCCCTTACAGCGATTGGTGTGACGGGCTTGAGAAAGCCGGGCTGGATCAGGACAGGCGCCCCCTGCTGCTCAAGCCGGAGCAGATGAGCTGGCAGCTGGACGGCGAGGCGCTGACCCTCTCCTTCTTCCTGCCGGCGGGCGCGTTTGCCACCAGCGTGGTGCGCGAGTTAATGCAGGCCGAAGAGGCCGATCACGGTTTCAGGAATCAGACCGATGCGAATTCTGGTCAGTAATGATGATGGTGTGCATGCCGAGGGCATTCGTGCCCTCAGCGAGGCGCTGCGCGCCTGCGGCGAGGTCATTGTGGTGGCGCCGGATCGCAACCGCAGCGGCGCGAGTCACTCCCTGACGCTGGAAGTACCGCTGCGGGTTACCCGCATTGCAGAAAACGGCTTTAATGGGTGCGAGAGCTATGCGGTGAAGGGCACGCCGACCGACTGCGTGCATTTGGCGGTCAACGAGCTGGTGCGTCCTGAACCCGACATGGTGGTGGCCGGCATCAACCACGGTGCCAACCTGGGGGATGATGTCATCTACTCGGGCACGGTCGCCGCGGCCACCGAGGGGCGCCATCTTGGCTACCCCTCCATCGCCATCTCGCTGGTGGGCAAGACCCACTTCGCCACGGCGGCCCACTATGCGGCCCTGCTGGTGAAGGGGCTGATGAAACACCCCCTGCCTGCCGATCAGATCCTCAACGTCAACGTGCCGGACTTGCCCCTCGAGCAGATCAAGGGGATCAAGACCACCCGCCTTGGCAATCGCCACCGGGCGGAGTCGGTGATCTGCACCGAGGATCCCCGCGGTCAGCCCATCTACTGGATCGGCCCCCCCGGTAGCCAGCAGGATGCCGGTGAAGGCACCGATTTTGCTGCCATCGAGCAGGGTTATGTCTCGATTACCCCCCTGACCATCGATATGACTGCCTATGACAGTCTCGCCGGTCTGGGGGCCTGGTTAGATCTGCAGGGATGAGGGTGGTGTGATAGTACAGCGCCTGTTAAATCAGCTCATTGCGCAGGATATTCGCGATTTTCGCGTGCTGGCGACCATCGCGAAAGTGCCGCGCCAGCTGTTCGTGGACGAGGCCATGGCGCACAAGGCGTGGGACAACACCGCCCTGCCCATTGGCCACGGCCAGACCATTTCGCAGCCCTATATGGTGGCGCGAATGACCGAGTTGCTGATGCAAAACAATCCGGCCCATGTGCTGGAGATTGGCACTGGCTCGGGCTACCAGACGGCGATCCTCGCCCATCTGGTGGAGCATGTGTATACCGTGGAGCGGATCAAGTCGCTGCAGTTCCAGGCCAGACGCCGGCTGCGCCAGCTCGATCTGCACAATGTCTCGGCCAAGCACGGCAACGGCTGGCTGGGGTGGCCCAACAAGGGGCCTTATGACGCCATTCTGGTGACGGCCGCGGCGAGCGAGATCCCGACGGCGCTCACCGATCAGCTGGCCGAAGGGGGCCGACTGGTGTTGCCCGTGGGTGACAGCCAGCAGACCCTGCAGCTGATCGAACGATCCGGATCCCAGCTGACCAGCCGTATTCTGGAGCCGGTACGTTTTGTTCCCCTGATTGACGGAGATGTTGAGTGAAGTTGTTTTCCCGTTTGTACGTACTGGTGATGCAGTGGGCTCGCCACAAGCATGCCCCCTGGTATCTCTCCATCACCGCTTTCATCGAGTCGGTGTTCTGGCCGATCCCGGTGGACGTGATGCTGGCTCCGATGGCGCTCGCCAAGCCCCACAAGGCGTGGCACTACGCCACGCTGGCTACTGTCTTCTCTGTGCTGGGCGCCCTGTTTGGCTATGCCCTTGGCTATGCCCTGTGGGATCCGGTCGTGCTGCCACTGGTGGAGTCTGTGGGCTATCAGGACAAGATCGAGATTGCTCGCAACTGGTTTGAGCAGTGGGGGATCTGGGTCATTTTCATTGCCAGCTTCACCCCTATCCCCTACAAGGTGTTTACCGTGACGGCAGGGTTGTTGCAAATGGCTCTGCTGCCCTTCATCATCACCTCCCTCATCGGTCGTGGCATGCGCTTTTTCCTGGTTGCGGGCCTGATGCGTTGGGGTGGCGAGAAGATGGAACGCAAACTGATGCACTACGTAGATGTGCTCGGTTGGCTCTGTATTGGTCTGGCCGTGGTGGCCTATTTCTGGTTTAGTCGTTAAGGATCCATTATGCGTTCGCGTATTTGGCAAGGAAGCAGTGTCGTGGTGTTGTCATGGCTGCTGCTTGCCTGCTCCTCCAGTAAAAATGCAGCTCCGGTAGATGGTGTTGATGAGGGGCAGTTTGTCTCGACCATTCCGGCTCGCCAAAGCGGTGCCCAGGTCAGCGCCCCCATTCAGGGCGGCAGCTATGTGGTGAAACGGGGCGATACCCTCTACTCCATCGCCTTCAACTCCGGCAACGACGTGCCGTCGCTGGCCAGCCTCAACAACATCAGCCCGCCCTACAACATCTATCCGGGGCAGCGACTGCGACTCGATGGTTCCAGCGCCAGTGTTGGCAGCAGCCGCAGTGCCGGTACCTATGAGGTGCGCCGCGGCGATACCCTGAGCAGCATCGGCCGCCAGTTCGGCATGACGCCGCAGGCGTTGGCCCAGAGCAACAACCTGAGCGCCCCCTATGCGCTGCAACCGGGTCAGGTGCTCAATGTCCAGACCGCAGGCGGCGGTTCGACCCAGATGGTGGCTGCGACTCGTCCGGCAACCGTGACGCCGGTGGCCGTGAGCCGTCCGAGCAGCGGTCCGCGTCCGTTGGCCGAGCCGAGTGGATCTGGTCAGACCACGCCGTTCATCTCTCAGAAATCCGTTGCTCCGACAGCACCGAAGGAATACGCTCAGTCCAAAGAACAAAAAATAAACAACTCCCAGTCGAGACTTGCTTGGCACTGGCCCGCAAAAGGCCGGATTGTCGAGGGGTTCTCTGTTGCAGAACAGGGTAACAAGGGGATCGACATAGCCGGCCAGAAGGGGCAACCCGTCTACGCCGCCAGCAGCGGTAAAGTGGTATACGCTGGCAGTGCTTTAAGGGGGTACGGCAAGCTGATTATCCTCAAGCATGATGATGACTATCTCTCCGCTTACGCACACAACGACGAGTTGCGGGTGAAGGAAGGGGACAGCGTCAAGGGGGGCTCGGTCATTGCCAACATGGGTAGCACGGACGCGCCGGATGTGCGATTGCATTTCGAGATCCGGTACAGAGGCAAGTCGATCAATCCGATGAGCTATTTGCCAAAGCGTTAACCCCAGAGAGACCGTCTTACTCTGGTAACGTCAGGGAGACACACCATGAGCCAAGAACAACTGGTAATGCAGGATGCAGAGTTAGAGTTTGACGCTGAACCCGAATCTCACGAAGTAGAAGAGTTGCAGGAGGTAGCCGCCGAGGCGGACGAGACAATCTCCGATGAGTTGCTGGCACCTGAGCTGAACAAGGTGATGGATGCCACGCAACTCTATCTGGGGGAGATAGGTTTCTCCCCGCTGCTCACTGCCGAAGAGGAAGTCTACTACGCCCGTCGTGCCTTGCGCGGTGACAAAGCTGCCCGTAAGCGCATGATCGAGTCCAACCTGCGACTGGTGGTGAAAATCGCCCGTCGTTACAACAACCGCGGCCTGGTGCTGCTGGATCTCATCGAAGAGGGCAACCTCGGTCTTATCCGCGCGGTCGAGAAGTTTGACCCCGAGCGCGGCTTCCGTTTCTCTACCTATGCCACCTGGTGGATCCGCCAGACCATAGAGCGGGCCATCATGAACCAGACCCGCACCATCCGTCTACCCATTCATGTGGTCAAAGAGTTAAACGTTTACCTGCGCACCGCGCGCGAACTCTCTCACCGTCTCGATCATGAACCGACCGCCGAGGATATCGCATTCGCGCTGGATCGTTCGGTGGATGACGTGAACCGCATGCTCAAACTCAACGAGAAGATCACCTCGGTGGATACCCCCATCGGTGGCGATCGCGACAAGGCGCTGCTAGATGTGCTCTCCGACGAGCGCG
Organism: Aeromonas sp. S12(2024); assembly: GCF_041402305.1. NCBI lineage: Bacteria > Pseudomonadati > Pseudomonadota > Gammaproteobacteria > Aeromonadales > Aeromonadaceae > Aeromonas > Aeromonas sp. S12(2024). The sequence goes on from NZ_JBGLRB010000013.1 coordinate 127,846, forward strand.
GCATGGGGCCTGAGCTGGAGTCTCAGGAAGATGATATGCGCAGCAGCATTGTCCACTGGCTGGAGGAGCTCAATCCCAAGCAGCGGGAAGTGCTGGCCCGTCGTTTCGGTCTGCTGGGCTACGAGCCGGCCACCCTCGAGGATGTGGGGGCCGAGATTGGCCTGACCCGCGAGCGGGTGCGCCAGATCCAGGTGGAGGGGCTGCGCCGTCTGCGGGAGATCCTGCTGAGCCAGGGGCTCTCCATCGAGGCGCTGTTTCGTACCAATTAAGCATCCGCACCAACTGATCCGCGCATCAGCCAGATAGCACGAGGGGAGCAACAGCTCCCCTCGTTTTTTATTGCCTGTGGTCTGGCGATGGCTTCGTGGTTATACCAGCTCAGCCAACATGGTGTCGGCGTAGGGCACCAGCGCTTCTCCCTTCTTCACCTTGGTGAGGTAGTCCGGGTTGGCGATAAGTGGACGACCGATAGCCACCAGATCGAAGCGGTTAGCCTCGATGGCCGCAGCGGCGCGCTCGGCGTCGTAGTTACCCACCCCGACCAGATTGCCCTTGTAGTGGGCACGCAGATAGTCGGAGGCGCGGCCACCCAGATAATCGAAGGTGAGGTTGTCATCGAAGATGCCGAGGTGGATATAGGCCAGCAGGCGATCGTTGAGCTTGCCCAGCAGGTAGTCGAACACAGCGCGATCTTCCGGGCTGCCCGCCAGATGGACATAGGCACCCGGGGAGAGGCGAATACCAACCCGATCACCGCCGATGCGGGTGCTGATGGCATCGACCACTTCCAGCGCGAAGCGGCTCATCTTTTCCGGGCTGCCACCATAGTTGTCGGTGCGCAGGTTGGTAGAGTGGTGCAGGAACTGGTCGATCAGGTAGCCGTTGGCACCGTGGATCTCCACCCCGTCAAAGCCCGCCTCGATGGCGTTGGCTGCGGCTTGGGCGTAATCCAGCACCAGCTGGGCGATTTCCGCCTCGGTCAGGGCACGCGGCACCTGATAGGTCAGCTCGCGCATGCGGGGCACAGTGCCCTCGTGCGCCACGGCAGAGGGGGCCAACACTTCAGTCTGATGGAAGAAGGGGTGGGAGAGGCGACCGACGTGCCACAGCTGGGCGAAGATCTTGCCGCCTTTGGCGTGCACGGCGCTGGTCACTTTCTTCCAGCCATCGATCTGCGCCTGGGTGAAGAGGCCCGGGGTATTGGGGTAACCCTGTGCGTCGGGGCGGATGATGACGGCCTCGGAAATAATCAGGCCGATGTCGGCGCGGCGGCCGTAATAGGCTGCCATCTGCTCGGTCGGCACCAGACCTGGGCCTGCCATGCAGCGGGTGAGCGGGGCCATCATGAAACGGTTGGCCAGGGTCAGAGTGTCATTGAGTCGATACGGCTGAAACAGGGTATTCATGATAGGTTGTCCTGAACGGGTTATTCTTGAACGTGCATTCAAGACGTTTTTTGCGTCGGGTGCAAGCTTTTTTGAATGCCCGTTCAAGAAGGTTGGCCCGAGCGGGCGGCTGGGGTAAACTTGCCGCCCTTTCCAGCCACTCTTTATCGGTGGGCTCTGTTGCCCCTTGCCGGTGAACCATTTCCCACGGGAGGAACCATGCGCATAGCCGAGTTTGATCGGGACGAGGTACTGCGAAATGCCATGGAAGCGTTTCGCGCCAAGGGATATGCCAAGACCACCATGCAGGAGCTGGTGGCTGCCACCGGCCTGCACCCGGGCAGCATTTACGGCGCCTTTGGCAACAAGCGCGGCCTGCTGCTGGCGGCGGTGGATCACTATGTCGAGGGTAAACGCACCCTGCGCCGCTCATTGCTCGACAACCCGAGCCCGCTGGCGGGCCTTGCGGCCTATCTCGACCGGATTGTGGGGGAGGCGCTCTGCGGCTCCTGTCTGGTGACTCGCACCATGATGGAGCTGAGCGAGCAGGATGAGGAGCTGACCCAGCGGGTCAAGGGGATCTATGGCGAGCTGGAGCAGGATCTGGCCGAGTTGCTGACACAGGCGCAGGCCAAGGGCGAGCTGGCCCCGGATAGCAATATCCACACCCTCACCGCCCTGCTGCTGATCAACCTGCAAGGTCTGGTCACCTTCGCCCAGTGCCGCCCCGATCGCCCTCTGCTCGACGACGTGGTCACCCAGCTGATGTGGGCCCTGCGGGCGTAACGCGATACCACAGAAACAACCATGGCTCCCTCGGGAGCCATGGTTGTTTCCAGGGATGCCACACGCGCTGGGTTGTTTGCTCCCTTCTCCCCTTGCGGGAGAAGGGTTGGGGATGAGGGGGAAGGCTCTGCTCAGCGCAATGAGAGCCAAATATGGGCCAGTACGACCTCCATCCGACTCAGCACATCGTTGTTCCACACTCGTATCACGCGAAATCCCTGCTGATTGAGATAGGCTGTCCGAGCCTCATCATGCATCTGGTTCGCTAGTGTTCCATGTTGCGAACCATCCACTTCGATGACCAATCCCTGTTCAAGGCAAATGAAATCCACCACATAGGGGCCGATGGGCATTTGGCGGCGAAATTTCAGCCCCGCCAGACGGCGATTGCGCAACTGTTGCCACAGTTTCTGCTCTGCCTGTGTGGCATCTCGTCTCAGTCGCTTGGCAACACGGTTGCTCTCCATTAATTGCTCCCACTCTGTATCGCCTTATAGATATAGCCAGCTTCCCATCCGTTTACCGGTTGGGTATTGCGTCCCCTCACCCTAGCCCTCTCCCAATGGGAGAGGGAACAGGTCGAGTTGTGGTTGGGATTGGACTGATCACCACTGCGCTTATTGTCTTATTCGAGCTGGGTCAGCTGGATTGGGTGATAAGCAGATGGCGATAACTTTTCGAATGTATTGGGAGTCGCTTAGCTGGCTGGCAGACTGGCTGAATGGTTGTCAGCGATGCTGCAAGTGGTAACGTAACTGCTCCCTTCTCCCCTTGCGGGAGAAGGGTTGGGGATGAGGGGAAAGAAGCCCCCTCACCCTAACCCTCTCCCAAAGGGAGAGGGAACTGATCGAGGTTCTGTGCGGGCATCGTGGTCGGCCAACAAGCTCCTTCATCAAATCCTTGAGCCACACCTGCGCCGGTTGTTGAGTATGCGTCGATGGGGTATGCCAGACGCCGCGGCCTTACCTCGGCCCCACCAGCTCCTTCATCAAATCTTTCAGCCACACCAGTGCCGGTTGCTGGGCATGCACGGGGTGCCAGACGCAGTTGAGGTGATAATCCGGCACATCTTCGGGCAGCGGCAGGCTTTTCAGCGGCCAGTGGGTGGCGAGCAGCTCGGCCACCATGCTGGGCAGCACCAGCAGGTGATCGCTCTGGCTGACAATGGCGGCGGCGGACATATAGCTCTGGCTGTTGACCGAGATGGTGCGGCTAAAGCCCTGACTCTTCAGATAGCGGTCGAGGCTCGCCTCCGAGGTGCCAAGGGGCGAGTGGAACACATGGGGCATAGCGATAAGCTGCTGCAGGGTGATGCGTTCCTGCCACTGGGAGGGGTCATCCTCGGCGCCGGCGGGGGCCGATTTGGCAATGGGCAGATCGGCGCGTACCAGCCCGGCCAGCGGCTCGGTGAGCCAGGTCTCTTTGCCCAGATACCCCGGCACCTGCATGTATTCGTCAAAGCCCAGCACCAGATCGATCTCGCCGCTTGCCAGCTCGGCTTCGGGCAGGGTGTCGCGCAGGATGCGGATCTCGATGGTGACCCCCGGCGCCAGCCGTCTGAGCCGCTGAATAAGCGGCGGGATCAGCACGCACTCCACGTAATCTGTGGTGCAGAGCACGAAGCGCCGCTTCGACTGGCTCGGCTCGAACTCTTCTTCCTCGGTGAGCTGCTGCTCCAGCAGCCGCAGCGCCTGCTGCACCCCGAGATGCAGCCGCTGGGCGCGCGGGGTCGGCAGCATCCCCTGCGGGGTGCGCACCAGCAGCGGGTCACCGAGAAAGGTGCGCAGCCGGTTAAGGGAGTGGCTCATGGCGGGCTGGCTGATAAAAAGCGCCTCGGCGGCGCGGGTGACGCTCCCTTGCGTCATCAGGGCGTCAAACGCGAGCAGCAGATTGAGGTCGAGCTGGTGCAGTTTCATGGGGGGATTATTCGTCGTGTTTATGGGACAATCCATCCTATTCATTTGATGGATGGGGGCGCAACGTCTTAATCTGCGACCCACTGTTATTTTTCCGGGTTCCCGCGCCGCATCGGGCGTAAACGGGGGCCTCAATCCATGCAAGGAGCCTTGCGATGAGCATCAAGACCATTAACTCCACGCCGGCCGCCGACGGCTTCACCATGCCCGCCGAGTGGGCGCACCAGCAGGCCGTCTGGATGATCTGGCCATTTCGCCCGGACAACTGGCGCGTAGCCGGTCGCTTCGCGCAAGAGACCTTCGCCAAGGTGGCCGATGCCATCGGTGGCGCCACCCCGGTCTTTATGGGGGTACCGGCCCAGTTTATGGAGCAGGCTCGCGCCATCATGCCCGCCCACGTCACTCTGGCTGAAATGAACAGCGATGACTGCTGGGCCCGCGATACCGGCCCCACCATTGTGACCAACGCTGCCGGCGAGTGCCGTGGGGTGGATTGGGGCTTCAACGCCTGGGGCGGCCACAAGGGCGGTCTCTACTACCCGTGGAATCAGGATGAAGAGGTCGCTGCCCAGATGCTGGCCCAGCACGGCATGGCTCGTTACGACGCGCCGCTGATTCTGGAAGGGGGCTCCATCCATGTTGATGGCGAAGGCACCTGCCTGACCACCGCCGAGTGCCTGCTCAACGAAAACCGCAACCCGCACCTGACCAAAGAGCAGATCGAAGCTTACCTGCGCGACTATCTGGGCGTCACCAGCTTTATCTGGCTGGACGAAGGTGTCTACATGGACGAAACCGACGGCCACATCGACAACATGTGCTGCTTCGTGCGTCCGGGTGAAGTGGCCCTGCACTGGACTGACGACCAGAACGATCCCCAATACGCCCGCTCCGTGGCCGCCCTCAAGGTGCTGGAAGCGGCGGTGGATGCCAAGGGTCGCAAGCTGAAAGTGTGGAAGCTGCCCCAGCCGGGCCCGCTGTTCTGCACTGAAGAGGAGTCTGCCGGTGTCGAGAGCGGCAGCGGTGTGCCGCGCGAGGCAGAAGGCCGTCTGGCCGGTTCCTATGTGAACTTCCTCATCACCAACGATCGCATCGTCTACCCGCTGCTGGATGCCGCCACCGATGGCGAAGCCCAGCGCATTCTGGAAGAGATTTTCCCGGAGCACACAGTGATCGGCGTACCGGCTCGCGAGATCCTGCTGGGCGGTGGCAATATCCACTGCATTACTCAGCAGATCCCTTCAGGTCAGTAAACTGGTCGAAGAGTGTAGAAATTCAAAACCCCACGCCGTGGGGTTTTATCTCTTGATGGTGTGATGGTCGCCAGCGCAGATGCGGCGATCATCATGACAAACAGTCACCCTTTTACAGGAGATCCTAAATGATCGAAGTGACCGAGGTTTCCATTGCCGAGCTGCGTGCCGCGCTCGAATCAGGCCGCACCACAGCGGTCGAACTGGTCAAGGCCTATCTGGCCCGTATCGAGGCCTACAACGGCCCCGAGACTGCCACCAAACTCAACGCCGTGGTGGTCGCCAATCCCGATGCGCTGAAAGAGGCCGAGGCTTCCGATGCCCGCCGCGCCCGTGGCGAGACTCTGGGCCCGCTCGATGGCATCCCCTACACCGCCAAAGACAGCTATCTGGTCAAGGGGCTGACAGCCGCCTCCGGTAGCCCGGCCTTCAAGGATCTGGTGGCCCAGCGCGATGCCTTTACCGTTGAGCGGCTGCGCGCCGCCGGTGCCATCTGCCTTGGCAAAACCAATATGCCGCCGATGGCCAATGGCGGCATGCAGCGCGGCGTCTATGGCCGTGCCGAGAGCCCCTACAACGCCGACTACCTGACCGCGCCGTTTGCTTCCGGCTCTTCCAACGGGGCCGGTACTGCCACCGCCGCCAGCTTCTCTGCCTTCGGTCTGGCGGAAGAGACCTGGTCGAGCGGCCGTGGCCCTGCCTCCAACAACGGCCTGTGTGCCTACACCCCGTCCCGTGGCGTCATCTCGGTGCGCGGCAACTGGCCGCTGACCCCGACCATGGATGTGGTGGTGCCCTATGCCCGCACCATGAACGACCTGCTGGAAGTGCTCGACGTAGTAGTGGCCGACGATGCCGATACCCGTGGCGATCTGTGGCGCATGCAGCCCTGGGTGCAGCTGCCCAAGGCTTCTGAAGTGCGTCCGGCTTCCTATCTGGAGCTGGCTGCCAAGCCCGATGCCCTCAAGGGCAAGCGCCTCGGCGTGCCGCGCATGTTTATCAACAAGGATGAACTGGCTGGCACCAGCGAAAACCCCGGTATCGGCGGCCCGACCGGTCAGCGCATCCATACCCGCGAGACCGTGATCTCGCTGTGGGAGCAGGCTCGTCAGGCGCTGGAAGCCGCTGGCGCCGAAGTCATCGAAGTGGACTTCCCGCTGGTCTCCAACTGCGAAGGGGACCGACCCGGCGCGCCGACCGTGTTCAATCGCGGCATCGTGAGCCCGGAGTTTCTCAACGACGAGCTGTGGGAGCTCTCCGGCTGGGCGTTTGACGACTTCCTGCGCGCCAACGGCGATCCCAAGTTGAACAAGCTGGCCGATGTCGATGGGCCGAAGATCTTCCCCCACGATCCGGGCACATTGCCGAACCGCGAGGGCGATCTGGCGGCGGGCATGGACGAGTACGTCAATATGGCCAAGCGTGGCCTGAAATCCTGGGACGAGATCGTCACAGTGCCGGATGGCCTGCGCGGTCTGGAGAAGACCCGCAAGCTGGACCTGGAGGACTGGATGGACGGGCTCAAGCTCGACGCCGTGCTGTTCCCGACCGTTGCCGACGTCGCCCCGGCTGACGCGGATGTGAATCCGGCCTCTGCCGATATCGCCTGGAGCAACGGCATCTGGGTCGCCAACGGCAACCTCGCCATTCGCCATCTCGGCGTGCCGACCGTCACCGTCCCCATGGGCGTGATGGCCGATATCGGTATGCCGGTGGGCCTGACCTTCGCCGGTCGTGCCTATGACGACAACAACCTGCTGCGCTTCGCCTCGGCCTTCGAGTCCACCGGCAACAAGCGTATGGTGCCGCCGCGGACGCCGCCGTTGGGGTAAGTGGTTACTGGGGATAAATAACCAGTGTTAGTTTGGTGATAATAAAACCACCCCACATGAGGGTGGTTTTATTTTTAGCCCTTCCATGGATAAAAAGGATTTATTATTAATCATGGAATGATTGTTTTCATAGCTGAAAGTGCTCTTTAAGGGCGTCTTCATACCAAGAGTGAAGGGTGTTGAAATTGGTCGATTTTATAACTCCCTTATATATCCTGACTAGTTTATGCCAGTTTCGATCAGGAATAAAACCAGCAAGCTCGGAGTCTGAAAAGCAAATCATGTGATTGCCCATAGTGTTTTGTGAGTCTTCTTTTTGAATAAAAACAATGTTTTCCATGTTTTTTAAGTAGCTTGCCAGATCATTTTCTTTTTCTGTGTAAGCTATAGACCCAGTTTTTTCTCTAATAGTAGATTCATAGTCATCAGCATCTTCATTCCATACGGATTCGCTGAGTGATTCAATTAGGATGGAATAAAATTCAATGCCCAGAGACGATTCTATAGAATTATTTATGAGTTTTGATGTCTCTGCCTCTCCGACTTCTTTGTTATGGAGACTACTAACCAGAGCTTCAAGTTTTGTCGATGAGTTTGCCAATTTCTCTAAGATGGATGTCATTGCTTCAACTTTGTCATGTTCTTTTCTCTTTTGTAAAAACGAGAAGAACATCCCAGCCCATTGTTTCTTTAGGTGAGACTCAATGTCGCTAAAAGACTGATATTTTTCTATTCCATTGTTTGTCTTGGCTCGGTGGACGATATCAATAAATGAAAAAATTGAAGTCGCATCACTTTGCTTTTCTATTGCGGGGTAACTTATTTTATTTGCAAAGACTTCACCATGAATGCGCAAATTTTCTTTGTAATAATGTTGTGCAGAAAAAACATCTGCTTTTACAAATGTAAATATTGGTAGGCCAACTTCTCTTGCTTTATTGTATTCTGCTTGTGTTATGGATTCTCCATTTCCATCTTTAAATTTTCCACCATAACGCCCTGATATTATCAAGACGAACATATCGCAATTAGAAACTTCATTGACACAAGATTCATGTGTATGAGTATCGACGTCATAATAAACGCCACTATATTCACTAAGGATAGGCTGAAATCCATGGTTATATATGAACCTCTCTAACTGTGAGCGTTCTTCCTGTAAGTCATAGCAAGTTGAACTTACAAAGACTTTGGGGATTGCCATTGAATTACCTCAATAAAAACAAAAATATTAGTTGGTGTATTGTACAGTTGTACTGGCTTTGAATGAAGCTTTTGAATTTTGTTGTGTGAACTACGGCAGATGATGTTTTGTAAGCTATAGGTGCTCAGGGGTTCCTGCTTCTCTTGCTAACAGGATATTCGCGGTAAACGGACGATTACGCTGCGCTAATCGTCCCTACATGATGTGACTTATTGTTACCTTCCCCTCATCCCCGGCCCTTCTCCCCTTGTTTGTGATCAAGAGTGGGAGAAGGGAGCAAATAGGCTCCGCTGGTTGTGCTTTACGTACGAGGTTCGGGTGGGGGGGGAATTGGCACGGGCCATCCCCTCTCCCTCGGGAGAGGGCTAGGGTGAGGGGCCGCTATCTGTGTTGTAGGTTTGAATGGCGCAGCGTATTCGGACATTCGCGAACAGGAGGTCGTTGCCGATTTTTCCGGACTTTCCCCTGACTTCCCCCAGACTTCCCCCAGACTTCACCTTCTCTTCACACAACCTCATTTTCCCCTCACAAATCCCCCGTATCTTCTGCTCACTGCTTAAAAGGCCCGGCTTGCCACAGGGGTGGCGAGGGGGCGGTTGGTTCGAGGGAGCAAGATGATGAAAGGTTGGATGAAGTGCACATTGGCCGGAGCCGTGGTGCTGATGGCGAGTTTCTGGGGTGGCAGCGTGCGGGCGGCGGGGATCGAACTCAAACAGGTGAGCGGCCCTGTCTATGTTGTTGAAGACAACTACTACGTCAAAGAGAACTCCATGGTCTATTTCGGGGCCAAGGGGGTGACTGTGGTGGGGGCGACCTGGACGCCGGATACCGCCCGCGAGCTGCACAAGCTGATCAAACGGGTCAGCAGCAAGCCGGTGCTGGAGGTGATCAACACCAACTACCACACCGACCGGGCGGGCGGTAATGCCTACTGGAAGTCCATCGGGGCCAAGGTGGTAGCGACGCGCCAGACCCGGGATCTGATGAAGAGCGACTGGGCCGAGATTGTCGCCTTTACCCGCAAGGGGCTGCCGGAGTACCCGGATTTGCCGCTGGTGTTGCCGAACGTGGTGCACGATGGCGACTTCACCCTGCAAGAGGGCAAGGTGCGCGCCTTCTTCGCGGGCCCGGCCCACACGCCGGACGGCATCTTTGTCTACTTCCCCGACGAGCAGGTGCTCTATGGCAACTGCATCCTCAAGGAGAAGCTGGGTAACCTGAGCTTTGCCAATGTGAAGGAGTATCCGCAGACCATCGAGCGACTCAAGGCGATGAAGCTGCCGATCAAGACGGTGATTGGCGGTCACGACTCGCCGCTGCACGGCCCCGAGCTGATTGATCACTATGAAGAGCTGATCAAGGCGGCGCCGCAGTCATAAGGGTTGCGCGACAGACTGGCAGCAAGCCGTGTCATCGCTGCAATCAGCAGCCATAACGGCACACCACAAAACGCCCGCTTTCAGGAAATAAGCGGGCCTTTTGCGTTTGCGGTTTTTTTGGTGGCTGTGAGTGCGTGGCATTAACGCTGTTCAAGGGAGGGAGGCTTTCATAAGATGGCCCTCTCTCTTTTCCATGAAAGTTATCCATTTTCGTTATGCAATACGCCTCTCTCGCGCGCCTCAAGCAGGCCTTTATCACCGGGATGTGGGCCTCGCTGGTCAGCATCGTTATCGGCTTCGCCTTCAAGGTGTGGCTGGCGCAATGGGTCGCCAAGGGGGAGCTGGCGCTGTTCAACAGCGTGGTGGATTTGATCTCCCTCTCCTTTATCCTGATGACAGGTTTTCGCTCCTCCATGGTGGTGAGCTACTCCCAGACCAAGAACGATCGGGACATCATCAATATCTTCCGCTACTTCCTCATCGGCATCGTGCTGCTCACCTGGGGGGCGGTGATCCCCTATATCAAGCACGGGCTCCATATCCGAGTGGAGTATCTGCAACTGGTGGGGGTCATCTTCGGGCTGGGGCTCAAGGTCTACTTCACCAATCTGGTGGCCATGTACCGGATGTATGCGCTCTCCAACCGGGTCACCTGGCTGGAGCCGCTGGCCAACGGTCTGCTGTTTATGGCCTGCTATTTCGGACTGGGGATGGATGCGCTTGCCTCGCTCTTCTACGGGCTGACCTTCTCGTCGCTCGCCATCGCCGGTTATATGTATGTTTCGCGCCGTCGGGCCATCGCCACCAGGCCGCTGGCCAAGGTGGCGCTCGGCCCAGAGATGGTGAGCTATGTGAAGAAGAGCTTTACCGCCTCGCTGGAGGCGGGGGCCAGCATCCTGATGATTTACATCACTGTGCTGCTCACCATCCGCCACTTCAGCATCGACGAGCTGGGGGATTTTCAGGTGGTGGTGCGCCCCATCTTCACCTATATGACCACCTTGTTTGTCTTCCCCATCTACCGCTTTGTGCTGCCTGAGCTGGCGGTCAATCTGCGCAATGGCGATCACCGCCAGATAAGGCTTATTCGCCGCTGGATCTTCCGTCTCTCCGCCATCGTCAGTCTGGCCTTCTTTGGCTTGATGCTGCTGGCGGGTAAACCGCTGGTGTTGCTGTTCTTCCCCGCCGACTACGTGGGGGCGGTGCCTGTGCTGTTCCACTTCTCCATCTTCTTTATCTTTATGATGCTCAATGGCTATCAGCTCGCCTATATCAAGGCTCACGGTCACTTTACCCAGAGTTTGTTGATCCGGCTGGCGGGCATAGTGGCGCTGATTGCGGCCTACTATCTGGTGGCCGAGTTCACCGCCAACGTGGTGGCGATTATCGTGGCGCTGGGCCTCGGTTATATGGTGATGTTTATCCTCTCGACCCTGGCGGAGCGACAGATCTTGCGATCCCTGCCACTGGTGCTGGCGACCCGTTAGGGTGTGACTCGCCAAGAGCTGGCCCCTGTCAGATAACAAAAAACGCCCGTGCGGGCGTTTTTTATTGGCGGCGCAGGGCAGGCTTAACGCTTGCCCTTGCCACCCTTGTTGCCAGCGAGGGCCTGCTTTCTGGCGCGCTGCTTCTGAGCCGCCTTGCTATTGCGGCGCGGCTCGGGCTCGAAGCGGGTGAGATCCGGCTCAAAGCCGGGGAACCACTGCTGGGGCAAGCGGGTGTCGAGTACCGCTTCCACCTTCTCCAGCAGCGGCGCATCTTCCGGGCTGAACAGGGTAATGGCGAGCCCCTTGTTGCCGGCACGGCCGGTGCGACCGATACGGTGGACGTAATCCTCCGCCACAAACGGGAACTCGAGGTTAATCACATAGTTGAGATCTGTGATGTCGAGGCCGCGGGCCGCCACGTCGGTGGCAACCAGCGCCTGCAAGGTGCCAGCGCGAAACTCCAGCAGCACTTTTTCTCGCGCGCTTTGCGACAGATCGCCGTGGAAGGCGAGCGCATTGATGCCCGCCTTGCCGAGCTGCTGGGCCAGCTTGTCAGCCCCCTGACGGGTGCGGCTGAAGATCAGCGCCGGTGCCCACCCTTTCACTTTCAGCATGTGTTCGACCAGCGCCAGCTTGCGATCGCTATCCACCGTGTAGACCCGCTGTTCCACCTCGGCCGCCGTGGTGTTGCGCGGTGCCACTTCAATCAGCTCGGGGTCACGCAGCAGCACCTTGCAGAGGGCAAACAGGTTGTCATCGCAGGTGGCGGAGAAGAGCAGGGTCTGGCGATCCACCGGGATCTGTTTGAGCAGCGCCTTAATCTCGTCCATAAAGCCCATGTCGAGCATGCGATCCGCCTCGTCAAACACCAGATGGCGCAGGCTATCCAGGCTCAATGTCCCCTGACGCAGATGGTCGAGCAGGCGGCCCGGGGTGGCGATCAGGATATCCACCCCGGCTTGAAGCGCCTCTACCTGCGCCGCGATACTCACTCCGCCGTAGACTTGCGTGCTGGTGAGACCGGTGCCCTGGCCGTAGCGCGCCACGCTCTCGGCGACCTGCACCGCCAGCTCGCGGGTCGGCACCAGCACCAGCGCGCGGATTGGGCGGGGCTCTGCCTGTGGCTGTTGTTGCAGCTGTTCCAGCAGCGGCAGCACAAAGGCGGCGGTCTTGCCGGTGCCGGTCTGGGCCCCCGCCATCAGATCCCGCCCTGCCAGAATGACGGGGATGGCGCGAGCCTGAATGGGGGTCGGTGCGGCATAGCCGAGCTCGGTCAGGGTCTGCTGCAAGCGGGGGGAGAGGGCCAGTTCGGCAAAGGAGGCTGTGGACATAGGGGCACCAGTCGGGGTTATCGCGGCCTGCGGCCACGATGCAGTGAGTGATCGTGGCCGCGATGGTAGCAGAAGCAGGGGGATCGGCAGAAGGCGGCTATGCCTCTGCGTCGTCCGGTAATGGGCGGATCAGCCGGATCTTTTTGCCCTCATAGCAGGCGATGTTGTGTTTGCCGTGCTGTTTGACGTGGTAGAGCAGCTCGTCGGCCAGATGCACCGCCTCGGTGACGGTGAGGTAGTCGCGAATGCGGATCACCCCGGCGGAGAAGGTGATGGGGGTGGGCAGCTCGGAGATCCCCAATGGGCGATCCAGCAGGCGACCAGCTGAGTGGATCATCATCTCGTCATCCTCCATCCCCTTGAACAGCACGATAAACTCCTCGCCGCCCCAACGGATGGCGCTGTCCACCTTGCGGATATTGCTTCTGAGGTGGCGGGCAAAGGCGACCAGTGCCAGATCCCCGACGCTATGGCCATAGGTGTCGTTGATCGACTTGAAGTTGTCGATATCGAGGATCATCAGGTAGTCGTGCTCGTGGAGCAGACTCTGGCAGAGCACATCTCTGCGGGGCAGCCGGGTCAGGTGGTCGGTGTGCGCCAGGGTGCGCAGCCGCAGGTAGATCTGCTTCCAGGCCACCATGCCCAGCAACAGCACGATGAGATAGACCTTGAAGGCCGCACTTTGCAGGGCCAGCTTGACGAAATCAAACCAGCTGTAGGACCACTTCAGATAGAGATCATCCCCCGCCTTGGTGCGCATAAAGGGTTTGCTCAGGCAGAGATGCCTCGGGCGGCATGGCTCGGCGGCTTCAAACGATATGTTGGTGCGGGTCGGGTTGATGGTGTCGAAGGGGCGCAGCACATCGTTAAATGCTTCATCGACGGCGATGTCGATACCGAGCAGCCCGTATTTGTAACCGCCGCGCCCCGACTGATGAATGAAGGGGAAGTACATCACTATGGTGTTGCGCATGCTGAAGCTGTCGATCTCGATATCGGAGACAAAGGCTTCATCGGCGCTGCACAAGGGGCGTCCGGGCGCAAAGCTGGCGCAACCGAAGTAGTGATACTAGGCGGGCAGTGTCATCAGATCCACCTTGATCGGCGCCAGTCTGGCGGGCAGCACATTGTTGTCGGCCACCATGCCGATCAGCCGGTAGTCATTCCAGATGGTGTAGATATTGATCACCTCCGAATAAGAGAGGGCATAGCGGAAGGTGTTGAGGATATTGGCTGCCGGGTATTGCAGCGGAATATCGGCAAAGCGGTATTTGCTTTTGAGGTCATACCCGTAGAGATAGTCGCTGCCGACGCTATTCGGGGGCGGTGGCTGATCGAGCAGATGGTGTTGTGCCAGATAGCTGGTGATGTTCTCCACCTTGAGGATCTTGGCTCGCTGGTAGAAGACCTCGAACACGTTCTTCTGTCTGGCGGTGATGAGATCCATGTCGTGCTGGATAGTGAGATAGGTGTAGTAGAAGACAATGCCCAACCCGGTCAGGGCGAGCAGGGCCAATCCGGCCACTTTGACGATGAACTGGCGAGCAAACGCCGGTGGCCAGCGCAAGGCTGGGGGATTACCTGAAAATAAGGTCATAGGTGTCTGGGTGCAGTACCGATAGGGGCGCGGGCGCCATACGGGCAAAGTATACGCGAAGGAAATCCCGACAGGATCCACCGACAAACCTTGCCAGAAGCTGAAGCCCTCACCACTTATTTATCCCTACTCCACGATCAGCACGCTCTCGCTGGCCAGATGGTGCAGCCACTCCCTGACGATCAGCAGCACGGCGGCAAAGTACTCGTCACGGGGTAGCTGGTTGGCGGCGAGAGGATCCCCTTCCGCCATCGCGGCCAGCTGGCCAAAGGCTTGCTCCACCAGATCCCGGTCGAGCTGGTTGTCCCCCAGCACTTCGGCCAGCGACGGCTGGCTGCGCAGGGTCAGCTGCAAGCCGGGCGGGATCTGCGGGGCTATGCGCATCAGCTCATCTTCCACCACCATGATGGCCCGCTCCAGTTCGAGCAGGGTGGGTGGCGCATTGCGAAACGGTCCGGGCTGGATGGCGTGGGTGCCAAAGGCCAGCAGGTAGTGTGACGGGGCCGCATCTGGCTGGCTCAGCCAGAGCTGGCTGCTCTGTTCACCAATCTCCAGCAGCAGGGTCATCATCTCCGGTACGGGTTGTGTCATGGTGCTGAGCTCCTGTATTGTAAACGTTTTCCAATTCTGCCTTTGATACCCCCGCTGTCGCCGTTTGGCGAGCACAATTTCTGCGAGTCGTCCCTCACTTTGTGGCAAACCCCTTGCAAAAAAATCCATTGGTGGCAGTCTGGATGTCTAAATGGCTGTCGCCGTTTCGTTATCCTCAGATGATTCAGGAGTTCAGATATGGATATTCGCACCGCTCCCCGCGCCATTGCGCTCGCCCTCATGCTGGCAAGCGGCATCGCCGCCGCCAACGAAGCGCTGGTGATCCAGACCGATTTCGGCCTCAAAGATGGCGCCGTGTCGGCCATGAAGGGGGTTGCCTTCGGGGTGGATCGCACCCTGCCGCTCTATGACCTGACCCACGAGATCCCGGCTTACAACATCTGGGAAGCCTCCTACCGCCTCTACCAGACCCTGCAGTATTGGCCCAAGGGGACTGTGTTTGTCAGCGTGGTGGATCCCGGTGTCGGCACCGAGCGCAAGTCAGTAGTGCTCAAGACCAGGAGCGGCCACTACATCGTGACTCCGGACAACGGCACGTTGACCCTGGTGGCGGAGCACTTCGGCATCGAGGCAGTGCGCCAGATCGATGAGAAACTCAACCGCCTCAAGGGCTCCGAGAAGTCTTACACCTTCCATGGCCGTGATGTGTACGCCTATACCGGCGCACGGCTCGCCTCCGGCGCCATCAGCTACGAGCAGGTCGGCCCGCTGCTGCCCGCCGAAGTGGTGAAGATCCCCTATCAGCCTGCGGTAGCCGAGAAGGATGGCACCCTCAAGGGCACCATCCCGATCCTCGATGTGCAGTACGGCAACGTCTGGACCAATATCGACGATGCCCTGCTGACCAAGGCGGGGATCAACAAGGGGGATAACGCCTGCATCAAGATCCGCGAAGGGGATGTGGTCAAATATGACGGCAAGGCCCCTTACGTCAGCAGCTTCGGCGATGTGCCGGAAGGTCAGCCGCTGGTCTACCTCAACAGCCTGCTGCAGGTGTCGGTGGCGCTGAACATGGACAGCTTCGCCGCCAAGCATCAGGTGCAATCCGGTGCCAACTGGAATATCAGCCTGAAGAAGTGTTCCTGACCAGCACATATATAAGTAGAGATAGAAACAGCAACGGGCGCCTCGGCGCCCGTTTTGTTCTCTGGGAATACAGAGGGATCAGAACTCGTTGGAGAGCGCCTTGTACCCTTTGACCAGATCGATATTGGTGTGGGCCACGTCCTCGGAGAACTCGGCGGCATCTACCGAAACCCGCGGGATATGGGTCAGATCGCTCTGCTGGTTGATGCGGGTGGTGGAGGGGACGTAGAACTCCGGCGGCAGATCGCAGCCATCGATCACCGAGTTGTGACGCACCACGGCGCCATCGCCGATATGGCAGTTGAACAGCACGCTGTTGAAGCCGATAAAGACCCTGTTCCCCACTTCGCACGGCCCGTGGACGATGGAGCGGTGGGCGATGGAGGTGTACTCGCCGATAGTGACGGCGGCGCCGGATTTGGAGTGGATCACCACGCCATCCTGAATATTGGAGTTGGCGCCGATGACGATGGGTTCCATCTCGCCGTTGGCATCCACTTCGTCGGCGCGGATCACCGCATAGGGGCCGACAAAGACATTCTCTTTGATGATCACCTTGCCGCAGATGATGGCGGTCTTGTCGATATAGGCGGATTCGTCGATGACAGGCAGATGGCCGGAGGGATTCTTGCGGATCATGTTACATCCTGTGGTTGCCAAGAGGGATTATCTGGTGGTGGACGAGGAGCCTACCGGTCGGTCAGCTTACCCCTGCTCGCCCTCTGGTGAAACCCCTGACTGGTCTGACCCTTGTCGTATGCCGTTTCGGCATGGCTGTTTCCGGTCGCCAGAATATGGGAGCATGGCTGTTATCCCGAGTCGCGTTAGATGGACATATAAAGATGAAGAAGATGATTGCCCTGTTGGCGGGTGGTTTATTGCTCTCCTCGGCCGTGCAGGCCAAAGGGGAGGCGGGGGCGTTTGACTATTACGCCATGGCGCTCTCCTGGTCGCCCGAGCATTGTGCCGTCAAACCGGCCGATCGGGACCAGTGTTCCCGCAAGCTGGGGTTTGTGCTGCACGGTCTTTGGCCCCAGTACGATCGCGGTTACCCCAGCAACTGCACCCGCGAACGGCTAGATCCCGATATGGAGAGCGAGTTTGCCGACCTTTACCCCAGCCGCTTTCTCTATCGCCATGAGTGGGAGAAGCACGGCACCTGCTCCGGCCTGAGCCAGCAGGCCTTCCATCAGCTGGCGAGCGATTTGCGCCAGAAGGTGAAGATCCCGGCGGCTTATCAATCCCCGGAAGAGCCGCTGCGCAAAACCAGTTTCCAGCTCAAGGCCGATTTGGCGAGCGCCAACGAGTGGCTGGCCCCCGACAACATCACGGTAGCGTGCGCCGATGGTGGCCGCTTCCTGCGGGAGATCTACATCTGCGTCAATAAAGAGGGGACGGATGCGGTCACCTGTTCCGCCGAGATGCAAAAGCGCGAGCGCCGCTCCTGCGGTCAGCCGGATTTCCTGCTGCGCAGCGTGCGTTAAGCCTCCATTCTCTTCATCGGGCCCCTTGCGGGCCTGATGTGTAACCACGGTTATCGGAAAGGAGTCTGACAGATGGATGGCAACAACCGATTTGGCCCGCAAGAACGGGCAATGTTGCTCGGGGTGAACGGATGAGCCTGTTTGCCGAGCTGGGGATGCGTTATCCCATTATTCAGGCACCGATGGCCGGTGTGCAGGGTAGCGAGCTGGCGCTTGCCGTGACCCGAGCGGGCAGCTTGGGCTCCTTGCCTGCCGCCATGCTCATGCCAGCGGAGCTGCGCGGCGAATTGGAGTGCCTTTCCCAAAGCGGCCTTGGGCCATTTAACATCAACTTCTTCTGCCATCGGCAACGGGAACCTGATCCCGTTGCTCTGGCCAGTTGGCAGCAGCGCCTTGCTCCCTACTATGCCGAGTTCGGCGTACAGCCCCCAGCTCTTACGACGGCGCCAAGCCGTGCACCTTTCAATGAGGATCATGCCGCCATGTTGGCCGAGTTCAGACCGGCTGTGGTCAGCTTCCACTTCGGCTTGCCCGCACCCGAGCTGCTTGCCCGGGTGAAGGCTGCGGGGGCCAAGGTATTTGCCAGTGCCACCACGGTGGCGGAGGCTATTTGGCTTGCTCAGCACGGTGCCGACGCCATCATCGCTCAGGGATTGGAGGCGGGTGGTCATCGCGGTCATTTCCTCTCCGATGATCTCGCCTTGCAGCAGAGCACCCTGACCCTGCTGGCGCAAATCCTCGCGGTGACCGATCTGCCGGTGATCGCCGCTGGCGGTATCGTCGATGGCAAGGGGATCGCCAACGCGCTGACGCTGGGGGCGAGTGCCGTGCAGATGGGGACCTCCTTTCTCTGCTGCCATGAAGCGACCACCTCGGTGCTGCATCGCGCTGCCCTTCACTCACCCCAAGGCCAGCAGACGGCACTGACCAATCTGTTCAGTGGCCGCCCAGCGCGGGGTATCGTCAACCGTCTGATGCGTGAGCTGAGCCCGCTCTCGGATCTTGCCCCTCACTTCCCCTATGCCAGTGGCGCACTGGCACCGCTGCGTGCTGCTGCCGAGAAGGTGGGGGACTGTGGCTTCTCTCCGCTCTGGGCTGGGCAGGATGTATCGGGCTGCCGGGATCTTCCCGCTGGCGAGCTGATGGCGTGCTGGGTCAAAGATGCTGGATTGGGATAAGCGCTTCTATATATGCCTCATACGCGTTCTTATATAGAAGATGTCGAGGGCGCTGCGCGTTAGACGCGACAGTGCGGCAATGGTGGATGAGTGCCAGGCCAGTACCCTTGTAAGGCATTTATCCGGTGTAAAACGTCCTCACTTCACCCTTGGCTGTGGATAAGTCTGTATAAAGGCTGTGTGTTGATATGAATAACCAAGAAATTGCACTTTTTTGCAATTTTATTGCGGTAAAACCTTGCCAATGTGAGCTGGATCTCTATAATGCGCCACATCGACAGGGCAAGCGGCAACGCAAACAACCTCGTCGGTAACCTCGAAAAGCCTTTGAAATAAGGCTTGACTCGAGAAGGCGGTTGAGTAGAATTCCACTCCCGCAGCAACACACTGTTGCGTCGCTCTTTAACAATTTGAATCAAGCAATCTGTGTGGGCACTCACAGCATCGAACATCAAAAACAATTTTTGATTTTCAATGTCTGGTGAAGTGACCAAGACGATTTCTTAGCAATAAGAAGTCGAACAGTTTATTTCAGCAATTCATTGAGCCGCTTTTCGAAGCAACCAAACTTAAATTGAAGAGTTTGATCATGGCTCAGATTGAACGCTGGCGGCAGGCCTAACACATGCAAGTCGAGCGGC